>JAYEKX010000038.1:0-16971 GCA_034716875.1 Candidatus Altarchaeota archaeon | reverse complement strand
GACATGTTTATAACTTCATCAAGCAGGTCTCTTTGTGGATCAGTGATGTCTGGGATGATGTTTGAGAAGTCTCCGGTTCTAAGGGAAGAGGTTTCTATCTTTATCGTCTGTTCACCCTTAACTCCACAGACTCGTGTGGTTGAGTCATTAAACTCGATGTTTTTGTATTCGCCGTGGGGGTCAAACACAACCACTGAACCCTTCTTTTTCAGAAGCTCTTCGATTAAGACCCCGACGGTATAGCTTTTACCTGCGCCGGTCATGGCGAGCACGGCGCAGTGTCTTGAGATTATGTCGTTAATCGAGACGTAGACAGGAACCGTTTCTCTGGTGGAGATTGATCCAATTAATGCGGCCTTGGATTCATCCTGCCTTAATATTCTCTTCAGTATTTCATCATCAGCCAGTTTAACCGGGGAACCGGGTTTTATCCCGTATCTAGGCAGCTCCAGCCCATCTCTGTGTTCACAACCCAAAATTTTTACTGTCGGCACCGGGTATTCTCCTTCAGTAAGGATTATGTCTCCCAGCCGGAGGTCTCTTCCGAATTCATCAGGCAGCAGTTCATTGGAGATGGTGATTTCCTTGATAATCCCCAGGATGTTGTTGTCGGTTACGGATTCTTTAACTGAAACGAATTCATCTCTTTTAACGTGCTCCTCCATACCTTCTTTTATCACAAACCTGAAGCCGCGCAAAGTAGTGGCCCCAATCACCTGACCAATCTCCATACTAAGTTATTTAACTTCTGGGCATAAATTATGTAATATAAATGGATGTGACTGCATTAATTATCGGGAGATTCCAGCCTTTCCACCTGGGTCATTTAATGCTGATTAAGGAGGCGGCGAGGGATTGTGGATTTATTATGTTAGGTATCGGTAGTTCCCAGGAGAGCCATACCCAGGAAAACCCGTTCACTGCAGGGGAGAGGAGGGAGATGATTATAAGGTCGTTAGAGATTCCCCCTAAATTCGCTGTTTATGACATACCCGACATCGGGGATAACAGGCGTTGGGTTTCTCATGTGGAGAAGCTGGTTTCTGGGTTTGATGTGGTTTACACCAACGGGGAACTGGAGAGGAGATTGTTCAGGGAGGCGGGCTACAGAATCCACGCCACAGGTTTCTTTAACAGGGAAAGGTATTCCGGGGTGGAGATCAGGAGGAGGATTCTTTCTGGAGAGGAATGGAAAGACCTTGTTCCCACGGGAACCCTGGAGGTGATGAAGGAAATCAGGGGTCTGGAGAGGATCAAGTCACTGGGTTGATTTTTTGTTTTATCCCTCCTATTTATTTACGGTAAATAGTTACTCATTTTATAGAAATCTATTCCCAGATTAACCACTTGGAATAGTAAAATGGTTTTCTGACAGGGCACCATATTGTCCCTGAGCAAGCCAAAAATCACGAATGTTCAAAGCAGCGTTATAGTCGGCGTCAACCTTCCAGCCACAATGACGGCATTCGTATCTTTCATTTTTTCGGTTTGCCTTGTCTCTAACCTTGCAGTTATTGCAGACTTGGCTGGTATATCTTGGATCTATACGTGCAAGCTGAACACGGTTCTCCTCACATAGCATCTCCAGTTTATCCAACACCTGACGGTAAGCCCAGTTAGAGAGCAAACGGTTAACATGACGGGAGAATCTGCCTTTCTTGTTTTTCTTTACGTTTTTCAGATCCTCCACAACAAGAGTCTTTATGTTGCTGAAATCTATCTTATTCAACTCATGATTTATAAAATCACCAACAATCAGGTGGCTTTTACTCCGCCTGTAGAAGTGATCTACCCTATCCTTCATATCCCTGCCAACAAGCTGAGTATCTGAGAGAACGGCCAATTTCCTGTAGCCACAATCCAAGCCAACGACATCACCTTCATTCTTCACAGGCGGCTTCTCCTTCTCAAAGAAGACATCAAGGAATAAGCCTTTTTTATTACTCCTAAGCCTGCATGACTTCTTCTTACTCCAGTTTGAATAAAAGAACTTATTGAAGTGATAATGCTTCCTTGAAGGTAGATAAATTGGTCTACCCCCCAGTATAGATAACTTAGCCCATAGATCAAAGTCGTTCCCGCCAGACTCCACCTTAACGAATCGTTCATCCAGTTCCAGTGAAGCATTATGGATAACCGGTTTGGTCTTCTTTTCCTTCTTCCTCTGGGATTTAACAATCTGCAGGGCTTGTTTAGCAGCACACTGCTTATACCTCTCGGTTAATGTGGTGCTCATGCCTTCATATACCTTTTTGTCCACAAACCTGCCGTGGGCCTGATTATGATTCCATAACGTGTTAATGACCTTCTGCATGAAAGAGAGATATTCATCTATAAGCTCCCCCGCTTTTTCTCTCTTCTTGCCAGTCATCCCGTTAAGGTTTATTGTTGCTCTACGAATCATTCTTTAATGTTTTTATTATCTGTTCGGTCTTCCTTTTGTTTCGTCTCAATCCATAATATCTCGCACAAAAGGAGGTGATGATGCTAATCAGGTCTTGCATTAAATCCTCTTTACCCCCCTCCGTTTTATTAACGACTTCTATCCTGCAACCAATATGTGCTAAAAGCGTTTCCAGATAGCTATAACCCAATCGTGTAATCCGGTCTTTATGTTCAACTATGATACATGTTGCCTTTCCCTCCCTCAATATCTTCTGAAGTTTTTTTCGATTATCATTGATACCGGAGCCTATCTCCTTTATAGTTTAAGTCATTTCTGAATAAAATCATTAAGTCTTTTTATTGCATATAACCTCTCCTTTCTCTCTAATTTTGCCTGTTCTACAGCCTCCTTAAGTGTTTGAATGGAGGCATCATATGTTTTTTTATGAACGGAATAAGGAAACCCGTCCTTCCCTCCATGTGCAAATGAAAACTTTGCCGGGTCCCTCCAGCTTGGTTTACTCCCATAAATCAGTTCAGAAATTAAAGCCAGTGCCCTGATCTTCTTCGGACCCATCCCCTTCAAAGCAACAAGTTCCTCGTAATTCTCTGGCTGGATTTCATAAGCCCTCTCTAGGACCTTCATCCCCGCCCTTCCAATATCGATATCCAGAACAGGGTGATGGCTTGGCATAGTAAATCTCTCCTCCCTGAATTCAGTCAACAAACTCTGAGAGTCCTTCCGGTGCAATAAGAACCCCTCCAGATGCTTTGGATTATCCCTGACTAGATCAACGCTAGTCTCTCTTGTTTCCCTGCTCTCTCCTGCGGTAATATCCAAAACCTCCTTTTCCTTTCTATCGCTGCAAATCCCTGTATGAGGTTCTTCAACGAAACAATCGACATTACTGGAAAGCCAGTGATACCTTCTCGCATACCGGTCACTCATACCCTGTTGTATCACCACCCAGTCTCCTTTCTCGGTGAAGATAAAGCTGTGGTGATAAAGTTGATAAGAATCCTGTATACAACTGTTATCTACCTTAGCAGACATCCTGCTGGAGTATTTCAATTCCTCAATTTTTTTTGTGGATAGAGAGAATAACTCTGCGGTTTCCTCCACCTCCTGGGGGGTTCTCCTTGAAGTTCGTCCTTTACCGCCAGCTACCTTAATCCCGGTTTCCCCGGGATCAATAGCCATCTTCAGTGCTCCGCAGGTAGTAGTAGTCGTTCCCGAACTATGCCAGTCGAATCCAAGAACGCAGGAGAATGCCTGAAACCAATAGGGGTCAGATAATCTCCTCAGGAATTCCTCCTGACTATATTCATAGATAAGGGCTTCTGTGAGGGCACTAGACAGTTTAACCATGCGGTCAAAAAGCCACCTCGGGGCTTTACCTCCATGTAACGGGAGTTCAACGGTTCCTGTGCGTTTCATCTGTACTCATAGATTATACCGATGGATGGAAATAAAAAAGGTTTCAGAGAGCACTGGAAAAGTAAGATTATATTCACTCTAAAAAACCGAGGGCGTCATCAATCCTACCCAACTCTATTCCTGTGGTTCTCAATCCAGTGATGTACCCACTGGAGTTAGCTATTAAACCAGAGCCTATGAACGGGAAGCCAAGGTTCACTGAACCTGCTTTACCATTTACCTTAAATATGTCCGAGAACTCCTTTAACTCCTCCTCCGCATCAGGGTGCGTCAGAAATCCTTTATTTGTGGCAACGCAGCAGGATCCAACCTCCTCATGCCCTGCAACATCTCTCTGAATGATTTCCACATCAAGGACATCCTTAAACACACTTAAATCACTGAACTTAGGGCTTATTAAGGCGGCGTTATCATTACATGCCACCAGATTTCCTAAAGCCGTGAACCTGTCATTTATTTTGGAGATTTTCACATCAACACCGGATTCTGAAAGAGTTTTTTTTATTTCATTGATTTTTTCATCGTCTATGAAATAGGGAACCAGTAAGCCCTGGCTGTTTCCGGCACAGAATAATCCAATGAGGTTGGTTCCATAAACCTTGGTTTTTATTACGGGAACCCCCAGAACAGACACATCCTTGAAATTACTTGAAAGTATTGCATAGGAGTCGGTAGCTAATCCCAGCAAGCCCAGAAGGTCTTCACCATCTATAGAGATTTGTTGATGCATTCTAAAGAATAAGTAAGAAATAGTCACTCAACCAGAGAAGCGGTTACAGTATCCTCCTCAGTAGTTACCTTCACCTTAATCCTTCTCGGTGGTTTCTCTCTACCCCTCTTCCATAAAACATCATTTATCGACGAATCCAGGCTTACGTTACCGGCTTTAGTATGTCTAGTCAGAAATTCCTTAACTATCTTCACGGCTTTATTAGCCCTCTTCGTCCTCGGGGCATTAAATGCCTCCCTTAAAGGAATAATGTATGTCTTCTCCATTTTTATTCTATCACCTGTGAAGCACTGATCATCTCCTCCTCCACCTTCCTTATCTTAGCTTCGGCATCTGATGTATACATCCTTTCACCGCATTTTTGGCAGATATAAACATTAACCTTAATTATCTTGCTATATTGTCCATAGGATACCTCCTCTTCCGCCTTCTTCATCTCCATTTTACCTCCGCAGATAGGGCAGTAATTACTCATTTTTTTTGCAATCTAAGTTAATAGTGTTTGTTAACTTAAATTATAAAAATAAAAGTAGTGGTTTAGCGAATATAGCTTTTTGTTTCCTCATGTGATCTATTGTTAGCTACTTTTTTAGTTAAAGACACTGATGGGGTTGGGATGGGTGCTGGAAGTTGCACTTCTTTAGAGAGGATAACTGCCTCCACTATGCAGTTGGAGAGTATGATGTTATGCACTTTTTCTGCAATGTCTGGGGGTAGGTTCTTACTTCCACTGTCTTCCCATTCCGTAATCGCCCTCTCTATATTCTCCTTAGAGTCGCTGAGGAGTAGATCCCCCTCAATCCTGATTAAGCCAATGTTTGGTTCATAGTTACAACTAAACAAAAAATTTATAGACAACTTTTCATTCATCTTTGAAACAGCCTTCAGACTGCTGTTGTTATGGACATTTATGGAACTGCCTGCTGCAGAAAACCTCTTAGCTTCAAGATTCCTGAATCTTAGGTCTATATGCATTTTCGGGTGATTAATTACAAAGCCAAAGCCATTCGTTGCTATTGATTTAATACTTACTATTTTAATCTTAAATATAACCTGAATTAAAGGGAACCTAAAGATGGGGACTGTAGTTGCTACTGGGGTGTTTGATATACTGCATCCTGGACACATATTTTTCCTGGAGGAGGCGAAGAAGCTTGGAGATGAGTTAATAGTTGTAGTAGCTAGGGATAAGACGGTAAAAAGAAGAAAAAATAACCCGGTAATTCCGGAGAAACAGAGGCTGGAGGTTGTGAAGGCGTTAAAGCCTGTGGATAAAGCCCTTCTAGGGGATGAAGGGGATTTGTTCAAGCCGATTCAGGAGATTAATCCAGACATAATTGCTTTAGGCAGGGACCAGCACTTTGATGAAGAGTGGTTGGTGAAGGAGCTAAGAAAGAGGGGGCTTAGGGCTAAGGTGGTGAGGCTGGAGGGGTATCTAAATGGGGGGCTGAGCGGCAGCAGGAAGATAATTGATAAGATTAGAAAGTGCTAAAATGCACCTCAAGGTCAGAGAGAGGGATGGTGAAAAAGTCAGAAAAAAACTTATTGGTCTCGGGATTCTGGATAAACGCAGGAGGATTCTTAGGGATGAGGGCTTTCTTTTCATCCCTATCTTGGAGGAAATAGACCTCCCTGATGCAGAGATTGTATGGATGGAGGGGGGAGAGATTGAAAGAAAACCTTTTTCCCTGAAGGAGTCTCTCAAGGAAAAGTTAACTGAAAATGAACTGAAGATTGCTCCAAAATCCTTTGATCTTATTGGGGATATTGCTGTTCTTGAAATTCCTGAAGAATTAAAAGACAAGAAAGAGATTATCGGGAATTCTTTACTTAAAACATTCAAAAATATTAAGGTAGTCGCCGCTAAAAAAACCACTGTGGGGACGGAGTTCAGGACGAGAAAGGTTGAGGTAATTGCCGGTGAGCAAAGAACCGAGACTGTGCATAGAGAATACAATTGCTTCTACAAGCTGGATGTAGGTTCAACATATTTTTCCCCCCGCCTAGGTACAGAAAGAATGAGAATAGCAAAACAGGTAAGGGATGATGAAAGAGTTTTAGTTATGTTTGCTGGTGTTGGTCCGTATGCAATCTTAATCTCTAAAGAATCCAATGCGAAGGTATATGCTATTGAATTGAATCCTAGGGCGTTTGAATATATGACAGAAAACATAAAGTTAAATAATGTAGATGTTATTCCAATCGAAGGAGATGTTAGAGAGGAAACTCCCCGTCTTGGGAAATTTAATAGCATAGTGATGCCGCTACCCAAGGATGCGGGAGATTTTTTGGATGTGGCATTACCTACTTTAGAGAAAAATGGCGTGGTTCACTTCTATGATTTTTCTCATAATGAGGATGAATCCATTGAAAAAGTTAGGAAGATAGGCGGTGATCTTGGCTATACAATTCAAATCCTTGATGCAGTGAAATGCGGTTCTTACTCCCCAGGGGTTTTCAGGATCTGTGTGGATTTCAAGGTGATCTGATATTTATATGTATACATGCATATATAATCATGACTAAAGTAATCTCCTTATCTGATATGGCGTATGAAAATCTGTTTGCATTAAAAAGGGGCAAGGAGTCCTTTTCAGATGTTGTTTTGAAAATAACCAAAGAAAAACAACCCAAGCCTCTGATTGAGTTTGCAGGCAAATGGAAAGGAGATAAAGAAGAGACGGAACGGATATTTAAGGAGATAATAATGGAAAGAACTAAAGCCACACTTAGAGACTTTGAGTTATGATGGTCTGTTTTGATACTGATATACTAGTTGGGCTTTTGCGTGGAGATCCTAATGCAAAAGAGAAGATAAAGAATTTTCAGGATAAGGGAATTGAAGTATCAACTACACCTATAAATGCCTGTGAATTATTTAAGGGGGCATTTAAATCCGCATATCCAAAAGAAAATTCGGACTTGGTAGGGAGTTTGCTGAAGAACATGAAGCTTTTGAATTTTGATATAAAATCCTCAAAAATAATCGGCGAGGAGATGGATAGACTAAGAAGAAGAGGAGACTCATTAGGTGAAATGGATGTCATGATCGCAGGCATGGCTATAGCAAACAACGAAATTCTTGTTACGAAAAATATCAATCATTTCAAAAGGATAAGAAATCTGAGAATAGAGGTTTGGTAATTAACCCACATAGTAATACCTCCTCTTCCACTTCCCTTTCTTCACATCTCCACTCTAAAATATTTTTCAATCAATTCGATTATCTCTTTCTTCACTGTAGGATAAAGTATGACTTTATCCTGCAGCACAAAAATTTGTATAGCAAATTTTTCTTGTTCTGGGATTCAGACATACCTCTAAACCATAGGCGGTAGGTTTAGATAAAAGCAGATTTGCCTTCAATAGTTCCTTTCCAATATCTTTCACTTGCTTTCCGATATGGGAGGGAAATCCTTTCTGCAGATTATCAAAGGATGTGTGTTTACCGCCCCATCTCCGCTGTCGAGCTAGTTTGTGCAATATTCTTGCTTCAAGTTCCTCCCTATTTATCATCCTAGTAGACATTAACAGTCATTGAAATGTATCTTGAACCATTATTTATTTATATAAACACATTAATATATCATGGCTAATGAAAAATCAGTGTTGATAGGATTCTTTGGAAACTACCCGTTGATAAGGATATTAGATTTCCTGATTGAAAACAGGGGCTTTGATTACTCAAAAACAGAAATTTCGAAAGGTGCAGGAGTAAGCTGGGGCAGCCTGTATAAGTTATGGAACAAAATAGAGCGGCTTGATATGGTTACCTGCACAAGGAGTTTTGGAAAGACCAGATTATATAAATTAAACGAGAAAAACCCTTTCATGAAAAGAATTCTCAGATTAGAGCTAGACCTGATAAAACACTATGCAGAAGCCGATACTCGGGCATACTCTGGAGAACATAAAACTCCTGCTGCAGTGCCGACTGTTTAGTGTTTCAGGTTATTAAGTTTCTTGCGTGTTTGATTATCTCCTCCAAATCATTCTTATTTGTCTTGTATTTAGCGAACTCCACCAGACTGCAGAGGTTGAGGCAATCCCGGACCTCCCTGGCATCTATCCCCCTTCTATTCAGTAGATCAAGTAATTCTGTATTTACCCTCTCTTTTCCTACGCCCAGCTTATGGGAGAAATAAAAACGGAGGGCCTGTGAAACCTTCTCATATGCATCCTTCCCTGCCGCGGCTGAATAAATCCTCCGCCTCATCAACCATGCGTTTAGCTTCTGTCAGGTAATCCAGTGGCTTAACTACCTCTTCAGTCGGCTGCAACAGAGGCTCAGGCTTCTTCAGGAGTCTGTAGGCTATATCCATACATCACCATATCCAAAAAAGATCCCCTCTTCTGCAGTAAAATCCAGATTCAATCAGTTAAAGAGAATTGCTATGCAGAGGCTGCATGATCCAATTCACCCCACGTAATAATACTCACCCCTCCCCCGCTGCTCCCTGTCTTTAACGGAACCTGTTTTATTTACCCTGGGTCTTCCGGTCTCCGGATCCCTTCTGAGGGTAACATCCATCTCCTCAAGGAATTTATTCATCCCCCCCCGCAAATCCAGAGGCTCGGAGGCATGCCCACTCCGCCCGCCTTCACCATCGAAAACCATTAATTCATCAGATAGATAGTCGATGAGGAGTATATCGTGATCCACAACCAAAACAGGAACCTCATTATCCAGTGCAAACTTCTTCAGATATTTACCAAGCCTTAAACGCTCCTCAACATCCAGGTAAGCAGACGGCTCATCAAGCAAGTAAATGTCGGCTTTCCTGGATAAACAATCAGCTATAGCTACCTTCTGCAGTTCGCCGCCGCTGAGATTCTTCATATTCCTGTCCAGCAGGAATTTAAGCCTGAACTGCTGAATCAACTCCATATCCAGATTCAGGGAGGCAACCAGCGAATCCTTAGTCTTTATATACTGTGGTTTATAGGAGACAGTCAGTTCCAGATCCAGCTTAGTGTTATCCGGCTCCAGCACACCAGCAAGCATCTTCACAAAAGAGGTTTTACCAATAGCGTTTTTACCAAGAATCCCCAGGACCCCGGGGGAATGGAATTCCCCGGAATCCACCTCCAAACTGAATCCGTCATAAACCTTTTTTAACCGGGGATAAGTGATTGATTCAGTAACCTCCCCCCGCCCCCTCGGGGGACGAACCTCAAACCGGATTTCCTCTCTAAAGCGCATATTCTCTGACCTCAGGAAACCGGACAGGTATTCATTAATCCCAACCCTGACACTCTTTATGTTGGAGATAATCCCGTAGGCACCCGGCTGACCGAATAAAACATGGATGTAGTCGGATATGTAATCCAATACAATGAGGTCGTGCTCCACAACAAAAACGAATTTATTTGTAGTTTCACCTATCCCCCTGACAACCCGCGCCATATTCAATCTCTCCCTCACATCAAGGTAACTGGAGGGCTCATCCAGGAGATAAACATCAGCATCCTTAGAGAGACAGACGGCAACAGCCACTCTCTGAAGCTCCCCACCACTTAATTCCCCAATATCCTTCTCCAGGGAATTTTTTAGATCCAGTTTATCCACGATATCATCCAGCCCACCTAGTTCATCGGCTTTTCTTAGTATGTCCCCTACAGTCCCCTTAACGTAATCAGGGATCTTATCAACATACTGCGGCTTATAGACGGCCTTTACATCACCCCTAGATAACTTCTCCAGATAATCCTGTATTTCTCTCCCACGGAATCTATATACTATCTCATCCCACTCCGCCTCCCCCCCCATGTTTGGTTTTATTTCACCCGAGAGAATCTTCATCATAGTAGTCTTTCCAATGCCATTCGCTCCCACTATCCCCACCACACCCTCTTTAGAGGAAGGCAGGTTATAAAGCCTGAAACCATTCCTGCCGTATTGATGTACGGGCTTTCCAACCTCTTCAGGCAGATTAACTATGGTGATAGCCTCAAAAGGGCACTTCTTTACGCAGATCCCACAACCAGAGCAGAGATCCTCGATGATAACTGGTTTTTTTGTTTCCTCATCAACAACAATCGCATCCTTCCCGGTTTTAACCATGGGGCAATTCATCCGACAAAGGTAATTGCACTTATTCGGCCTACAATGGTCCCTTTGGATTATGGCTATTCTCATCTTTATCTTGTATACTGAAATTTACTGTAGGATAAAGTACAGGAAATTTTTGATCGACAAAAATTTATGCACACAATTTCCTATACTGGAAATTGTTGTATATGCCTTATCCCTTACTCCCCTTCCTTTTGATATGTATCATATATCTATACTCCCCCAAAATACATACCATAAATCCGTTCAATATCCTCTCCCCTACCTAAGGGTCCATGTCCGGGATAAACAATTTTTATTCCAGATTCATGATGCACCCTTATTAACTTCTCCAGGGACTTCCTTAACTCACTTAAACTCCCTCCAGCTAAGTCTGTCCTACCAACGCCATCGGCAAATACAGTATCCCCTGAGAAAAGTGATTTCGACTCGGGTTCATAAAGACATATACTCCCCATACTATGCCCTGGTGTGTGAATTACCTCTAAAACTAAACCACCCAGGTTTATTGAATCACCATCCCTAAGCTTTATATCCACATGCACTCGGGGGCATTCAACTCCAAACATCTTAGATAAAATTTTGGTTTCATCCCCCTTCACCATAGCGTCCGCATCTATTTCATGGGCCGCCACCAGGCCACCTGTCTTTTCCCTTACATCCGAGAGACCTGCAGTGTGGTCATAATGACAATGCGTACTTATTAAGTAATTAATTCCAATATGTAATTCATCAATTTTTTTAAAGATTATTGAGGGGGCCCCAGAGTCTATCAACGCCACTTCTCTACCAGTTATTAAATAGCAATTTGATCTATAACTTGGGCTCATTATGGAATAAATCATGATAAAAAATTTGAATTCAATACATATATCCCATCACCATTCCTCACATTCGTTCGTCATGTCGAGGTGGATGCGACTCACTTCATTCGTCGCCCACCTCACCATATTCACTTCGTTCGTCATGCCGAGGCAGATGCGACTCACTTCGTTCGTTACCTGCCTCAGCTTTACTTCGAAAAGCCGAGGTGGCGGAGCCTGGATCAACGCGCGGGCCTTGAGTTTCAATTTCATGCTAATTTAGATTCATGAACTGGAAAGGAAAGCCCGTGTCTCCTCAGAGACACTTGGGTTCGAATCCCAACCTCGGCGAGCCTTTTTTTTCTTTTATAGACAGAAGATAAAGAAAAATTTTGGATTAGAATATTCATTTAAAGGAGCTTTATATCCTTTATAAAGATTGAGTACAATATTTTAGAACACTTCAAAAATGGAAAAGAAGGGAATGAAGGAGAGCAAGGAAAAAGAGGTTGAAGAACAAAAGCAGGATTTCAAGCATTTAGTTAGGGTATCCGGAGTTGTCTTAGATGGAAATAAAGAGGTTGTAAGGGCGCTGACTAATATAAAGGGCGTAGGTCAAAATACATCTAAATCACTTATCAGGTTACTTAACATTAAAAAAGACGTGAAGGTGGGCAATCTAACTGATGAAGAGGTTGAGGGAATTGAAGATACAATAAAAAACCTGAATCAACAAATCCCCGGATGGATGACAAACAGACAAAAAAATCCCGAAACCGGGAAAGACATTCATCTCACTGGCCCCGACTTAGAGATGGCGAATAGGGAGGATATAACAAAACATAAAAAGATTAAGTCATATAGGGGAATAAGACACATCCAAGGTCTTCCCGTAAGAGGGCAGAGAACCAGAACATCCTTTAGAAAAGGAGCGGTTGTTGGGGTAAGTAAAAAAAAGGCAAGAAAATAAATTCCTAAAGAGGGAGTGAATGGGAGATCCTAAAAAACAAAGAAGGAGGTATAGTAGGCCAAAACATCCTTGGAGGTTAGAGAGGATAACCGAGGAGAGTGAGCTCTGTAAAAAATATGGGTTGAAGAACAAGAGTGAGATATGGCGTGTTAAGTTCAAACTTGATAGGGTTAGACAGCAAGCGAGGTCTTTATTAGGGTCGAGTGGAGAGGAAGTGGAAAAAGAGAAGAAGGAATTATTGGATAAATTAAACAAGCTTGGAGTTCTTGAAACACGATCATTGGATGATATTCTGGCATTAAGTATTGAAGATTTATTGGAGAGGAGATTACAAACATTGATTTACAGAAAAGGACTAGTCAATACACTAAAACAAGCAAGGCAGTTCGTTGTTCATGGACATGTTTTAGTTGGGGATTTCGTAATCAATGTTCCAGGATATATTGTTCCTAAAGACAGGGAAGAAAATATAACCCTGAGTGAAACGATTAAGGTGATTAATGTTGAAGAAGGAAGAGGAGGAGAAAAAGAAGCCTCAAAAGAAGCTGGATGAAGAAGCAGATTTAGCCAAGGCTAAGGAGAAAGAGAGCGGGAGCGAGGAAGAGGTTAAGGAAGTTAAGGGTGAGAAAGAGGAGAAGTTACCTGAGAAGGAGGGGGAGGAAGTTAAAGCTGAGAAGGAGGAAGAAAAGAAGGAAGTGAAACCCAAGAAAAAGGAGAGGGATCTATGGGGTGTTCTACATATCTACTCCTCCAAGAATAATACCATTCTACATGTTACGGATGTCACCGGCTCCGAAACCATTAGCATTAAATCCGGCGGTCAAGTAGTTAAATCCCAGAGGGAGGAATCCTCACCTTATGCTGCAATGCAGGCGGCAAACAGGATAGCGGAAGAAATAAAGGATAAGGGAGTTAGGGGGGTTCATATAAAAGTCAGGGCTCCAGGAGGTCATAATGGCCCAAGATACCCTGGGAAAGGGGCGCAGGCTGCGATAAGGGCGATTTCCCGGACGGGTATACTCATAGGGAAAATAGAGGATGTTACCCCCCTTCCACATGGTGGATGTAAATCTAAGGGCGGGAGACGGGGTAGGAGGGTATAGCTACAATGAACCTAAAAATTATCGAGAGGGGGGACAACAAGATAGAATTTAATGTCTCAGGAATTGATGTGAGTTTAGCTAATGCATTACGTCGAATTGTAATTTCAGAGATTCCAACCATGGCTATGGAAGAAATAATATTCCATGAAAATTTCTCCATACTCAATGATGAAGCTTTAGCCCTGAGGCTTGGATTAATCCCGTTAAAGACGGATTTAAGAAACTATAACCTTGTTTCAGAATGTAGTTGTAAGGGGGAGGGGTGCGCTAAATGTACCGCAGTTCTCACATTAAATATTAAGGGACCTGGGACTGTTTATAGCAGGGACTTGAAGTCAACAGACCCTAAAATCATGCCAGTACACGGTAATATCCCTCTTGTGAAATTAACAGAAACTCAAGGGATTAAACTGGAGGCGAAAGCACAACTTGGTGTTGGAAAAAAACATACGAAATGGCAGAGTGGATTAGCCTCCTATGCAATAAAGGAGGATGAGTCATTCGACTTTTTCATTGAATCCTTCGGTCAATTTGAGATCCCTGACCTGATAGATACAGCATTTGATGTATTTAACAGAAAAATCAAGGATATGGAAGATGCCTTAAAGTAAATATCCCTGAAAAAACAATTTAAAAAGCGGGGGTGCCCGAGTCTGGCCAAACACAGGCGTCTTTTTAACCCCCTAATTCATACTCAAATTAGGCGTCGTGGGCTAAAGGGGCACGGTTGAGGGCCGTGTGGCGTAGGCCTTCGCGAGTTCGAACCTCGTCCCCCGCAACTGCCACTGTCAGTTGACACCAGGGAGCCACATGCGCTCCCTAACCAGTCGCTTAGTGGCTCTTAATAAGAGAGGGCGAAATAAAATTTTTTAAAATGCCAAGAAGTTTTGGATATGAGGATCCTTTAAGGCTGGAGTTGATAAATGAATTGAAGGCAGTCGCAAGGAAAGAGGATGCTAAGATATGGAGTGCGGTAGCGAAGGAACTATCCAGGCCCAGGAGGAACAGGGAGGGGGTGAATATCTGGAGGATAAATAAGCACAGCAAGAAGGGTGAAACAGTGGTGGTTCCAGGGAAGATTCTTAGTGACGGAAGCCTGGATCATAAGGTAGAAGTCGCAGCCTTCAAATTCACAGGGGATGCTAAAGAGAAGATAGAGACGGCTGGTGGGAAACTTATGTCAATATCTAAGCTGATGAAGAAAAACCCTAAGGGGTCAAATATTAAATTAATTAAATGAAGATGATTATAAACGCAGAAGGTCATGTGTTAGGGCGGCTTTGCTCATTTGTTGCTAAGAAGGCTCTCTTGGGTGAGGAGGTACTGGTGGTGAATGCTGAAAAAGCAATTATTTCCGGGAATAAGGATATGATTCTCAGGGAAGAACTGGAGAAACTAACAATCAAAAATCTTGGAAATCCCCGGAGGGGGCCATTTCACCAGAAGAGACCTGATAAATTTGTCAGGAGATCTATACGGGGGATGCTTCCATGGAAGAAACCCCGGGGGAGGGAGGCATTTAAGAGAGTGATGGTGTATATAGGCCTGCCTGAGGAGGAGATAATGAGGAAACATAATATTGATGTTAAAAAAACTAAGATAAATGATTTAAGTGAAATGAAAAAGGATGCGAGAGTGAGGGGTGTTGCTGTGGGGGAAGTCTGCAGGTTTATTGGAGGTAAATTTTAAATGGATAAACTAGTTCATTCCTCCGGTAAAAGAAAGATGGCTATTGCAAGGTCTACGGTGAAAAAGGGGAAGGGGGATGTCCGGATAAACTCCATCCCTCTGGAGGTCTTTCAGCCGGAACTGGCTAGAGATAAAATTAAGTTGGCGTTACTGCTGGCATCGGATCATATGGATTTAAATAAAATTAATATTAATGTGAATGTACATGGCGGGGGGACGATGGGGCAGGCAGATGCTGTTGCTTCCTCAATCGCCAGGGCTTTGGTTGAATGGTCGGAGAGTGATGATCTTCTTTCAAAATACCAGGGGTATGATAGGACCTTGATTGCAGGGGATCGCAGACTTACAGAGCCGCATAAGCCCAGCCAGAGTAGTAAGGGGCCGAGGCATAAGAGACAGAAGTCTTATCGTTAAACCTCGAGAAAGATAAAAATGATAATTCCAGTGAGATGTTTTACCTGTGGAACGCCTATAGCACAGGATTGGGAGGAGTATTGTGATAGGGTTTCGAAGGGAGGGGAGCCAAAGACGGTTTTAGACTCCTTGGGTTATGAGAGATACTGTTGTAGGAGGGTGTTTTTATCCCACTCCGAGACCATAGGCGAGATTATGAGATTCAAGAAGTTTTAACTAGGTTTTTTTTGTTTAAAACCATCCTTATTTATCTTCAAAATGGATTATACAAAATTTGAGGTAGCTAGGTTATTGGGGGCGAGGGCGTTGCAGATAAAAATGGGTGCTCCAATCCTGATTAAGGTTCCAAAGAAGGTGGAGAAACCCTTGGATGTTGCAAAACTGGAGCTTGAAAAAGATGCGATGCCAATAACAGTTAAGGTGAAGGAGGATTTAGTGAAGAAGAAAGTGGGAGTGAAAATAATGCCTAAACTTCCTTTAGAGGTGAAGGAGGAGGTAATTAAGGGGGGGTTATTGGGGGAAGTGAGGATTTGACAGAGTAAATAGGGTAAAATGACTGAGGAGGAAGTAATGATGGAGGAGGAAGAGCTCTTGGTTCCTTTAGATGATTATCTCTCTAATGGAATTCATGTAGGCTTGAAGTATAAGACTAGTGATATGAGGGAGTTCATATATAAGATAAGGCCTGATAAACTCTGTGTTTTTGATGTGAGGAAGATAGATGATAGGATAAAGGTTGCTGCGGAATTCATTTCCAGGTATAATCCGGAGGATATACTCTTGGTTTCTAACCGGATGTATGGGCGGAAATGTATAAAGAAGTTTGCGGAGTATACTGGGGCTAAGGTTATCACTAAACGGTTTGTTTCCGGGACATTAACTAACCCTAATATAGAAACCTTTATTGAACCTGAGTTGATTATAATTACAGACCCTACTGTGGATCAGCAGGCGATAAAGGAGGCGTCGATAGCGGGGATTACTGTGGTTGCAATCTGTGATACGAACTCTAGATTAAAGAATATTGATTTGGTTATTCCGTCTAATAATAAGGGGAAGAATTCCTTAGCCTTAATCTACTGGATATTGACTAGAGAGATTTTGAAGAATAGGGGGGAGAAGTTTAATACCCCCCTGGAGGAGTTCATATCTCAGGCAGAGCCTCAGCCTTATCTATTGGAGGTGAAGGAGAGGCAGAGACTGAAGAGACTGAGGAGAAGACGGAGTGGGAGAAGGAGATAACGTATCGAGGATAAAAGAAGTTTTGCCGACGAAGGAGGTAAAATTTGGACGGGAGCGAAGCTGGAGTCTTTCATCCTCTGTTGTGCGAGTCCGTTAGGACTAAATTATGAAGCAATTTGAGTTG
>JAYEKX010000037.1:0-16989 GCA_034716875.1 Candidatus Altarchaeota archaeon | reverse complement strand
TAAAGGAAGGCGTTAAAATAAAGATTAACTGAGCTGATTACGCCCTGTTTTATGTGTGTGTGCAGTAATATATAACAGAGCCACTTTTTTTTTCTTTTTTAAAAAAAAAATGAGGGAGGCAGGCATAGCCCTGATACTAGTGATTGCGTTATGCGGATGCATCGAACGCCCAGACGATACTGGATACTCAGGGGAGGATGGATACCCGGGGGGTACTGAACCAGTATGGGAAGACTTCTTTGAAACAACCTCGCCCCCCGCCAAAAAAGCCGCTGTAGAGAAAACCCCCGAACCATCTAAACCCCCTCAACCACCCTGTAAAACCCTGGAAGGCAGGAGGAAAGACACCTGCCTCTACGGACTAGTTATTAAAAACAACGACATAGGATTATGCGATAAAATCCAGGGACACACCACACAAAGCATGTGCCTGGCAGCAGCGAAAAAAGACCCAAACATATGTAAGCTCATAGGGGATAAGCAGGAAAGAGACACCTGCCTTAAAGGCGTGGCATTAACCAAGAAAGACCCCCGGACATGTGAAGACATCACAACCCAATCAATAAAAAACACCTGTTACCTCACCCTCGCCAGGGAAAAAAAAGACTACTCTTTATGCAACAAAATAACAGGCGCACTAAGAAAAATATGCCTCAACTGCTCCCTCAAAATAATATCCATGGATAAGGAAGGAACCGTGAAAGACTATAGAGACTCCGTAGAGATAGTCGCCACTGCAGAAAACTGCAGAAACCTCAATCTGGAGTCATACGGCGACCCGAAATACCTAGCCTACGTCAGTAAATCAAGCTCGCGCATCAACAGCAACAACCAGAGGGTGTGGATTAAATACCGCTGCCTCGACTCAGGAACAAAAATACCCCTTAAACTAAAGATAGCTGACCAGGAACTGAAGGAATACGTCAAATGCAACCAAGCACCGGAGAAAAAATGCACCCTAACCATGCTTCCCTCAGACACCGTAGGCAGGGTTAAAAGCAGCAACACCATAACGATTAAAGCCAGGGCAATAAACTGCAAAAGAGAAGCCTTCAACACCTATGCAAGCAGGAAATACATAGAGTACGTCGACAAATCACACCGCTACATCCCAAACGATGACTCAACCATCCAGGTGACCTACAAATGCAGGTTCACAGACACAGACATGACCATTAAACTCGAAGTAGGAGAGGCCTCTGTAACCAAACACGTGAGATGTATACCATGAAAACGTTAACTGCTTTTTCTCCATGAAATCCACTGTAAACCTACTATGACAAATTTCAGTTCACTCACCATACGATCCAGTATCCTGCAGAACATAAAGCTACTCGGCTTTACAGAGATGACGCCTATTCAGGGGATGGCGATCCCCCCAGCCCTTGAGGGAAAAGACATAATAGCTCAGGCTAAAACCGGCACCGGAAAAACCTTCGCCTTCGTCATACCAATCCTGAACAAAATACAGATAAAGAATAAGTCAGTCCAGGCAATCGTTTTAACACCAACAAGAGAGCTCGCCCTCCAGGTCGGCCTGGAGTTTGAGAAACTCGCCGGCTCCAACGTCTATGTAACCCTGGCATACGGCGGTGCATCAATCAACCCCCAGATACAGCAGCTTAGACGAGGCACTCACATTGTAGTAGGCACCCCAGGCCGCGTAATCGATCATATAAAGAGGAAGACTCTCAGACTCGATAAAACAGAAACATTCATCCTCGACGAAGCAGACCGCATGCTCGATATGGGCTTCATCAAAGACATAAGATGGATCATTGAAAAGACACCCAGGAATCGGCAGACCATGCTGTTTTCAGCAACCATGCCTGATGAAATACGCAAACTAGCTGAGAGATACATGAATAAGCCTGAATTCACCTCAGCTAGCGTCGATGAAGATGAATTAACAGTCGGCAACGTAGATCAATTCTATATAGAGGTTGACCGGAAGAAAAAGATGGATGCCTTCTTCAAGATCCTTAAGGAAGAACACCCTAAAAAAGCCCTCATCTTCTGTAAAACAAAGAGGTGGGTTGAGAGATTCTACGGCATCCTGCGAAATCGCAGGTTTTCAGTCGACAGGATCCACGGCGACCTAACCCAGGCCGCCAGGAAAACAGCAGTCGATAAGCTTCGTTCAGGCAAAATAAATTATCTCGTCTGCACCGACGTCGTAGCCCGCGGCATCGACATATCCGATATCACCCACGTCTTCAACTACGACCTCCCCATGGAGCCGTTAACCTACATACACAGGATTGGCCGGACAGCCCGCGCAGGAAAGAAAGGCATGGCCATCACATTCATCAACCCCAGCCAGCTCCGCGACCTCTGGCTCATAGAACACAGCGCCCGCACCAAAATCAATAAACGAGAAATCGTTCTTAAACAATAGAATCCCCCTGCATGCTCCTGCAGATATTCTCTATACACCTGCAGTGAGTAATATCGGGATAACCGCAAACCGACGCACCCCCCTTAACCTGACACTCCCTCTTCACAGCCTCGATATCAGGGACATAATCCTTATTAACACACCGCGGGTAATACCCACAGCAATTATGGACGTCCTTAACCACACAATCCGAATCAATACTGCAAAAATACGGCCCGGTATCCTTATCCCCCCCATCCTTATCCACGCAACCGCCATTAACCGCGGTAAAAACCAGCAGTAGGACTAACAACCCCCTCGATAAAGACTCCATTCTTCAGTTACAGATTAATATATCCTGATATATAAATAACTTACCAAAAAAAAATATTAATGAAATTCCAAGAGGTTGATCAAAGGATTTATGCTATCAAAGACAGGGTTAAGCAGGAGAACGCAGGGGCGCACGCGGAGAAGTTAAAGACTAAAGCATTTAGGGTGTTATCCAGGTTGCTCCTTAGACCTAGGGAAGAGGATATTGAAGTCACATACATTGAAAGGCGATACGAAAACCTTCTGACATATAAACAGGTTATATGAACCCAAGCTCCCTTGATGCCAGAATAAACATCGAGTGACTCCAGCATAACGGAGACACAGACACCTGGATCTCATTACCAAATACCTGCTCAGGTATATGCTCACCCACACTAGATAAAACTTTATTATAATAACATAAGGCATCCTCCCTCCTCCCCATCCGGTTTAACACAATACTCATCCAGCAATTAAGTAGCGGCCAGAACCCGGCACCCTTCCGCCGGTCTATAGTCTGAAACATCCAGCCGTCGTATTCATCATGCTCATACCTATAAACCCCATAATCCCTCACCAGCTTCTCCTCAATTAATTTAACGGTATTTACGGCTAATGGATCATCTACCCCAACGATCTCAAACGGCCAGATAACACCTAAAGCGCTTGCATCAATCCTCTCATCATCCAGCTTCCCAAACGACCTAAAAAAATAGTTTCTTCTCCTTGCATTTCTCAGTAAAACATCCCTCATCTCCCCAGCCACCTTCAGATATCTCTTGTCTGGAAATAAATCATTCGCAGACGACAGACCCTTAATACATGCTGCAAGAGAGTAAGTGAAATTCTCCCTTAAATCCGGGAACGCCAGCCTCTCCTCCCACACATCATTACTGACCACCCTAAAATGATCACCCCTCCAGAGACTGCAGATCCCGTCCGCAGAATGCGTAATTAGTTCCCTGTATTTACCGGCTTTCTTCCGGTTACCCCTGAAGTGATGAGAGATAGCACATAAAACAGTCCCGGTCTGATCCGGCTGGAATCTATCCGCCGCCTTCAAACCACTGGGGAGGTATTTCTCATAGAATAATCCTGTTTCACGCCAGCCCTCAGCCTTATCCATCAACCACTTAAAGAATTTTTCCTGGATTTTCATCCCAAGAAGATCTGAGGCGATGCATGTGTAGGCGGCATCCCTTGGCCAGACATAGAAATAATTTTTTGCTTCCCGGGGATAATACTGTTTGGACGAATTTGCGGCAACGACGGCGCCATTATCCAGGCAACAATCCAGGATCACCCCCCTCCCTGCCTTAATTAATTCATCAACCCTGGTTTTCATCATGTAACATCACATATTAATATCTTAACGAAATCAATTAATCCACTGGATTCCTTAATCACCTCCAGATCGTGCTGTCGTAACAAATCCTTAATATCCCGCCCGGCGAAATCCCTGTAGTACTTACTCTCGTAAAGAGATGTTATCGATACATGAAGCCATCTACGTAGTTTGTTTTTTGGGATATTATAATCTATGATAACCACCCTCTCACTAACCCGTTTCATCTCATCCAACACCCTCCCTCTGACTTCGTAAGGCATATCATGTAAGCCAAAAGAGATACAGGATACATCGAAACATTTATCTTCAAACGGCATCCTGCTGGCGTCTGCAACCCTGAATCCCACGTTCTTGTATCTATTCTTCCTCCCGGCTATCTTAAGCATATCCTCCGACAGATCGATTCCCACCACAGTATAACCCCCTCTCCCGAAGGCGAATGCCTGCTGTCCGGTTCCCGTGCAAACATCCAGTATCCTTGACCCCTTCTTTGCATCAACGAGATCCACGACCTTAGATCTCACCCCGGAAACAGGCAGGGTGAATAGATCATAAATCGGCGCCATTCTCCTAAACAACCTGTTTATGTATGAATAATAATCATCCATTTCGGCTATAATCCAAGCAGAATAATCCTGAGTATCCCGCCGACCGTTAATGCAGTACCAAGCATAATCAAGGTGGACTTCAGCATATCCCTTATCCCTAATTCCCTGAGCAGTGTAGCGAAGGTTGCCGCACAAGGGAAATAAATAGTAAGCATGACGGTAGCGATCACCAACTGTAATGGACTCATTCCCAGGGGGAAAAGCATACCAACAGCAAGATCCTTTCTCAAAAACCCTATTAAAAGAACAGCAACCGCCTCCCCCGGAAGCCCCAGCCAAGTCTCCATGAGGGGTGTAAATAAATCCCCCATAAACTCAAATAAACCGACCATATAGAGGATATTCACAAGCAAAATCCCGAAAAAAAGCCAGGGAATAGCCTCCATAAGGAACCACCTAACACGCAACCACGTCTTCTTAAGTAATGTTTCTATATTAGGTCTCCTATACGGCGGGACCTCAAGGAAAATCTCCGGACACTCACCCTTGATAAAACGATTCAAGAGGATACCCCCCACAAGATAAACCATGGCAAGGGTAATAAACACAAGATAGATATACTCCATCCCATACCTCCCCAGAATCCCGAAGATCATCGCGATTTGTGCCATACACGGGACTGCAATCGCCATGAGTGTTGCAGCTATAAACCGTTGTTTCCTCGTCTCCATGATCCTCGTTGCAAGAGCCCCGGGAACATTACAACCAATACCCAGGAATAACGGAACTATGCCGTGACCGTGCATCCCCAGCCTGTGAAATACGTTATCCATGAGGGTGGCTAATCTAGGCAGATACCCTGTGTCCTCCAGAAGAGAGAGCATGAAATAGAAAGCGATGATGTAGGGTAAAACCGCAGCGAAGGGTACGAAAAGTCCGGTAGTTAATAAACCCATAGACTGCATATAATCAATCCCCCCATCAATTAACCTGCCAATCAACAGGTCATATAGAATCCCCGGCCCCAACCACAAACCCAACTCCATCACAAAAGGCTTATATAGCTCAAAAACAGGCTCAAAAACATAGCCAATCAAGCCCTCACCCATGAACCGGACGATCTGGAAGGTAATATAGAGTATGAAAAGGGCTAAAGGGATACCGGTTGCTGGTTTTATAGTCGCATCCGCCAGCCTCTCCCAGATCGTGTGATGCCTATGCGTTACTACCTGAACCCCCTCAATAATCTTTCCCACATCCGACCACCTTTCATCATGCGTATGCTCATGGATTTTTGGCGATCTCGCATCAGGTATTCTATAAACCAGCTCCTTAAAACCCTCCCCGGTCACTGCCACGGTGGGGACTACAGGGACTCCTAATGATTCCTCCAGTTCCCCCAAATCTATATCAATCCCTAAATGCTTCGTATCATCCCACATATTGAGGGCGACTATCATCGGAATATCCCTCTCCAGTAATTCCAGGGTTAGATACAGATTCCTCTCCAGATTCGTGGCATCAACAACATTAATAACAAAATCCGCCTCCTCAAGCATGCGGGAAGTAACCTCCTCCGCAGAAGACTTAGGTTCTAATGAGTATGTTCCCGGCGTATCAATCAACTCCGCTGTCTCCCCACCAACCCGCGTAGTCCCCCGGGTAAACTCCACAGTAGTCCCGGGATAATTTGAGGCAATAACATCCACCCCAGTAAGCCGTGAAAACACAACACTCTTCCCGACATTCGGGTTACCCACCAAAAGAATTTTCATTTAAACCCGCCCAACCATGATTTTCTGGGCCATCCCCCTGCCAACCGTTATGGTCAGATTATCGATCCTGACTACAACCGGACCCCCAACGGGCTGCAGGGCTATAACCTCAATCACCTTACCTGCTCTGACGCCCATCGTCTCCAGATTCCTCCTAAACCCCTGCCCCCCAACAAACCCTGTGATCCTCGCCTTCTCCTTCTTTTTCAGATCCGTAAGTCTCAACGCCATTTTACACCCTATCTATAAATACTGGAAATATTTCAAAAAGAATGGGAACATAATATTTAAGCCTTTCCCTGGTCTGCGACAGCTTGCGTGGCTTTCTCTACTACCTCAGGGTCCCCCAGATAATAGTGTTTTACAGGCTTCAGCCCCTCATCAAGCTCGTAAACAAGAGGGATTCCGGTAGGGATGTTAAGGCCTGGGATGTCCTCATCAGGGATGTTATCAAGATACTTCACAAGGGCCCTCAGGCTGTTTCCGTGGGCACATATCAGAACCTTCTTGCCGGATTTGATTGTTGGAACTATTCTCCCATGCCAGTAGGGAAGAAACCTCTCAACAACATCCTTCAAGCATTCTGTTTTAGGAAGGTCCTTCTTCTTCAGACCAGCATACCGGGGGTCTTTACCAGGATACCTCTCATCATCCTCTTTCAGTTCGGGTGGGCGTACATCATAGCTTCTCCTCCATAAATGAACTTTCTTTTCACCCTCCTTTCTCGCCATCTCCGCCTTATTGAATCCCTGCAACGCCCCATAATGCCTCTCATTAAGGCGCCAATGCCTTACCACAGGAATCCACATCAAGTCCATATCATCAAGCACAATCCATAATGTCCGGATAGCCCTCTTCAAGACAGAGGTGTATGCTATATCGAATGTATACCCTTCTTCTTTCAGCACTCTAGCAGTTTCCTTTGTTTCAATATACCCTCTCTCAGATAGATCTACGTCAGTCCAGCCTGTAAAACGATTCTCAAGATTCCAGACACTCCCCCCATGACGAAGGAGCACTACCTTATACATTTTTATAAAATTAATTATGTTATTAAAGCCATAAAAATCCCGTTGTGTGATATGGTGCACCAAGAAACCCGGGTCGAATCCCGATCGGGGCGTTTCTATTTTTTTTAGATTCATACCTTATCTGTTTTGACTTAAAAAATTTTTTTCTTTGATTAGGATACGAGCCTTTAGAAACACGTGAGGAACGAAAGCAGTTTAAGTAAGCTTGACGGACCTTATTGGATGACCTAATTGATTATCCTCAGATTCAAATGTGTTTTGTTGGACTGCGCACCATGTATTTTTACACCTAAAGCTCAGCCGACGGATTGTCATCTGCGAACGGAGTGAGCGATGACAATACACACACGGGTTGATACTTCTGGTAGGGATATAAGCTGGTTGTAAGGTTTGCTGTTATAAGGCGGGGCTCTACTCTGGGATATATTTTATGAAAACGAAAGGTTTTATTTAAATAGTAGAATTACCATTAGTATAACTATGGTTATACAATTTAAAGACCGGGTGAAAGAGCTTAAGGAGTTGGAGGATGCCCTGGACAGTGACAGATTCGAATTGACGGTGATCTATGGGAGGCGAAGGATCGGCAAAACAGAACTGATTCTCTCGGCAACAAAAAACAGGGAGAGAATCTATTACCTTGCCGTCGGGGAGAAAAACCTGGAGAGATTCTATGAACACTGCCTACGCCACTTCCCTGAAGTCTCCCGGTTGAGAATGGACTGGATAACTCTGTTTGAGTTCCTTAAAAACAACGTTGATGTCATCATCATTGATGAATTCCAGAACCTGATTAAGGAGGATGGAAACATCCTCCACATCTTTCAATCAATAACTGATTTAACGCTGAAGGACTCTCAACTAAAAATGTTTTTGCTCGGTTCCTCTGTCTCGATGATGACCTCAAAAGTCCTCAGCCATAAAAGCCCGCTCTATGGGAGAAGAACCGGTTCCATGGAGTTGAAGGCGATTCCTTTTTTCGAACTCGATAAGTTCTTCCCTAAATATGGGATTAAGGAGCTTATAGAGATTTATGGTCTTGCAGACGGCATCCCCTTATACCTGATGAAGATAGACAGAAAATTCTGGCCTTGGCTTCATGGGGAAATCCTGAGGGGTAGAAGCTTCCTGAGGGATGAAGTGGATTTCCTTATGAGGTATGAATTCGAAGACGTGAGCACATATAAATTGATTCTGGAGGCTATCGCCCACGGAAAAACTAAGATGAACGAGATCAAAGATTTTATGAAAGTGAGGAGGACTGACATCAGCCCCTACCTCCGGAATCTGGTTGAAGTCAAGATGATCCAAAGAACCGTTCCAGTCACCGAGAAAACCACATCAAGAAGGGGGAGGTATTACCTCTCCGATAATTTCATTAAATTCTGGTTTAGATACATATACCCTAACATGAGCGCAATCGAGGAGGGAATCTATGACGTAAAACAGATTAGGGCAGACTATAACAATTATTTGGGGCCGGTTTTCGAAAATGTCGCAAGACAGTTCCTGGTAAGGGAGAGGAAAAATATCTTTGATTTCAATAAAATCGGGAGGTGGTGGTATAAGGACAATGAAATAGATATTATTGCCTTAAGTGAGCAAACAAAAAAAGCATTATTCTGCGAATGCAAGTGGAAGGAGAACATAAGCGCAGGGAAGATATTCAATGAACTCAGGATAAAATCAGGGGAGTTCCAATGGCACAATGACGAAAGAACAGAATGCTTTACCATATTCGCCAAAAGCTTCAAAGAAAAGATCGACACACCAAACCTCATGCTCTTCGACTTAAAAGATCTGGAGGAGGCATTCAAGTAACTGGAAATGTAGCCGAGACCATGTCTCGGACACACGCCTGACTTCAGTCAGTCGCATCCAGTTCACATATTGACCTATCTTCGCCTGCGCTCGATAGGTCTGGACTGGATCCCCTGTTGCGGATAGCTTGCGACTCGGGTTCGAATCCCAATCGGGGCGTTCTCTGTTTTTCCATTCCTTCGCATCCTTCAGATCGTTCGCCCCCAAAAATCTTCTTGCCTGCCCAGTAGCTCTAGCTTTTTATCCTGATAATAAGATATCCTCCAAGTAGAATAATAACACCCCCAAGCAATTGGAGTGAGGTTATTCTCTCATGCAATAAGCCAATACCCATAATTGCGGTAAATACTGGATTCAATAATAAAATAGAGCTCGTGATACCTGCTTTAATATGCCTTAATCCGAGGTTCCTCGCAAAGACAGATAGAAAGATTAGTAGTCCGGAAAGTAGATATATCTCCCAGCCGATAAAAGAGAATGATGAAAAAATTATAACAAATAGATACAATAGTATTCCACCCGTAATCATTGTTAACGAGGTTAGAACATCTGGAGCTACCCCTTTCCTCATCATTTTTCTGGAAAATGCCTGATCAAAGCCAATGATCACCCCCCCGGAGATAAGGAGAAGATCCCCTAGGTTAGGGATTAATTTTCCCCCTGTAGTTAGAAGATAAACGCCAGATAACATTATCAACATCATCAGCATGTGTTTTTTGGTTATGAACTCTCGCATGAAGATATACCCAAACATTAATGCAAACAGGGGGGCAGTCCTCAATAAAAAGCCAGCATTTGTTGCAGTGGTTAGAGACTGCCCAAAGAAGAGGATGAGTCTAAAGAAAAACCCCACCACGAGACCGAGGATTAATATATGGGTTAAATCTTTCCTATCCAATCTCTTCACCTCCTCAATTTTTTTGGAAAAAATTAGGAATACCGAAGAAAAGAACGCTGCAGATAATCCACTCCCGCAGGCAAAGTTTAATGGGAATAACCCATCAACGAGATAAACCCTATTTATGATCAGGTACATGGAATAAAAAAATGCCGCCAAAACGATCATGAAATAGAATTTTTTATCCATCTACTTAACTTAGAACTATCCCTAAAAATTTCAGTAATTATGCATTCCTGATCCTCTCTGCTACTTCATCTAAATTCACCGTGATCTTTTCAAAGCTACTCTGGGGGAATCCACTCAGGGAATCATTCTTCATGGAAGGAAAAACAGCCACATGGAGATGAGATACTCTCCCTCCGCGGATGAAGATACAGACGAAATCCGGGTTAATAGCTTTTTTGATCTTGTTTGCAACAATTTTTACCGTGGAAAACAGTCTCCCTAAATCCTCTTCGTCCATGTCATAGAATCTCTCAACATGTTTTTTCGGAATTACGAGACAGTGACCCTTCACACAGGGGTTTACATCCAATATTCCAACGGAAAAATCGTCTTCATAAACCGTCCACGATTTTATCTCTCCGTTAACAATCTTGCATAGTATGCAATCTTCAGATTCTTCCATCTTCATTCCCTTCTACAGCTTTTGCAGATATTTTTCAAAGTCTTTTACCCTGGGCGGTTTCTTACCCTTACTTGGTTCAATCGTATGTCCCTCTTCTTTTAAGTGGCGTGTTTGTGCCTCCACACCACCCGGAAATTTTTCGTTTAAATTGCCATCCCCCTTTAGCACGCGCCAATAGGGTGTTATTCGTTTCTCCCCCTTCCTTAAATCCTCTTCTGCCGCTTCAGCCGCAATCCTAACAAAGATTCCAGTTGTTATCGGACAGGTGACATCAACCTTAAAGTCTTTTGCCAGTTTTTCTCTGATTTGTTTTTGGGTAATTAATTTCCCCTCCTTAACCTTGCGAATTAAGGCATCAACATCCAAGGGCTTGGGGATAAGCATTTTCCCCACCCCGAATCTCTTTTCCATTCTCGAGGGGATATCAACCACCTTTGGCTTTTGCTCCTTTTCTAATTTTTCTCGCCAGCTTTTGCTTGTTTTCATTTCTTAGAGTTCAATTACCTTCCCCGCTCCGCCTTCAGTGTATTTGTCTGGATACAATCTCTTTATCCCCCTTATATGCTGAGTGCAGTGACAGGGACAGATTAATTTTAGATCCTCCAGTAAACTAAATTCCCTGAAGCCGTGTAAGCCACCGATTAAGGCATAGACTTTTCCAAACCCCAAAGCCGCCTGGAGAATATTTCCCACCCCCGGATGGGAGCAACCATCAATAACAACCAATCCCTTCCCGGTCTTAACTACGAGAGATTGCTCTATCCCCATTAATTCCCCGGTGGAGAATATATTTTCATGTATCTGTAGGGGTTCTTTAATACTCACAATCTTCTTTGCCTCAGGGGGTTGATAGGATGCGGGGGAATAGATTGTAACATTATTGTTCACCTTAAGAAAATCACTTAATCCCCCGGTATGATCCCAGTGAGAATGGGATATAAATATTTCATCAATGGTTTCAGGTTCAATATCGAGCTTTTCCATATTACCTAAAAGTATTTCGCCATTAGCCCCCGTGTCAAAGAGGATTCTCGGCTGGTTTTCCACCTCCACCAGGCAGGAGAAGCCCCAATCAGCCCTAAGACCCTCCTTATAGACCTCGTTATCATATACCAAAGTAATCTTCATTTTTATTTCTCATAACCTGCCCGGCAGCTTCCGCATATAAAATTTCTTTCCGCGGTATCTCATCTCTATGAGTTTATCCTCTTTAATCAATCTCTCGATAATGCCCCAGTTGGAGCCTGCCTTCGATAAGAATTCCTTAACCGCATCCTCCCTCATCGGATGAACCGAGGTAATGCTGAGTAAATCATCCACAACATTACCTGTGAATGCGAAGGCATTTCCTTCATAACCGATCAGGTATTCCACGTCCACGTCAGGTAATTTACTGCTGAAGATCTGGTAGGCCCTATTGATTTCTTCCTCTGATGCCGGCATTACCTCCTCTCTCGCCGGCGGCCTGGTTGGGATGGAGATATAAGCCTTATCCGGTTTCAACTCCGAGAGGAAGCCGGCTATCTCCTTGATCACTTTATCGTTATCATTAATTCCCTTAATCAGCATAGTCTCTGTTGCTAACTCCCCCCTGAAGATAGAGGCGAATTCAAGCATCCCCTCCAGGATTTCCTCAAGCTTCAGTGACCTGTGGGGTCTATCAATCTTACGCCAGATTCTTTCACTCACGGAATCGACTTTGAGGGAAACCCAGTCCGCCTTCATTAAATCCTTTCTAACATCACTACGCCCTATCAGGGAGGCATTTGTGATCACCGCAATCTTGATCCCCAGTGACTTTAAAAGCTCAATCTCCCTCCCCAGATTAATGTCCAGGGTCGGCTCCCCATCCGGGACAAAGCTTAAATAATCTATGGTCTCCCTGTTCTTCACCGCCTCATCTATCTTCCGCTTCACGTCCTTAATTATCTCATCTATCCCGTAAAATTCCTCCCGGGCAACCTGCATCTTCATTGTGGCTCCAAGCTGGCAATAAACGCAGGAATAGCTACATACCTTAGGAGGAATGTTGTTTATCCCTAAACTCTTCCCCAACCGTCTTGAAGGAACCGGCCCATAAGCTTTCATAGTTTTCACCCCCATTTTTCACTTTAGATATATAAAGGAATTTTGTTTTAATTTAATCCACTTACCCTCATCGATACCAATTAAATTACCACAGCGACATCTAACCTCGTCTCCATCCCTAACGCTATAATCCTTACCTATCCGATTCTTCCAGCAGTGCAGTAATCTACCCTCCCCGATCTTCAGATACTTAAGGATTTCACCCTTACATTTAGCACATTTTATCGTTAGCATTTTGTTCCTGTAGCATAAAGTATAAATGCTGTTGTAATGTGGTCTGGGGGGTTGTAGAACCCCCCAACCCCGTTATGATGATGAAACTTTCTGAAGTTTCCTTGTATTCTAAAACCAAACCGCTCCCCACCTCCCGGATTGGAAAGAATTTTCCGAGTTCAATCTTTGCTTTTAAATCAGTACAATGGCATGGATGTAACTTCTGAATTCCCTGCGATTTAATATACTTAATAGTTTCATCCAATATCTCCTTCTTTGTATTCAACAAATGGAATCCGCCGACAACATCCAATATTTTTCTCTCTCGACAAATTTTCTTTCCATACTCAAGTATATTGCATATGCCGGAATGAGAACAGCCGGTGATTAAAATCATTCCCTTTTTTGACTTATAAACCAACGCTGAGTCATCCAATAAATAATCCGGTAGCTTTCTTCCATTTCTTATGATCTTACCTATCGGAGTCTTTGCCTCAAAATCATTTTTTCTCGGAATTTCCCCAAGAAAGCACAGATTTTCTGTAAGCCATCTGGGCGTTTTTGAGAGATCCAGATCAAAATACTCTTTTATCTCGTTTTTCCGTTTTCTGGTTCCAATATCCCCCAATTCGGGATGGAATTTCCTGTCAAAAACATCCGGATGCGCTATCAATCTTATGTTTTTTGTTTTATCGCCAACTAGCTTGATAAATGGCTCTATCCCCCATGTATGATCTAGATGTCCATGAGATAAAACGAGATAATCCGTCTCCTTCAGATCAATACCTAAAGCCTTTGCATTCTTTATAAATATATCGGAGTAGCCGACATCAAATAAAATTTTTTTATTATCTACCTCAATCCAATAGGAAACGGCAGGTTCTGCAAGATAATACTGATCAATTAGCGTATTGTTGTCTACGAGAACTGTTAGTTTCATCTTTTCGCTTTATTCTTTAGATTGATCTCTAAAGACCTTTAAATAGGGTTAGATATTTAGGTTTCTGCATAATTAGATTGAGGAGAATCGGACATAAATCCTGATTGAATTGGGGAATTCTTTCATAAAAACCTATCTAATCCGCAAAAAATCACAGTCTCAAACCCCCAGAAAGCAAAAATCGTCCAACTCAGAGGCCTCGGCTACCCGCAGAATGAAATCGCCAAAATCCTCAGCCCATCCCAGGCCCAGGTAAATCAACATTTAAAACCCCCAATACCCTTCAAGCCCTTTCTTTAATCTCTCCACCATATCCACAGTATATTCTAATCCCGAATCCTTGGGTGGCGGGTTTTCCTCAGGTAGATCCAGGTTTATATCCAGATCCAACAAACCGGAAATTAAGGCCGACCAGGCATAAGGCAAAATCTTCAGATTATAGCCTGAACCCAGGAGGTCAACCTCTTTACCTTGACAGACTCTCCCGGCTATCTCCCTAACCCTCTCCCCGATCATCCTGAAACCCCTGAGGGTTAAACCCAGGTTAGTTAAGCCATCAAGGTAATAAGGGTCAGAGCCACCGTACCGTATAATCAACTCCGGCTTAAACTCTTCAGCCAGGGGAGAGATCACCTCCCCGAAGAGATATTGATAAGCATCATCACCCGTCCCAGATAAGAGGGGGAGATTCACGGTAAAACCTTTTCCTTTATCAGAGCCAATCTCATCCATCCCCCCGGTTCCGGGATAAATGGTCCTTGGGTCCTGATGCAAATCAATAAATAGAATAGAGGGATCATCATAAAAAATTTCTGATGTCCCGTTTCCGGCGTGAGCATCGGTATCTAAGATTAAAATTCTCTCTAAATTATATTTTTGCTTTAGATTTTCAGCGCAGACTGCAACATCATTATAAATACAAAATCCCTCACCATAACCCCTCTTAGCATGATGTAAACCACCACCCACCCCTACCGCTACCCTGAATTTCTCCGCAGCCACCAGTTCCCCGGCTAAAACAGAGGTTCCAACGCTAACCCTGGCCCCTTCATCAATCCCTCGGGGGATGTATCCGGTTAAGGGATTCAGGTTATCCCCGCTGGTAAACTCAGTGATGTTTTTTAGAAATACCCCCTCAGAGGCACTCTTCATCACCTCAACATACTCTTTACTGTGAACTAATGAGAGGATCTCATCGGTTGCCGGATCCGGCTTAATCTCCTGGAAATAATCCCTGAACTCAGACCTGAAAAAATCCATGAAACCCTCAAAGCGGCCCCCCCTAAAGGGATGACCCTCACCGAAATCATATTTCCTGATCCCTGGATTGTAAACTAAAGCGGCTTTCATATTGCTCCTTAAAATATATGTCTTTATTCACAAAAGGAATCAGAGCCATCAATAAGCCATCAACATAAAATTGTTTACGATTCATAACGCCTTTGGTGAAATGTCCCACAGCCCCCTGTTTTTGTTTTGTGTTTTTAATTCCAATTAATTTATCCATTACCTCACCTAACTCTGTCCCCGCCAAAAGTTTTTCCATAATTTTTTCCGGAAGCTCGAAAAAGGGGGTCGTTCCATAACCAATCCTCTCTCTATCATCAACGATACACATTCCCCCGAAGGCAAACCATCTAGAGAATAATTTTGTTATACCCCCCTCGATGCCAACAAAGAATTCAGCATTGAGTTTTGTTTCATCAACTATTCCCTTCAGCTTAAATGCCCTGTTTCTAGCTCCCTGAAAGGTTTCATCATTCAGGGGTTGGTTTGAGACCCCGGAATCAACCTTCACCCCCACCACCTCTGCTTTTCCAAAATATGTTGAAAACGCCTCCTTTGTTGCCTCCACTTTCACAGGATTCTGTGAACCAACCAAAATCTTCATCATTGCTTCAATCCTGAAGGAATCCATTTCACCCCCCTAATGTTTATCTCTTCTCCGCAATAGGGACACTTCCCCTCCTTGAGTTTATACTCTATCGTTCCCATCCCCTGTCTTTTAATCAACAATTTTTTGCAGTTAGGGCAATAAGTGTTATTTCTTTCAGCAACATTCCCTAGATAAACATACTTCATTCCGGCTGCCTTGGCAATATCATAGGCTTTCTCAAGAGTTTTTAGGGGGGTTTCTGGTATATCCCTAACCTGGTAGGTGGGAAAGAATCTCAGGAAATGGATCGGCGTTTCGTCCCCTAAATTTTCTTTTATCCATTCCACCAGTTCTTTCACCTTTTCCATAGAATCTCCCACCCTGGGGACTATTAAATCGGTTATCTCAATGTGGACATCCTGTTTCTTGTATTCCATCAATGCCTTATAAATCGGTTCGGGTGTTGGTACCGCGGAAAATTCCTGTAAAAATTTTTCATCTCCAGAGCCCTTAAAATCAACTGTAGCCGCATCTAAATACCTGGAAATCTCTTTGATTGGCTCCGGATTTGTATACCCGTTTGTAACCCATGTATTATACAGCCCCTCTTTATGAGCTAATTTAGCGGTATCATATGATAATTCATAGAATATGGTTGGCTCTGTAAAGGTATAACTGATACCCTGACATCCGGAATTTCTCGCTAGTTGGACAATTTCCTCTGGAGCTATTCCCCTACCCTCTATCTCCGATTCCTGGCTTATACTCCAATTACAGCAGTATTTACATCTCCAATTACAGCCCGGGGTACAGATTGAGAATGCCCATGATCCGGGGGCAAAATTATAGCATGGTTTCTTTTCAATTGGATTCGGAGTTGTTGAGTTAACTTTATCATAAACCAGAGAGTAAAGTCTTCCACCTATATTTTTTCTAACCCTGCAGAACCCGGTTCCTCCTTCAGGTATTACGCAATTTCTGGCGCACAGCCCGCACCTTACTTTATTGTCCTCTATTTTTTCATAGAACATTGCTTCCTTCATTTTCATTTCTGAATTTAAAACAGATGTAGGTATTCATCTCTCTTCCCGTGTGTTTGTTTACTTTCTCCAGGGAATTTAACTCTTT
>JAYEKX010000036.1:0-17016 GCA_034716875.1 Candidatus Altarchaeota archaeon | reverse complement strand
TTAAGAGATATGCTTTCAGTATCCTGGAGAATAAGATAGTGGATTCCAAGTGCCCCGTGTGTGGGGCAAAGATTGATGGAGTCGGTCTATAACGAAAATGGATAAACTCTTAAGGGAAATCCTGGAGAAGATTACTCCTTCAGAAGAGGAACATAGAAGAGAGAATAAGCTAGTGGACGGCATAGTTAAGAGGCTGAAGAAATTCGGTGTGAAACCTATCCTTGTTGGCTCACTAGCTAAAGGCACTGATGTGCGGGATGATAAAGACATTGATATCTTCATAATGTTTCCTAAGGAGGTGAGCAGGGGAGAGCTTGAAAAGAATGGTTTAGAGATTGGAAAGAAAATATTTAAGGAACTTAAGATAGAATATGAAATTGATTATGCAGAGCATCCCTACGTCAGCGGATTCTATAAGAAGTATCGCATAGAAATTGTTCCCTGTTATGAAACCAAAGAACCTAAATCTGCTGTTGACAGAACCCCCTACCATACACAATATGTAAAACGGAAATTAATGAGGACTCCCGGATTAAGGGATGAAATCCGGATTCTGAAACAGTTTATGAAGGGAATCAATGTTTATGGCGCGGAAGCCAAGATTCAGGGATTCTCCGGCTACCTGGCTGAATTATTATGCATTAACTACGGCTCCTTCGTGGATGTTTTGAAGGCGGCACGTGAATGGAACTTTGGAGAAGCCATAGACCCGGGGGATTTGTGGAAAGACAAAGGTGCCCTGAAGTATTTCTTTACCGACGCTAACCTAATAATCGTAGACGCCGTGGATAAGAACAGGAATGCTGCAGCTGCGGTCTCCAGACAGAAACTGGCTGAGTTTATTGTAGCTAGTGTGGAATTTCTAAAGTCCCCCCAAAAGGAATTCTTCTTTCCCAAGGAGGAGCAGCTTTTGGATGAAAAGGAACTTCTTAACAGAATGAAGGCTAGAGGCACAATGTTAATAGCAATGAAATTCGTGCATGAGAGAATCAATCCCAATACACTGTATTCCCAGTTAAGAAAAACCAGGAGGGCGATAAAAAAATCTATTGAAGAATTCGGTTTCAAGATTCTTAAGTCTGATTTCTGGACCGATGAAGTAAGTAACTCAGTGATTCTACTCGATTTAGAAGTCTTCTCTCTACCGGATATAAAGCATCACCTAGGACCTCCTATAGATAAAGCACCCCTGGAGCAGGAGAATTTTCTTGAGAAATACAGGAAATATAAGCCGTATATAAAAGAGGGTCGATGGGTTGTTGATACAAAGAGAAAGTTTACCGGGATTGAAGGGGTAATCCCCCTGATTCTGGAGGAGAAACAGGGGTTTGGAAAAAACCTCAGGGGGGTGAAGGAAATAAAAATCCTTAAAGGTAAGGCGGTGCTGAAGATTAAAGACAAGGATTTCCTGAAAACCATGAATAAATTTCTCACACCCCTATGAAACAGAAAGAAAAATCAGCTTTTCCCCATGAAACGTCTGAATGCAGGGTGCATGTCCGCCATCTGCTCTTTCTGCACCTCCTCATAAAGCCTGTAGAGTATTCCTACAGTAAGTAGGATCCCTGTTCCACTACCTATCGCCCCTAAAAGATCTGCACCAACAGCCAGTAAACCAACTGCCATGGAGCTGATGATGGTGATCTGAGGTATATACCTGTTAAGAACTTTTTCCACAACCCGCTTATCCCTCCTGAATCCTGGAATCTGCATCCCTCCTTGCTGAATCTGATCGGCAACCTTCTCCGCCCCCAAGCCGGTTGTCTCCACCCAGAACTTACCGAATAATATGCAGAGTAATAGGAATACAAGCAGGTATATCAGCAGATGAAGTAGGATGTCTGGGCCGTTGGGACCTATTAGCTGACCAATATTTGCTGGATTCAGTATCCCCGGATTATTGCCGGAGCCTCCAAGCTCACCCAAGGTCACATACCTGACTAAGGTCATGACACCCTGTTGCAATGGATTCATATCTAGTGGGGGGCTGTACATGTCTGTTACACCCACAAGCCCGGGAAGCATCTGCACATTCGCTAATAAAGCGGCTGCGAGGATTACGGGGATATTTGAGACATAGAAGAACTTTAAAGGGTATCTGCCACCAACCCCCCGGATGCCTCCATACGAGAGAGGGATCTCCAAGCGCATTGATTCCCCGAAAACAACGACAAGGAATACGATAATTGTTGCAATCACAGGGAACAACAAGATTAAATCTATTTCACCTGTATTCATTGCAATATTAATGAAGTCCGGAATCCTGCCGAGCGTGCCAAGTGAGGGATCAATCCACTTCAAAATACTCAGTGACCCGGTGATTATGCTCGTCGACACACCAGCAACAATGAATAAACCTATGCCGGAGCCGATACCCCACTTAGAGACAATCTCATCCATATACATCAGGAGTATGGAGCCAACAGCTATCTGAAATATTGCAGCCGTAACCATGGGGTGTGAAAGAGACCACTCAATACCCTGTCCCATAAGGAATTTCTCCCCCAACCTAAAGCCGACCACAACTGCTACTGCTTCAAATAATGCAATTATTATGGTGAGGATCTTCTGTGTTCCCTGAAACAGGGCTTTCCCTTCTGTTGTTGCAAGGTCAATATCTATCATCTTAGCGCCCACCAAGAGCTGGAGAACAATGGATGATGTGACTATAGGACCGATACCGATAGAAATAATACTGCCCATGGTGCTGGCAAAAATCATCTGAAACTGCTGATATGAGAGGGGAAGATCTACTTTAGATACACCTATAGGGTAGACATTACCCATAACAAAGAATAGAGCAAGAATCACGGAAGTCCAGATTAATTTCTCCTTAAAAGGAACATGTCTCTTGGGAAGCCTCACTTCAGGTAGATACTTAATAACGGGTCTGATGAATTCCAGATTCATTTTCCAGTCTCTTCTTGATGGGGGGATGATAATTGATGTGCGGATAATAATTCCACTTTTCCACCGGCATCCTCAATCTTCTGGACTGCTAATCCAGAGGATTTATCCACCGTAATCTCCATAGGCTTTGTGACACTCCCGGAGCCAAGAAGTTTATCAAAACCCATTTCCTTCAGGTTTATACTGTATTTATTGTTCCTTAATTCAACCATGCCTTTATCAACCAATTGATCCAAGTCATTATTTAGTTCCCCGACATTGATTGTGTTTACCTTCCTGACAATCTTTAAAGGTCTTTTAAATCCTTTCCCGCCAAGATACCCCGGCATGTATTTACTAATGAAAGACCACTTATGTGTCTTGCTTCCGGCCATTCCCCTACCTCCCCTGCTTCCAGCCCCCCTATGCTTCTGGGTTCCAAAGCCGCAGTTTCTACTGCCCCTAAACTTCTGAGTCTTCCGATCTTTATGGGCCATTGTTGAGATATATCATCTTCCCGATTAATTCATTAATCTTCTCGCCACGATAACCCAGTGCACCGCCCTTAGTGTAGGGTTTCTTAATGCCTTTTCGTTCATAACCTTTTTCAGGCGGATTCAGGCGGAATACCGGTTTAAGCCCTGGTATGTCCTTCAATCCCGCATTAAATTTCATAAACGCGTCTACAAAATCATTCAATGAGTTATAACTGGTTTTCTCCTTAAGGTATGTATCATCCACACTCTTATTCCCTGTTAACCTGCCCCTCTCCTTAAGTAATTTCTCGAATGCTTTGGTGTTTATCTCACCCCAGGTGACATAGTCATTTACCTTGTTTATCATTCCTTTATACTGGACTCTGTCATCGATTACTACACAATGATTAACCCTGGTTAGATTTAACAGCTTCAGGGTATCATCTATACCCTTTCTTACATGAACCCTGCCCCTAACCCTTATCATGGCAATCCTCTTCATGTCCTCCTTCACTTCTTTTTTACTCTTTACTTTCTTCGTCCCCTTGTTTTTCATCTTCCTCAATAGCCTTTAAGCCTGAAGTTATACCCAACCCCTTGATATCAGCCTCCTTTACCTTCATCCTATTTGTGTTAACTAATGCGTCTGATATGGCATGGGCGAAATTTATACTGCTTCTTGTATGGCCTCTGGTGTGAACCCAGGCATCGTTTATCCCCGCCAAGGTCAGGATTTTTCTTGCTATTTCACCGCTTACTAAACCCGTACCTTTTGGGGCTGGATAGAGTTTAACCTCAACACTCCCGGCCTTACCTTTTACCTGAAAAGGAACGGAGTGAGGGTTTCCACAGCCACACTCCCAACTTCCACAGCCTCTCTTTATTTCTTTAATATTCATCTTGGCTTTTTCAATAGCCTTCCTTATGGTGGGACCGGCTTCTCTACCTTTAGCCTCCCCTACCCCCACATAACCATTATTGTTTCCCACCGCCATTACCACCCTGAAGCGCATCCTCCTTCCGGAATCCGTAACACGCTGCACTCTACCAACGTCGATGATTTCCTCACTTAGCCCCTGAAGTAATTTATCCACAATCTCTATCTCTTTTATTGGAGTGGACAACTTTATGACCTCATGCATACTACTTATCTCTCCGCTGTGGACCTTCTTTCCTAATTCAGTCCTTGGAACCCATAGGGAGAGATTTTTTGCTGTATCTTCCGCTCTCGTGTTTCTACCTCTCACGTTTCTACTCCTTCTTGGCTTCATTTTTTGGATTGATCCTGCTGGAAGGATTTCTCTATTTCATCCTTAACCTCCCTGAATGACTTTGTAATATCTTTAGGGTCGACACCCGCTTTAACATATCCTGAAAATCTTTTTTCATAAATTTTTTTATCTAGCGTGGATGCGTAATCAGCAACATGGTTTCCAGCAATTCTTTTCTCGTCCTTAAATACGCTGTCATCTTTTGGCACATCTAAGCCGGAGTCTATTGCCCCTTTCAATGCACTGTAGATGCGGGATCCTTTTATTGGGGGGTGAAGCCCTATATCCAATGTGGCCTCTTTACTTCCTTTATAAATCCCTCTTTTGGTGCAAAGAAATCCTGTGAGATATGCTGCTGGTAAATTATTTGTGGAGAATTTCCAGCCGTATTTCATTAATTCACCGGAATCCGCTGATGCGATTACTATGTCCCCTTCTTTGCCATAGTCTATAATCTGGGTAATGACTCTCTTGTTTGAGTGTCTAATAACCAGTCTGGGTTTTCTGGATTTCAGCAGGTTAAGTCTCTTCTTATAATTAGTCTTTCCCTCCCTCTTCCTCCGGTATTGAACTACATAACCTGCTCCCTTAGCCATCTTTTTTTTATTGGATTGTAAACTATATGAATTATTTTAGTTCGACGTGTTCCCTCAGATGTCTTCTGCTGTGGAATAAGTTTCCTTTGATTTGTCGATAAAATTTTCTATATGATGTTTCATCAATCCTGTTCTCGTTTTTCATCTTTTTTAACTCATCTCTCAGTGCCCTGACCTTCTTCATCCATACCTCTTTTTTCGGTGTTCTTGCATTCTTTGTCCCGCTTCTTCTTCCATGACCTTTCCCCCTACCTTTCTTCTTCTGAATCAGCTTCTCTTTAAACCTGCCCCTGCTGATGCCTTTCTTTTCCTGAGCGGCAATTGCGCCATTGGCGATGTAATGCTTGATGTCATCCCGCGTAATTGCCTTTGAGACATCCTCCAACCTCTCAGGGTCTATCCACACCCGGTTAACCCCCGTACCTAATACCTCTGCAGCCAATTTTTTTTGTGAAGTTAAATTCATTTTCTCATATCTCACCTTTTCTCGGGTTCAGGATCGTGATCTTTAGTTTATTGGCGGACTTTATAATCTCATTCCTCTTTCTCCTTCCTACAGTGCTGGATATTATTGCAGCCTCCCCTTCAGGATTCAGAATCTCCACCTCCCTTATGTTATGGATTAAAACCGGGTAATAACCTGAGGGGGATATACCCCTCACGGATTCAGGATTTTTATATCCTATCCCCGGAAGCTTACCTTTACCCCTCTTTCCCTCCTGTTTTTTAGAGTCAATACCCCTGGGTTTCCTCCACTTATCCCTTAATTTCTTCACCTTATACAGTTCCTGTCTAACAAACCTGGGCGTCTTTTTCCTTTTAGCTATAAGCTCCCTCTCATCCCTTGATAATTTCTTTTTCTTAAAAAATTTTATTTTTTCTATAACTACCTCTTTAGGTTCCTTTTCAGGCTCTTTTTCAGGTTCCTCCTTAAGCACTTCTTCAGGCTCTTTTTCAGGTTTTCCTTTAGGTTTCTTTTTGATTTCCTTTTCAGGCTCTTTTTCAGGTTCCTCCTTAAGCACTTCTTCAGGCTTCTTTTTGGTTTTCTTTTTAACCTCTTTTTCAGGTTTTCCTTTAGGTTCCTCCTTAACCTTTTTTTCAGGCTTCTTTTTTTCCTTTGTAACGGGGGTTTCCCTCTCTTTTACCTTGGGTTCTTCCTTAACCTCTTTCCTTCCCTCTACCCCCGGTTTCTTTTCAGCAACCTTTTTTTTCACGGTTTTCTTTCCCGCAGTCTCTTTCTCCTCTGTCTTAGATTTTTTTTTCTGAGTCATTCTATCTCGTCAGGGACTTACCATCTTTTTCAAGAATGTAGATACCATCCTGGAAAACCCTCCTATCCCTGTTTTTTATCTTAGTAGCTTGCTCTATATTAGCTGCTGTTTGAGAAACATTCTCCTTATCAATCCCTTTCAACATTACCTCCTGCCCCTTCACTTCAATATCCACGCCCCCCAGTATTTTTGCCTTCCGGGGGTATTTCTCTCCAAAGAAGTTGTCGATGATCAATGCATCTCCCTGAACCTTAACGTTCATTGGGAAATGAGAGTAAACGATTTTCATTTTATACACAACACCCTCAGAGACTCCATGAATCATGTTTTTTATATGGGCGTTGATGGTCCCTATTAGTGCCCTATTGATTCTCCTGTTTGAAGGGCACGCAAGGATTATCCTGTTTTCCTTCCTTGATATTTTTATGTCATTGGATGGGAATTCCCTGTCTAATTCCCCCTTCGCACCCTTGACTTTAACTACATTTTTTTCAATGATAACCTCCACCCCTTCTGGAATCTCAATTTCCAACTTGATGCCCTCCCCTTTTATTTTTTTGGTGGTTGTCTTATCCATCTCAGTTAGTAGACATAAACCAGTAATTTACCTCCAATCTTGTTTTCTTTAGCTTCTTTATGGCTCATCACCCCTTTGGGGGTAGTGACCACCAGGATGCCGAAATCTTTTGCCGGGAGGTATCTCTTCTCCCACTTTGGAAGCTCATCATATTTCACCGAGAATCTTGGTTTTATGATGCCGCAGTTATTTATTTTCTTCACAAGCTTGATTTTTATCTGTCCGCCTTTTTTATCTTCCATCAACTCGAATTCACCTATATAACCCTCCCTCTGAAATATCCTCAGTATGTCAATCAAAAGTTTGGATGTGGGTTTCACTACACAGGGTGACCTGCCAATCCTCTCATGATTCTTTATGTTGACAATCGCGTCGTTTATTAAATCATGCATCATTTTTTTTCCTTAATAACTTCAACTCATCAGGTTTTGAGAAGCTATAATCTAGAAGAAATTAAATTAAGATTATATCTCTTTAAATCAGACTTCTATCTCTTGGGCTTCTCTTTTCTGTGGTGAACTAGTTCATTCAGGGATATGTCATTGACCTTGATAACCTTGTATCTCACCCCTGAGATGTCTCCCATGGATCTGCCTTTCCTTCCACCAAGCCCTTCAATCAGAACTTCATCGTGTTCTTCAATGAATGTGATGGCTTTGTCTCTGGGACAGAATGCTGTTAATTGTTTGCCGTTTTTTATCAACTGCACTCTAACACATTTCCTTATGCCTGAGTTCGGTTGTTTAGCCTCTAATCCAACCTTTTCTAAAACAATCGCTCTGGCTTGTGCTGCACCTTTCAGGGGGTCATATTTTTGCTTCAGTTTCAGAACTCTTCTGACATAACCCTCCTTCTTCCATCTAAACTTATGACGCTTATCCTTCAGCTTCTTTCCTGCAAACTCTCCACTACCCATCTTATTTTTTTTCAGATTAGTTTAAGTAGTCCTTATTTGTATATCACTCATTCCGAAGTGTCTGTCAACCAGTTTCTTGGCGATCTTTATCCTGTTACCGTTATGGCCGATAACCCTCTTGCGATCCCGTTTATTGATTTCTATGACAATCTTCTTGTTGTCTATATCGTGAATCCTTACCTGTTTAATCTTTATGGGGTGAACCAGATTTTTTATGAATTCATTTAAATCGTCTGAAAACTCCATCACCCAAACCCCCTTCCCAACGGCTTTTTTAACCCGCTCGATATTAGCACCATTCTTCCCAATAGCCAGTCCCATATCACCTTTTTTAACAAGGAAGCCCATTATGCCTTCTTCCTGGATACAATCCTTAATGGTTGCTCCCGTTAATGTTTCGAACAGGGTTATATACTTTATCTCATCAGGTTTAAGTCTTATTTTTCCCATTGCTAGTTTCTTTTTTAAATCTCGTCAATATATTACTTTCGCCCTCATCAATTACTCCTAATGCAGAGACGGGAAATGGTTTGCCACAGACCGAACCCAGTTCCAAACCCTCTTCTTTAGCTATGTGGTAATGAATATTCGACAGTTTAGAATAGTAAATAATCTTCTCCCGGATATCACTAGGGCAGTTACTGCTGATGAGTATCAATTTTAGATTACCAGTTAATAAACTAGAAATGACGCTCTTTGACCCTATACAGATTCTTCCGGTTTTGATTACACTGCGTATGTCCTTTTTTATGTCCTTCATTTTCCTTACTTGGATTTAGTCTTCCCCTTAAAAGCATTTAAATTAGGTGTTAATTCCACAGTTCCTGTACCTAAGGGTATGGATTGCCCAATAATGATGTTTTCTGCCACACCCCCTAAAATATCAACCTCTCCATAAAGGGCGGCATTTAATATGTGTTTTTCTGTCTCTTCAAATGCTGCTCTCGCCATGACAGACTCTTTAGCACCGCTTATCCCTGTTCTTCCCACGGCTTGGAGTTTACCTGTTACCGTTGTCTGATCAGCTACAAGCATTATATGTCTAATGTCTACTTCGAGAGCCTGTTCCTCCAATACCTTCACTGCCTCCTCCACAATGGCATTTCTCGCAGCCTCTATACCTAGTGTCTCATATATCTGGTAGATATCATTAGTGGTTGTCCTGTTTTTATCCACTCCCGTGGTGTTAAGAACTGGCTTGAGATTGGAACCTTCTGTATAGATCATATATTCATCCTCAAATCCCTTTACAAAAATCCTTTTTATCCCCTTTATCCCGGAGAGCCGTTTCTTAGTTAACTTGCCCATCAATTTCTTGAGATCATAAAGCGACTCTTTTTTTATAATGAACTTCCCTTGATTACTTTTCTCCCCTGTAAGTTCCTCCAGTATACCCTGAGCTTTTTCATCTTTGGTTTCAATCCTCAACTCCTTTTTGTTTACATCGATCTCGATTTTACAGGCATCATTAAGAAATCTTTCCTGTAATCTTTCTGCTATCTCTTCAACCCTTTTCTCATCTCTACTGAACTTTTCTTCCAGGAAGATGCTCATGACTGCATTTTTAGGTGATCTCTTCGCGTCAATGATTTCAATTAATCTAGGTAACCCAAGTGGGACGGAGAGTTCCACCACACCTGCATAGTGGAATGTTCTCAGCGTCATCTGCGTTCCGGGCTCCCCAATAGATTGTGCTGCTACAGTCCCCACAGCCTCTCCAGGAACTATCTTTGCTTTTTCATAATCCCCTTCTTTAAGGTATTCCTTTTTCATAGGGTCTATACCGTCCTCCCCATATGTAAACTGCACGATTATTCCGCTGTCACCCCTGACTGTGCCGTCTTGATAAATCCTTAAATCCTGCAATGCGTTAATTAATCTCCTCTGCATATACCCACTTCTTCCGGTTCTTATTGCTGTATCCACCAGGCTTTCCCTTCCCCCCATGGAATGGAAGAAATATTCTGTCGGCCTTAAACCCTGTTTGAAATTGGATGCCACAAATCCATTGGCTTCTGCACTCATATCACCTCTTCTAAAGTGTGGCAATGTTCTGTAATGATACCCTCTCTTAATTCTCTGTCCCCTTACTGCTTGCTGTCCCACTGAGCCGGCCATCTGTGTCAGATTAAGAAGGCTTCCTCTCGCACCGGTTTTGGCCATAATAATGGCGGAGTTTTCCTCAACTGATTTTTCCGCGATCTCGCCGGCATCGTTTCTCACCTTCCCCAATTCCATCATAATGCGATCCTCCAGAGATTCCTCCAGGGATTTACCTGGAATTATCCTAAGTTCCCCTTTTTGATACGACTCTATTAGTTTATCCACATTAGCCTCTGCGTTTGTTAATAGAGTCTTAATCTTTTCTTCAGCCTTCTTTGGCAGATCCTGTTCATCAACACCAACGCTCATACCCTGCTTCATAATTGCCCTGATAGAAAGCCTTGTGGACTTATCTATGAATTCTCTCGCCACATCCGATCCATACCTGACAAAGAGTTTATTCAGTAGTTCACCGCCTAAACCCTCACTGTCGATAGCCCCCGAGATAATTTCACCCTTCTCTATAGAAACATCACCCATGTTTCCTTTATAACTAACGGAGAAATCTTTGGGGAGTAGTAGGGCAAAGATTTCCTTGCCCGTAAATTCCTTCTTCCCCTTTGGCAGGTCTACTAATTCCTTTGTAATCTGAAGAGCTTCCCCTCTACTGAAAACGGAATCGTCTTTGGTCAATAAATAGGCTCCGGTAACGTGATCGTGTCTCCCGCTGATGACTGGTTTCCCGAATCTCGGAGAGATTATGTTCTCCTGAACCTTCATTAAAACCTCTGCTTCAGCCATGGCTTCTTCCGATTGGGGGACATGGAGGTTCATTTCATCCCCGTCGAAGTCTGCATTATATGGGGCACATACTGCTATATTCAGTCTGAAGGTATTGTGCGGAAGAACCCTGACGTAATGACTCATCATGGATATCCTGTGGAGGGAGGGCTGTCTGTTAAATATAACGGTATCCCCATCGCAGAGATGTCTCTCTACAACATCACCTACTGCAAGGGTTTTAGCTATCTCCTTCTTATTCTCATCCATAATCCTTTTTCTTCCAATTACCGTGATGACATTATGCGCCCCAGGGTGTTTGTCTGCTCCATTAAGAATGAGTTTCTTTAATCTTTTAATGTTCCTCTCATTCACCTCTTCCGGAACCGTTAACTCCTTAGCAACTAAATACGGAATCACCACCTCATTTATGCTTATGTTGGGGTCGGGTCCAACCACTGTTCTTGCAGAGAAGTTCACCCTTTTACCGGAGAGATTATTACGGAAGCGGCCTTCCTTACCCTTCAGTCTCTGGGCTATGGTCTTTAAAGGCCTTCCTGACCTGTGTCTTGCGGGAGGTATACCTGTTATTCCATTGTCGAAGTAGGTAGCTACATGATACTGGAGTAGATCCCACAGGTCTTCGATAATTAATTGAGGTGCTCCAGAGTTAATATTCTCCTCCAGCCTCTGATTAATCCTCAATATATCCACCAGTTTATGCGTTAAATCATCCTCACTTCTGTCGCTTGACTCAAGAGTAATGGAGGGTCTGGCTGTTATTGGAAGTACTGGGATGCAGGAGAAGATCATCCACTCAGGTCTTACATTCAAGCCAAGAACCTCCACATCTTCATCTGTTATCTTCTCAAACCTTTCCCTGACCTGAGTTACAAGGAGGGAGTTATCGCCTTCGTAGTAGGAATAGGGTCTTACAAATTTTATCTTTACCTGCTTAGAGTTACAATAAGGACACTCATTCTCTGAATCAGAAACCTTACATGCTTTCTCCCAGATATCCCCTGGATCAAAGCCTTTCGCCCTGTATTTGTCTATATTTTCATCAGAAACTAAAAGCCTTCCACATTCCCTGCAGGTTGCCTTCAATAATAAATAGATTTCTCTGGCATAGCCTACATGAATTATCGGCCTTATTAATTCAACATGACCAAAGTGTCCTGGACACTCACCCAGCCTGCCGCTACATGTTTTACATCGAATCCCCGGGTCTATGACCCCTAATCGTGGATCCATTAAGCCCCCCTCTACCGGATAACCATCGTCGTCATATGTATTTGGTGTGTAAATCTTCACAGCCGACAGCTTCTTTATCATCTTGGAGGAGAATAACCCAAACTCTATCCTATCGATTTTTTTTCTCGCCATCATTTTAAGTTTTTTACTGAATTATAAAGTATATTTCAGTTATCGAATTTCTCCAACTTAGATTGCTTAGAGCAATCTCTCGATCCGTCAAACGGATTTTCTTGTGTCCAAAAATTCATTCTATGAATTGGAAAGATTCCTTCGGAATTGGAAAGATTGCATAGCAATCTTTGCAAGCAAAAAGGCGAAGCCTTTTTCCTATTTTTCGGATGAAACTTTCTGAAGTTTCTTTTTATGCCTTATTCCCTAACCTTAATTTCGGGTAGATGCACATGCCCGTTAATTCATTCAGGAGTAATTTGAATGCGTAAGCCATCTCAACATTATGGGTTGGCACATCCCCACAGATTGGGCAATAAATAGTTCCACGCTCTATATTCTTCACAGCAATTAAACCGCATTTAGAGCAAACCGGTACCACAATCCTGTCTGATTCATCCAGGAGCCTGTCCTTCAACATCATGCAGGCTCCATGAGCAATTAAGCAATCCCTCTCCATTTCCCCGAATCTCAGACCACCTTCTCTAGCCCTACCCTCTGTTGGCTGTCTAGTCAACATCTGCACTGGACCACGACTCCTTGCATGAATCTTGTTCACTACCAAGTGATGTAATTTCTGATAATAAATGACTCCTGTAAATATCTCCACCCCGAATTTCTCACCAGTGGATCCATTATACATAGTCTCCTTTCCATTATCCTTGAAGCCATTTTCCACCAATTTCTCTCTCAAGTACTCTTCAGAATCGTTATCAAATGCCGTACCATTAGTGAATCCCCCATTCAATGAAGCGACTTTACCCCCAACCATCTCCAGTATATGTCCAACAGTCATTCTGGATGGGATAGCATGTGGATTTATTATCAAATCAGGAACGATTCCATCCTTAGTAAACGGCATATCCTCATGCGGAACTAATAAGCCCACTATGCCTTTTTGTCCGTGTCTGGAAGCGAATTTATCCCCTAACTCAGGGATTCTCTGGCTCCTGATCCTTACCTTAACCAGCTTATTCTTCTCAAGGGTTTCGGTGAGAATTACCCTATCAACTGTTCCAGACTCCATATGTCTCACTGTGGTGGAATTCTCCCTTCTTTTCTCCTCAACTATGCCATAAGGGCCGATTTCTTCCAGAAATCTTGGTGGTGAGGTCTTTCCGATAAGAACTTGATCAGTATCCACCTCCATATCCGGGGGTATTACTCCATCATCTCTACCCAGTTTACCATATGTTTCCGAGGATTGATTCCCCTCAACATTCTCATCAGGTATTCCGAACATGTCGCGTTGACCGCTTGGATACCCCCTCTCTTCAGTGGTGTATGTCCTATAAAATGTGGATCTGGCTAAACCCCTGTCGATAGAACCTTTATTCAGGATAACTGCATCCTCCATATTATAGCCTTCATAGCTCATTATCGCCACTACAAAGTTTTGTCCAGCAGGTCTCTTATCATAGTTCAGGCTGTCGGTGATGTTGGTTTTTACCAGAGGGGTTTGTGGATAATGGAGTACATTAGCTCTGCTATCGAATCTGGCATAGTAATTTGAGGCATATAATCCAAGTGATTGTTTTGCCATGGCAGCAGCCATAGTCACCCTTGGAGCGGAATTATGCTCTGGATATGGGGCAAAGCTGGCACTTACCCCTAGGATAAACGAGGGGGAAACCTCTAGATGAGTGTGCTCCTCGCTTAAATTCCTTTCATTTACTGCAACATATGCGTTTTCCTCCTCCTCAGCATCTATATACTCAATAATGCCTTCATTAATTAAATCTTTCCAAGTGGTTTTACCCTCCTTTAGATCGGTTATATGCTCCTTTTTCATTGCAGGGTCCTTATTTTCCACTACAATCAATGGTCTTAAAACCCTGCCTCTGTCTGAGTAGATCTGGACCTCATTATTCTCTTCCCTGTAACTTATGGATACGGTTAGATTGATCTTACCCGTCCTTCGTAAACCCCTTAATCTTTGAACCAAAAGTTCAGGCTTCGTTCTTTTACCAACCAATCTACCATTCAGGTATACATCCACTCCTTTAACATCATCTTTTACACCGAATTCATGTAGATATCTTTCTATCTCTGTTTCATCCTTGTCTGTTGATATATAAGTTCCGATAGCGAGATTTTTCACCAAGCCGCAGTTTTGCCCTTCAGGTGTTTCACTGGGGCATATACGCCCCCATTGGGTTGCATGCAGGTCCCTTGCTTCAAAGTGTGGATGACTCCTGCTTAGAAGTGAGGAAATCCGTCTCCTATGTGATATGGAGCTTAGGTAGTTGGTTCTGTCGAGAACCTGGCTTACTCCCGACCTGCCTCCGGTCCAGTTGCCGGTGGCGAGTGCATAGCATATGCTCTCAGTGAGATTATTACTTCTAACGGCAGTCTTTACATTAACCTGTCTGTGGCGGGCGTTCTGTTTCTCAAGCTGATACTTTATGTCACGGGCTATCTTATTAAAGCTTACCCTGAACAACTCCTGCATTAAATCCCCCGCCAGTCTCAGTCTCTTGTTGGAGTAATGATCCTTGTCATCCGACTCCCTCATCCCTGAAGCCAGCTCAAGAACCTTTCTAGCCATAATGCCCAGATAGATGGCCTTAGCCCTCCTATCCTCTTCAGTATTCCCTATATGGGGTAGTAAAAAGTTGTTGATTACCTGATTAGCCCTTGTTGCCTGATATTGCTTGGCATGTCCCGCACCGGCTCGTTTACCCAAGTATTCAAAGGCTTCCTCATGTGTCAGAGGTTTTAATTCAATGTTTAAAAGGACCTCCAGCTTCAGATTCTCATCATCAGATAAAGCCAGGATTTCTTCATTACTTAAACCCAGGGCTTTCATTAAGATAGTTAATCGGATCCTGTTAGGTATCCCTGGGAATGTGGCAAATAATGTACCTGAAGCACTCTCTCTACGCTCTACCGTAACCCTTGACCTGAATCCTTGTCTGACAGAGAATACCTTGGCAACGGTGATGTCTTTCCCGGCAACATTTTCGGTATTCGTTATAATCCTGTTTGGGGCTAGATCCTCCACAATAATCAGGGATCTCTCGGTGCCATTTATTGCGAAATACCCACCCGGGTCATTGGGGTCTTCACCATGATCTATCAGTTCATCATCACTCATCCCGTTAAGCAGACATATGTTTGAGCGTAACATGACGGGTAAATGACCCACCTCCACCTCCACCAGGGAACCGTTTTCAATAAATTCCAGGAGTATCGGGGCTGAATACGTCAGGTTCCTAAGCCTGCATTCAAAGGGAAACCTGCTTTCAGGGCCTTGACCTGATTCATTAACCACTGGTTTACCTATCCGAATCTTCCCCAGACTCAGCTCGTAGCCCTCCACATCCACCTTCATCGGCTCTCTTTCATCAATAACCTCCTGTAGACCTTTTTCAATTAACCAGTTGAAGGAATCTATCTGGAACTTAATCAGGTCTTCATTATTTATAAAATCTTTTGCATACATCTTCAATTAATGATTAATCATCTGTCACTACCCTGTAGTAGATTGATTCCCCTGCAGTAGGGCTTTTCCTCGTTATTTTTATTATACTGCCAACCTTTACAGGCATATCCTTTAAGGCAGAATCGTTCTTGTTTATTTTTGGCAACTCACCCAGAGTTACCTTAAAAGATTCCAACACCTCCTCGGCATCTGCCTCCTCCAGAATTTCATGCTTTGGGACGAGTATATTCTTCTCCAAATTCACAACCTCAGAAAAAGTAATAACTTAAGATTTAAAATTTGATATTTAAAAAGGAGAAATTTTCTGGTTCCCCCTACTCCTTACCGTAAATTGCCTTAATCACGTCACTGGTAGTTATAATCCCAATCAGCTTATCCCCCTCCACCACTGGAAAGCCTCCGATACCGGTTTCTTTCACCAGTTTTGAAACATTCGCAAGGTCCTGATCCTTGGTTACTGTGATCACCTCTTTACTCATTATCTTCTCCACCCTCTCACTTAATACATCCTCTGCGTTCACACCGTGAAATTCACCATAGCCTAGGAACTTGAGGATGTCAAACACCGTTATAATCCCGATCACCTTATCCTCCTGGATTACTGGAAGCCTTCTGAATCTATTTCTCACCATAATCTTGGAGACATCGGATATCATCATTCCCAGGCTGGAGACCATATGGGTTTTATTCATGGCTTCCCCTATAGTAACTCCAAAACTCTCAGCCATCGGGAGAACATCTCTTTCGGTAACGATGGCTATAACCTTCTTACCTTCTTTGTCTTCCACAATTGGTATGGCTGATGTGTGCTTCTCCATGATTATGCCTACAACATCCTCAATGGATGCTTTTTTATCCACAAATTCTGCTTTGGCTGCGATTTTTTCTATAGGGCAATTTATGGCAGACAAAAAATTTCCGTTATAGTCCTTAAGGATGATATTGTATTTCTCTCCTCCCCCCAGGAAGTCCAGGATGTCTATGGCTACCGCCATTCCCTCCAGCCTCCCTGTACCTGCGTCGGTCACAGGGATCCTCCTGAAATCATGCTCCTTCATCAATTTGGCAACATTCTTTATGGAGTTCATGGCGTGCGTCGTCACTACCCCCTTCTCAGCGATCAACATAACATTCCCTTCCTTATCCCTGATATGGGTTTTAAATTCCCTTGGTCCCCTGTCCAGGGACTTTCCTATATCTGCTGTTTTTCCTTGCGGCATTTTACACCTCTATTTCTAAGTGATATTGACAGAATAAGTATATCCGACATGTTGGTTTTTTAAAAACCGTGATAGAAAATTTTTTTCCCTCAATTTTTTTTGCCTTA
>JAYEKX010000035.1:0-4672 GCA_034716875.1 Candidatus Altarchaeota archaeon | reverse complement strand
GATATCCTAACCCCCCCAGATGTCCTGCCCCCATACTCTTAGGGTTCTTTTTAAAGTGATCCAGTATGGCTTCACTTATCTCTTCAGGGTATTCTCCAACAATTATGCCCTTCTCTATTTTCGCCATTTCCATGGCGATCCGCAGTATCTTTAATTCTCTTCTATTCAGTTCCCCTCCCTTCATAATCTTCCTTCTGACTCTGCTTAAATCATTTCGGGTCAGGTCATTACTGGATATATCCCCTAGAGTCTTCGGCTCAACCCTCCCGGATATGCTCTCAATCCCCGCTCTCTCAAAATAACTGCATAGTCTTTCATAGGCCTCTGTCACTTCCCTGAATTTTTCTTCAGCTTCTTTTTCTCTACCCGGGTTTAGGTCGGGGTGATACTCCTTCGCTAATCTACGGTATGCCCCATGTATCTCTGTTTGGTTCGTTAAATCCTTGTGTTCAAGCGTAAGAGTTGCGAGGGCGTTATCGAATTCATGCGTTTCAGGATCAATATAAGCCGTTCCCCTGATTAAACCCAGAATCTCGTTCAGGCTTTTGTCTTTCGACAGAAACAGGATTAAAGTCGGTAAGCCTTGATAATAATTCCAGAGTTCCTGGTACCTCTCATCTTCTTTTAACTTATTTCCTGTCTCTATAACTGTATTTATTATCTTTTTTGTCCCCTCTAAACCAACATCTTTTCTTATTAAAACCTTATTACGACAAGTATCTACAATCTCTATTATCGCTTTATAAATCCCTTGTTTAACGTCCTCATCGAATCCATCAACGTTGGCTTTTTTTATTGCATCTGCGATTTCGGCATTTAGTTCACGTAGGGCCTTAGGTTTCAGCCATCCCTTGTCGATATCTCCTTGCACTCCGTTTAGTACTGCGGCTGTCTCCATTCGGACGTAACCCTTTCTCTGTGATGACGTCATCTCGTCAGCGTATTTTGTCATCTCCCTGATTATCCCTGCCACCGGGTGGTTCTCCTCAAGAGCATCGCCGAAGATGCGAATAAATAATTGATCATCAAGTTCATAATCGCGGAGTTTATCTAACAGTTTTCTTGCCTCTAACCAGTTCTGGATTTTGGAGCTGGAGTCTCGTTCATTTGATATTACTCCCTGGGACATCTCCTCAATCTTCCCCTGTGAGTCACTCTCCCATAACTCCCGGAGATATTTCTTCGCCGCAGTGACGAGTTCCGCATCTCCTGAATTAAGTGTTTGAAGCAGGCCTTCAATAACCGCCGGGAGATGGTTTACGTCCCCCCTGGTTGAATCAAAATCCTCCTCCATCCTCCTTAGATTGCTATACGCTCCAACCCCGCCTAGGCCGTAAATCGATGGAGTCTCTTTTTTAGAATATCCGTTTGGCTTTAATGGATAAGACGTTACTATGCGACCCTTTAGTGTTACAATTGTTTCAACCGTAATACCGTTAACTTTAGCTCTGTAGATGACTTCTCTGCGGGTGTTGGAGTAAGTTGACCTTACAGCTGTATTGACGCTCCTTAATATTATCTCCTTGAGATAATCCTCGTTTTCTTCAATGTTACCTTCTTCTATAACACCCCTTTTTATAAAATGCTTTGTGTGCCTATTTTTTATATGATTAAGTCCGTTCACATCCAGGATTACAACCTTCCTTCTCGCATCCTTAGTTACCCCCATCACCCCAAGTTTCTTCATAATTTCCTTGGCTTCATCACCTCTAATGTTATCTATCTGTCCATGTATCCTTATTGTTATCCAATCTACGTTACGGACACTCACTGTGAGCACAGTACTTGTATTAGTAAACCCTACCGTAATGTTTCTACCAACTTTAACCCTGCTCACAGATATTTCCATATCATCTGGAACATCATTATCAAATAATCTCGTTCTTAATTCAGGTGGAAACTCAGCTAAAGCCACAGGTTTTCTGGATTCAGTCATGTCCCCTATAAATCCTGCAATACTCCCGGCCGTGTTCACAGGATCTTTTCTAGATTCTTCCCCCCGCACTCCTGAATATCCTTCTGTTTCTTTCGTGCCGGAGGATGCTTCTTTAATCGCCGCTATGCGGGGGTGACTTTGTTTATTGTCATCCTTAATTGTTTCTTTTACCTTACTTGGATTGATTCCCCCGGAGTTTACCTTTCCTGTAGACTTGTCTTCATATTTTTCGGAACCTATTTTTTCTCCATTGTGGATTTCCTTTTTATATGCACCTACTTTGGCATCCTGCTTTTTATTATCAGCTAAATATCGTTTTTTAGCGTCTCTAAATAACCCAATTAATCCCTCATCACGCCCGAACTTAATCAATTCTATCTTAATCTTTTTTTCGCTTGATTCATCCAGATTCAGTTTAGAAAAATCTTTATATGACCCTAATTTCTTTATCTTAGGTCTTTCTTCAGCAATCTCACGTAAACATTTTATAAATATCGTTAAATTCAGGCTGCAGTATTCTTCATTAACCCTGTGGATTCTGGCGAACCTATTTAATTTATCTTCGAGAATATGGATGCGCTTTATTTGGCCCGTAATTACTCCACGCTCATATTCTAAAGGGGTTCCTTCTAAAAGCTTTCCCGATTGTTCAGCTAATATCTCAACCCTTCCTTTATACTTATCCAGGGATTCTTCAGTCACCTTCTCCAGGATCTCCAGGTTTCCAGCTAACACGCTCCCAACATCAACCCCCGCCATATCCGTCCATAAAGCATTAACTTTTTCTGTTAAGGCCGTATGGTCCTTGATTACCTCCTCCTTATCTACCTTCTTATTTCCCCTTCCTTTAAACCAACCCCTCTTCCCCCCATCATCTACCGTAACCAGCCCGACTGGATGAATTGCCCTTATTTTACTTCCAGCTTCTCTAATCTTCTTCATATCTTTTGTCAGCTGATCGTGGCTGATTACTGTAGGTCCTGGTTCTGTTGAAGTTCCTTTTTTAGTCGCCGCTATGCCTGTGTAGAGTTTCTCCCCTGCTTTGCTGGTGGTGAATGTTTCCTCGGTTTCTATTGTGAAGCCTGCTTCCTCCAGCATACTCATCCATTCATCCGGGGAGCGTATGTTATGTATAACCGTCTCGCTTATCGCAATCTTGTCTTCACTCATCTGTTTCACATCTTCCAGATGCTTTAGTGATTTATTACGGCTTTCAGGCGATTGCGCTTGCAGATAATCCTCCAGGATGCTGTTTACGTTATGCTCGTCCTGTATATACTCTCCATCAAACATATCCGGCGTCCTCGATTTATTGAATAATATCCTGAATTCATTAAGTTTCTCCCTCCTTTCTTCATCATCTTTTTCCCCTACGACCTCCAAGGCTGCGTTAGTCAGCGTCAGACGCGCTTTAAATATCCTGAGGTCTTCCTTATATCCCTGCGTTATAGCTGATTCAGGATGCTCGAAGATAAATATTGCTTTACCTTTTGGTTTCAGGCTCATGTTGATTTCTTTAAATGCCTTCCCTGGGTTTGGCAGATGCTCAATTACACGTGTTGCGGTTATGGCCGCTGTCTTTGGTTTCAGCGGTAAATGCTCACCATCCACCATGGCAGACTCTAATCCCTCTTCTGAGGCTTTTGCCGCATCCTCGGATATATCCATAACCACTGCCTGCCCCCTGTATCCTTCCTTTCTAAGTTCCTCTGTGATTTCCTTAAACCCTTCCCCTGAGCCGCCGCCGACATCTATGATTGTCCCCCCATCATCAATACCTGAAAGATTGTTTTTGATGAAATCCTTCAACTCTGGTTGTTCATTGAAAGAGGATGTTAAGCCCCCAATAGTGTAAAATTGGTTATATGCTTTCGCAACAGTCTTCTTCAATTCTTCCGGGCTGATTTCTCTTGAAGCAGTTTCTGCCGGGGCGGAGGATTCTTTAATCGCTGCCTTTTCTGTTTCTTCGTCAGTTTTTATCTGATATACCTCTATCTCCTCTGTTTTTATCCTGCTTTCTCGTGTGTTTGTGTTGAATGCACTGGAGTATATGCCTTTGGTTTCGCCGAGTTTTCTCAGCTTAACCTTAACTTTTTCGAAATACTCTGTATGTTCTGCTAGATAGTCTTCCAACTCCGAGTTGTTTGGTTGTGTTGTTGATATGTAAAATCTCTTCCCTCCAAGGGATTCCCCGAAGTCTTTGAATGCCTTGAATATCTCTTCAGCTGATTTATCCCCTATGTGATAGGTTTTTGTGATCGCCAAATCAGATAATACTACTGCAGGATACCCTCTATCGGTCTCTGGATTTATGTTGCTCAGATCCTCGCAGAACATTATACCCTCTCTTCCAATCCTCTTCGTGGGCATATCCCCTCTTTTGTTGGCAACGTTAATGAAAGAGGTTCCTGGGTCTAGAACCATTCTGGGGGCTGCCCAGAAGTCCGCACCCTGATAGTCTCCCTCTCCCGGAGGAGAGGTGCAGTCTCCAGCGTCTCTACCTCCGAAGATAGTGCCTACAGTCTTTCTTGCTTGTTCGAAGATGAGGGTTCCCTCTGAGGGTATGAATCTTGCAACATTCTTTGAGAAGCCACGTATCTCCCTACCTAGCTTTCCGAACTCTTCCATCCTAGTTTCAGAAAGTACTCCATGTGCATTCCTATCAGAGAGGTATTGATTAAGTTGACTGAGACATGTTTGTGCATCAGATATGTTTGTTATTTCCTTGGGTATGTG
>JAYEKX010000034.1:1899-4701 GCA_034716875.1 Candidatus Altarchaeota archaeon | reverse complement strand
CGGAAAACAGGTAATTTCCATTAGACATACAAGACGTGAGCAATATGTCCCGGATGATGTTGATTTCCTGCTTGAAAAGGTAGTGAGTGTAGTTAAAAAGTAATCAGGGTTTTAAAATGAGATTCAGGAATTTGATGTATTGGGGTTTGGTTTTGGGGTTGATTTTGATTAGTGGATTTGCAGATGCAACTACCTATGAGTGTAATAGTTGCAGCGACTGCAATAATAAAATTAATTCTACATCTGCTGGCGATACTATCCATCTTACAGTAGATATTATCGATCACTCAGGAAATTGCATTGAATTTAACGATATAGATGGCATCACCTTTGACTGTCAGGGGAATCGTATTGAAGGGAACTCATCAGGCTACGGTATTTATCTTAAAGATAGTTTAAACAACACGATCACAAACTGCAATGTTTCCCTATTTCGTTATGGAATCGATCTTTTCCGCTCTGACAGTAATATCCTCACTGGAAACACCGCAAATTCCAATTATGATGGAATTTATCTTCTTTTCTCTGACAGTAATATCCTCACTGGAAACACCGCAAATTTAAACTCACATGATGGAGTATATTTCCATCACTCTAACGTCAATACCCTCACAAACAGTAATATAAATTTTAATTGGGTTGGAATCTCCCTTTTTCCCTCCAATAATAACACGGTAAAGGGGAACACCGCAAATTCCAACTCAGCTGAGGGGATTAGTCTTAGTAGCTCTAGTGAGAACAAACTATCAGACAACACAATAAATTTTAACGGAGCTGGGCTTCATATTTTCTCCTCCAACACCAATACCCTCAGAGGAAATATAGTAAATTCCAACGAAAATCATGGAATCTGGCTTTCTAACTCATTTACCAATACTCTCGCAAACAATACCATAAATTCTAACACCCTTCATGGAATTTATCTCTATTACGCTGATACCAATACATTCGTCAATAGTACAGTAAATTCAAATGGCTACATCGGGATTTACCCTCATCGCTCAAATAACAATACCTTCACTGGAAATACAGTGAATTCCAACTGGGGCGGAATCTTTATTTCTTATTCGGATAACAACACCATCACTGAAAATACCGTAAATTCCAACTTAGATTATGGGATTGAACTTTATTACTCTGATACCAATACCATCACTGAAAATACTGCAAACTCAAACAACTATGGAATCTACCTTTGGCATTCCTCGGACAACACCGTAAATTTGAATCACGTTTGTTCTCACACGACATCAGATTTCTTCCTTACCGGCACTTGTTCAGAAAATTCCGGAAACGATAACACCTGCGACAACCCGGATGGCTGGAATGACATGGGGACTAGCGGATGCAGCTATGATTGTAGTGCAACCACTACCACATCTACAACTTCAACAACAACTTCGACATCAACAAGCACCACAACAACCTTGGGTGGAGAATGTGACCTCCTTGGAGACTATCCGCCATGTGGAGAAGTCACACTATCAGAAGTAATTGACTTCATAAACCTCTGGGCTCAAGGTCAGGCATCACTAGCGGATGTGATAGATCTGATTAATGCATGGGCTAGTGGATAATATCTTCGATGCATTACCTCCCCATCTCCTGTATACTGGAAATAAATTTCTCCACCTCCTCCAAAGTATTATACAGGTAGAGTGATGCCCTGACACAGCCGTCTATTCTCAGGAGGTTCATAAGCGGCATGGCACAGTGATGCCCGGACCTAACCATTATCCTGTTTTTATCAAGCCCTTTAGCAACCTCATGAGGGTTCATCCCCTGCAGGTTGAATGGAATAATCCCTATGCTTCTGCCGGCGGGACAGTATACCTCCACACCCGTAATCTCCCTTAAACCTGAAACCATCTCTTGGGTCAGGGTTCTCTCATGTTCTTCTATATTCTCTAAACCGGTTTCTTTAAGGTAATTCACTGCCTCCCCGAAACCGATCACACCCCCAATATTGGGCGTGCCGGCCTCCCATCTCGCAGGCGGCTTAGTTAACCGGTATCCATCCACCCCCACCTCCTCAATAGTGCCGCCCCCCAATACAGCCGGCGTCATCTCCTCCGCCAGCTCCTTTCGCAGGTATAACGCCCCCACCCCGGTGGGGCCAAGCATCTTATGCGATGAGAATGCGAAGAAGTCGCAACCGATCTTTTTCACATCAATCGGGATGTGGGGGGCTGACTGCGCACCATCAATAAGGTAAAGTGCGTTATGTTCCCTAGCTATTTCCCCAATCTCTTTCACCGGATTAACCGAACCAAGGACGTTGGATACGTGGGTTACTGCAATCAGTCTTGTCTCATCATCAATAATTTTTTTGAACTCATCAACATCCAGTAACCCATCCGTATCAGGGTCAACGACTTCTACTTTGACTCCCTGCTTCCTTAACCTCAGCCAGGGGAGTAGATTACTGTGATGCTCCATGGATGTTGTGATGATCCGATCCCCCTTCCCGAACTCCAGGCTTAACGCAATCAGGTTAATTCCTTCCGTGGTGTTTTTTGTGAAAACCAGTTCATCCAAAGAAGCGTTTATAAATCCCGCCACACTCCTTCTTGCGGAATCATACTCCTCCGACGCGATTTGGGAGAGACTGTAGATGCCACGGTGTATGTTTGCCCTGTACTCGTTATAGTACTCCATGATTTTCTTTAGAACCGGTGTGGGAGTGAGGCTGCTGGCTGCACTATCCATGTAAATTACCCCAGTCCTAAGGATTTCGAAATCCCGCCGTATCTTATCTACATCCATTTCTAAAGTTCCTATTAATTATAAAGGTTAAATCCC
>JAYEKX010000034.1:0-1889 GCA_034716875.1 Candidatus Altarchaeota archaeon | reverse complement strand
TTTTAATTAAAAAAAAAAGGGCCCGTGGCTCAGTTTGGTTAGAGCGTTCGACTGATAATCCTAAAGCAGGCAGAGCATCACTTATCCGGGGGTAAAACCCCATGTGGGCTAGTGTACTGTGAACAGGGGGATCCCTCCCCCAAAGGGATCATAAATCGAGAGGTCCTGAGTTCAAATCTCAGCGGGCCCATCACAGCCCTTTTCTTTCTTTAGAAAAGAAAGACAAGAAAAATTCCTTCGGAATTTTTGTGCCCAAGTTTCGCTTTGCGAAACTTCGGGAAAGCGCTGGCGGAAAAGAAAGAAATTGAATTTTGTAAATCAAAATTCAAAAGGAAAAATCAGGTCTATTGGAGTTTTCTGGTCAGAAGCTAATGGGGTTGAGATAGGTGTTTCTCTCTGGTTTTTTTTAGGGTTCCGGATATTCCGAGTACATGAGGGATGCAGTTTTCTTTATTAATGTCTTTCAGCAGGGCTAATGCGGCCCTGACTTCTTCAACTGAGTTGTGGTTTACCTTAAGTATTCCATTCTGTTTCTCCTCGTTCCAGTCCATAATCCAGAGGCTGGTTCTGCTTGCCCCGTATTCGCCCAAAAACCTGAGGACTGTATTCCAGACTGCTTTAACAACCTCCTCCCTCCTGAATCTGGAATCAGAGATTAATTCAAATGCTATGTAGCGGTTTCTCTCCCTTAAGGTTGGAATCAGGGGCTTAGACATTTTTTTGTTATATAACAGATATATCTTTTTTTTTATAAGTTACTGTTAATAAGTATATATTATGAAACTGAGAATAAATGTTTATTTGACAACTAGACTGGATCCTGTTGATGATCTTGATACTATCCAAAGTTTGGATGAACTAAGTTTGTGGAAGGGTAATATCAAGGATCATGCAGTTAAGATATTTGGGTATGATCAGCTTGATGATCATGTGATAAAGGATTTGATGAACTTCACAATCCAGGAATGCTATGCAGTGATAGCATATCCGCCCGAGGGGTTGCATGAAGCTAATGAAGTTGGTCGAACGTTGCTTCATTTTCTTAGGAGTAATTCAGGGAAACTGAACTGGAAGCTAAAAGAAACAGGTTTGAGTTCTGTTCCAGTTGAGGACTTGGTTGAAGAGCACCCGTTTATTGATGTATCCCTCCTAAAGTTGTGGGAGAACTTCACTTACGGCCTTATATCTGACAGGGATCTGAAGGGGGATGAATACGAGATCGATATAGAATTTGTGGTTGAATCTGATAAGGATGAACAGTAAATTTTGGAGATAGTTCTTGCCGAGGGCGGGACTTGAACCCACGACTTCCACGTAACTCAGAGTGCCTGGTTTTTTTAATGCTTATGAGCGTGGCACTCTAACCAGCTGAGCTACCTCGGCGTGTATATTACTTTACTAGATAATACCATAAGGAGATACATATTTAAATTTGGAATCCAATAAGTAGATTATCACCCGCCTTAGCGTAGCTTGGTTTAACGCGGCCGGCTGTAGTTTGTTTTTAGAGCTTGGCTCTAAAGAGGCCGCAATCAGTAACCGGCAGACCCTAGGAAACAATGGTTCTGGGTCTCCCGGTTACAGCCACAGCAGTAATCGGCAGACTCTACGGCACTTTTGTGCCGGGGTCTCCCGGTTGCAGCAGCAACCGGCAGATCCCCCGTTCAAATCGGGGAGGCGGGACTTTAAAACATTTTTTAAAATGGAAGCGTATATTTTGATAAAAACAACGGGGGGGAAGGCTAGAGATATTTTAGAGGCTGTTAAAGGTATGAATGGAGTGGAATTGGTAGATGGAACCTACGGCTCCTACGACATAGTTGTAAGGGCTAAGGCGGATGATCTAGCGGGTCTGGTGGTTGATAAGATACGGAAACTTGAAGGGGTTT
>JAYEKX010000033.1:0-4705 GCA_034716875.1 Candidatus Altarchaeota archaeon | reverse complement strand
AATAAAATGTTCAATAAAATGCAAGATATCTATATAAATTATATGTATTTACTTATTAATAATTAAATTTTATTTATATTCATGGGGTTTACTCAAACCCCTTTATCGCCGTATCATAGGCTTTAATGGTTTTTTTAACCAAATTTTTCCAAGTAAATCCCTCAACCTTTTTTTCTGCATTAAGACCCAATGAATTCCTCAATCCTTCATCATCTATTAATCTAAGCATGGCCCTTGAAAGCCCCTCCACATCTTTTGGATGAACCAACACCCCTGTAGAGGAGTCCACCAGATCAGAGGATATTGCACCCACATCAGTTGATATAACCGGTTTTCCAAGACCCATAGCTTCAATTAGTGATACAGGAAGAGATTCTATATACGAGGGTAAAACAAAAATATCACACATATAGACATACCTTAATACATCATAACCCTGGACCACGCCCCAAAATTTAACCCTGTCCCCCAGTTTAAGTCGTTTAACATTTTTTTCCATAGACCTCCTTGCAGGACCGTCCCCCACCAACCAGAGCTTCCACCCCGCCCTTTTTTCACTTATCTCCCTAAAGGATGTGAGAAGTTCCTTCATACCCTTATATCGATCTATCCTTCCAGAGTATAAAATCACTCCCCCTTCCTCTTTTACCGGGTTAGAGCACCTAATTTCATTTACCCACTCCGGATTGAATCCGCCAGGTATTACGGAGATATCATCCTCACTACGTCCATACCTACCCATAAGCCTCTTCTTTTGAATAGAGTTTTCAATTATGAAATGATCTGTGTTTTTAATTATGCTACCCTCAAAGAGGGAGTTAAGAAGAAATAGGTAGGCATATCTAAACTCAAATGACTTTAGGATTTCAATTGCGTAGTCTATGAAAAAATTAGTGCTGTAAACCAGAGGAAAGGATCTTTTATCCATGCCAAAATAGGGGTCGTTTGTATCTATGAGATCAACCCCGTTATTCCTGAGCTTCTTTAGGATATTGAATCTATAGGGTTTTATAAAATTCCATGGAAGTCTATTATTCCCTGCATCCTCAATTGTTATATGCTGGATATTGGAAGATGCCTCCAGGGTTGAATAAAACTTTTTCGATACCCTGAAATTGTTTATAGTCTGTACTGTAACTATATCCAAACCCTCCTTAAGTAAGCCGTCCAATATGTTTCTTATTTTGATTTCAACCCCACCTAACCGATCCAACCCAACATTCAGAAATGAAATTGCGACCCTCATTTTTATCCAGTGTGAAATAAATTTGTATAAAACTTATCTACCTGATTTTTAAACCCAAATAAACGCTGAAACAGGCTACCATGTTTCATGATCCCCTCTTTAGTTTTCTCCCATGCAGTATCCAGGATATAAATGAAATAGTTTTGGTAGACACCAATCTTGAAATTTTTTCTCACCCTATCGGTAAATCTGGACTTGTAGGGGGTATTACCTCTACCAAGATCATATTCACTTACCCCCCGGTTCAGGGTATCCTCTATGTTATACTTAAATGCAATCATGCCTGGAGAACGTTTAGCATAGTTGATATCAAATGATACTATGTATTCACTATATGTGTTATCATAGCTAAAACCAAAGAGGAAGGCTATAACCTTATCATCAAATTTCAGGGTTGAAAAAGTAACCCATTTTTTGGGTAACATAGATTTGAGGATACTATGATAAAATGTTCTGTGTCTGGGATCGTAAAACATACTGGGGGTTGATGTTGATTCCCATCGTGATATATGCTGTTCAAAAAATTTTTCCATCAAATCATCGGCTTCATCGAAATTCTCCATACGATCATATCTCACAAAAGACAGCCTCCCGGTTCTATTGAAATAATTGATATGCCTCCTTAGGGTCTTCTGCTTTATCTTTTTCTCGATCATCCTCCTATTTGAACTTTCAAGAACCAGAAAACGGCATAGATCACTAACAAAGAAATTTGAGAACACCCTGTGTTTATCAAGAATCCTCTGGGAGATACTCACTGTAGAGGAAGTCTCAGGGATCTCCTTCAGATTAATGATATCCCAACAACCCCTTTTTTTCAGGATATAACCGTATATAACCTTTAGAACCTCTTCTTTTTCTTGAGATATTATAAAATCGGAGTAATTCGATAAGGGGGTCCCAATGAATTCTAATTTCCTGATTCTGACCCTAAACTTTTTATGGGAGGTAATCATCAGGGGTGCTATCCCGACAATAACATCATCTTTCTCCACTATTAACACAAACAGGTTCTTATCAGCTCCGAAGGACTCCCACCATGAGGATACCCATTCAAATGTTGAGAAGATAATGTTGGTTTCACTAGCCTCAAGTAGACAATCCCATTTATCTTTAAGGGGGGATAATTCATTCATTGACCCTACTTTCCTTATAGTATAACCCATTTTAATAGTTCAGTAATATCATACCTTCATGGTTTCCCAGGGTAAGGCTGGTCAAGGTGATGTTATTTACCGTCCTATATACCTTACCAAGTTCAACATGATATCCTTCAGATGATGGATTTACCAGAACCCTGCCATTAGAATAATCCCTCTGCCATACACCCTGCGATTTGTATCTCTCACCCAGAGGGGTTCCAATAGGGGCATTATAAAAATCCTTAAAAGCATCATAATCCCTCTTAATCTTGCTATAACTACACCCCCCGGCACCATTACAAAATACATCTTTTCCACCTCTTTTACCAATTAGATAAGATGCTAGATTGTATAATAAATCCCTCTCATTTAACCACCTGCCTTGAGAGTACGCATAGAAGAGTTTATCCTGATCTCCCGTGTACTCCATATATAAAATCTGACTCATCCATTCCCCGGGATTTCTCCAGATATCTGCTGGTGACCAGTTAGAGATACTGCTAAATCCCTCATCCACGCCACCGTCGCTAAAATTTAACCACGCTTCCCAGGAATCCTTCACTTTAATACATTCACATGCATTAGGAATCAACAGCTTGTTGGATTCTTTAAAATAGGGATAAATCGTGGATAAAAAACCCTTCACTGCCTTATTGAATTCCCTGTTGTTTTTATATCCCCTGATACCATTTGGGGCCCAATAATCCCCTATGTTTACATGCATTCCATCCAGGAAGATGCCATCCCACCCCTGGATTTTAGCTGTTTGAACAATATCCTGAGCCAGGTAATGCCGCCATCCAGAATTCCTAAAATCCATGAGGTATACATTTCGTTTACTATACTCATTAAAGTAATCCGTAATACGGCTCCCATCTTTATCAAGTAAAAACCATTCAGGATGATTTTTATCAATCCAGTGGAAACTGCCACAACCTATATTTTTTGATCTATCCACACCGCAAAACCTGTAGCAGAGAAGTATGACATCCGGATTCACCGATTTAATAAAATCAATCTTATCGTTATGATTCTCATGAAGAATAATGACATCAAAGTGTTCTGCCAGCCATTGATACTGTTCATCACTGTATACTCCGTCATAGGCGCAACATCCGAGATGGACACCATTTGTTGTATCTATCTTAGCACCACCCCCGTTATGCACAAGAATTTCATCATTTTTCATCATTTGTTCAGTACCCAGGGATAAAGCCAACAGCCCTAATACCAGAACCAAGATTTGTATACTTAATGTATTCACTTTATTTAGATACCACTTAGCCCCTTTAATACCCCGAATATACCAAGGACCTTACTTTCAAAGATAGTAATATCATCAAAATAGTCAACAGGTATCCTCCCTAAATTCAGGGTATCCGCATGTATACTATCAGGAATGTAACCGAGAGATAACCCGAAAATAAAACCGTTTTCCCTGAGTATTTCCCGCGTATCTTCATTACCGTATGCATTGGTATAACTAAATAGGTTTACATTCCCCCCGATTTCAGTCTCTATTCTAGCCTTAGATGTAACAATCTCAGCCTCAGCTTCATCTTTGCTTATTTTTGTCAAGATGGGGTGGTTTACAGTATGCGCCCCTATTGATATCCCGTTCCTATTTATCTCCCTCACTTCATCCCAGGACATAAAGAGATCATTGTACTCACTCCTTGTTACATCAACCCCAAAAATCCCCTCCAGTTCATTCATTATTGAATCTTTTGTTACATTGTTTATATCCTTTAACTTGATGAAAATATTTTTCAGGAATCTATCCCTCTTAGTTTCAGTTTCTAGTGAGCATAAGCCAAGTTCCTCAGTTTCAAACCCCTTAACCCTCGTTCTTTTCACCATATATGTCAGCTTATCCCACCAGGGTATAGCCCCATCAATATAACCTGTGGTTAAGAAAATCGTGGCAGGGACATTATATTTCTTCAGGATTGGATAGGCATTGGTATAGAAATCTTTGTATCCATCGTCAAATGTTATTATCACAGAATTTATGGGCAATTCCCCCTTATTTTTGATACACTCAGCAAGAAAATCAAATGAGATGATATGATACTTCTCTGATAAAAGTTTTATTTGCCTTTCGAAATTCTCTGGGCATGTACTTATCAAATTCGTATCAAATCTATCCTCTTGAGCCTTAGGAAGTATTCTATGATAGGTTAGGATACTTATATCCTGTTTTCTGACCAAGTTTTTATAGTTGCGATATAAGGAGATAAGTCCTGAATAGTATATAAAAAGCCCCAATAGTCTCTTAATTCTAAGTTCTATTTTCATGTCCATTTGAAATCCGTTC
>JAYEKX010000032.1:0-4736 GCA_034716875.1 Candidatus Altarchaeota archaeon | reverse complement strand
TAAACGATAATCTGTTGTTCAATGGTTTTGGGTAAAAGAAACAGGGGTGTGATGCCTGGGAATTCCCGCCTTAGGATATAATCCCCGTCTGAAAATTCCTCATAAACGATAAAGTGAGATATTATCATCTCCGACAACCTCTCAAGGTCGTTTTTATCCGCTGTGATTCCCACCTCACATCCTATGTCCCTGATGTAGAGTGCGCCCCTTATCTCATGGAATCTCTGCTCCACATTAAGCAGCCTGCCGATGTCATGGAGATATGCGGCAATAGTAACCATCTCGGAGTCTATCTTCAGTTCGGGATGCCTGCTGATTATGTCAGTTGCGGTTTTCCTTGCTATTTCACATGTGGCATCTGCGTGTTTCAAAAAAGCAGGTTTGAATCTGTGCTGGGTGGGATCAGCCTTTGAGAACAGATTCTCTATCAGTTTTTTAGCGTTGGGTTTGGAAATCAGAATCCCGGTCATTTTATATTTTTCAATCTTAACTTAGCCCATACCAAGCGGCACAAACTCCTCCCTTCTCCTGCCGATGCTTAACAGATCCTTCATCCCAACTTTGAACCCCATGAGCTTTTTAAGCTGGAACTGGAATATCTGGGCTGCCTGGTACGCATCCGCAAGCGCAGAATGCCTGCAAACATCCTCCAGCCCGTATCTTGCCATAAGTTGCTCAAGTGTTGTAAAATCCCCACGCACACCCCCTCTCTCAGACAGCCATCTCTCAACCTGAATAATGTCTACCCAGTCAGGTTTTATTTTTATATTGATCCTTGAGAAATGACGTTTCAATATCTCGACGTCAAAGCCTGTGCTGCAACCCACAAAGATGGTATCTCTTAAAATCTCATTTAGCTCCCCTGAAATCTCCCTGAATGTTTTGGCGTTTTTCAGTGGTTTGATATCGATCCCGTGGATCTTTATGGAGCCTGCCTTGAGTTTTTTCGGCCTGACAAAACGGTAGTAATGATCGCCGGCAAGAATTCTGGTACCAATCATCGGGATTATCGCTATTGAGACTATCTCCTCCTTTTTTGCATTCAGTCCGGTCGTTTCGACATCCACAACGCTAAACCTTATCTTTGACAGCATATCTCTTACCGATGAATTTTTTGAAATCCGCCAATATCTTTTTGGACTCCCTTAGAAGTATCTCATCAACTCTCCCCAGTTTATAATAAAATTTCTTTCTCATCCCGATATCCGATATAACCCGGTAGGACTCAAGAACGTCCGTAACCTGGGGGACGTGTTTTTTCAAGAGTTTGCACCTCTCCTCGGTATTGTTGCTATCATATATCCCAAATTCCAGGGAAAGGGCCCTTATACCGTTTACCAGTGATACGCAATCATCCTGTGCCGACACGCAATTCTGTGCGGAAAGGGATATCGCCCCCTCTATGTTATCCTTAAGAACGCTGAAAAGAAGCTCATGCATCCCCTGGGTTCCATAAAGCAAACGGGCATCATACAGGTTCACGAGATTCACATCGAGGTTTTCCACAAACCCCTCAAGTTCCTCAACGCTTATTATTTCCATATACTCGCTGTCAAATCCTATGTCCTTCAGGCTGGTTTCAATGTCTGAGATGAATCCGCGTATTTCATCAGATGCCGTACCTTCGTAAACGATGACGGAATGAATCTTTGGGAAAATCAGTTCCTTTCTGCCGGATGTCCCGGTTTGTATCCATGAGAAGTCCACACCCACACCGGATTTTTTTTCGGAATTTTTTATTATCCTTTGAGTGATCAGATCATACATGCCGGATGCAACCCTTGAAACCTCCGGGAAATTCAGCTTCGATGCGATATCCTCTACACACATCAGAATATTTTGCATTATCTCCTGTATCTTTTCATCCTCTGACAGGAGTATCCTCCGGGACAGTGAGAGAAGCGATGAGAAAGACTCGAATTCCAGGAGTATATCCCTGCTCGATATCACCCCCTTGATACTGCCTTCATCTGCGATCACCATATGGTTTATACCGTTCGACATCATCAGAAGACATGCCTCCATAACAGTTCCATCACCGCGTATCTCTATCACAGGAGAAGACATGTGCTTTCCCACACCCTCATCAAGGGACACGCCGGATGCCACTATATTTGTCAGATTCCTCTGGGTGAATATGCCCACCGCAGCATTATCCTCCGATATGACGACTGAGCCGATCTTTTTCCTGTCCATTAATTTTGCAGCATCCACGATCCGGGTATCCCCGGAACAGATAATAGGTTCTTTAGAGATTAGCTCAATAACGGGTGCGGCATATAAGTGTTCATAGTTTCTCGATGCCTTTGACAGGGTTAAAAGAGAGGAGAGTCTCTTTGTTATAATCTTTTCGAAGAAATCGGAAAATTCCTGGTTTGAATTGAATGTGTTGAGTAGATTCTCTTTTTTTATCATGTAACAGACACAATCATCCCGGGCGATTGCCGTGAGCTTTAGGGGATTGGAAGACAGCACAGAAGCCACACCGAATATCTCACCATCACCCAGCACTTCCCTGCCGTTCCCTGCCTCTTTCTCATCATCTATGAGCTCTATTTTACCGCATTTTAATACATAGAGGTATTTAAGCGGGGCATCACCCTTTCTAAAAATGATCTCCCCGCTACCAAATATCTCGGACTCCATGCCATCCACGATATGCTTCAACTCCTGCGGGGTAAGAAGTGAGAAGGGGGTAAGTTTCTTTAGGTAGATTGCCGGCGGGAACATGTTATTAATCTATTGGTGGGAAATAAGAAAAAAGAGAGGGGAAAGTAGGGAAAAAAGAATAAAAAATAAGAGAAAAAGTAAGGGAAAAATCAGATAAATCCCTCCCCTATGTTTCAAGTGTCTTTGCTGCCACTGCGTCTATTGGTACGACATCATTCTTTGTCATCGTGGATAACTCAGCCTTCCATGCCATAGCCCACATCATAAACAGCCCAAGGAGCCACCATACGAACAGCCAGATCCACTGTGCCGGTATTCCAAACCAGAACCCGTTGGCAAACACAGGAGCCCCTATAAACGCCATTATCCACCAGAACGGTACGTAAAACTTAACAAAGTTCCTCCACTTCTGACCCCCGGATGATGGTTTGTCAACCTCGTTGAAGTAGTCCTGTATCTCGTTTCTCATCTTCTTTTCTTCCTTACTCTGCTGGGTCATTGAACTGACGAGAACCGTAACTATCAGGTTCGCCAGTATTCCCCAGCCGCAGCAGTGAATTGAGAGCGGGTACTGGTACTGTCCAAGGAACTCGTTGATTGGGGGATATAGGTCTCCAAGTATTGGAACACTGCCGTATGTCACTATAACTGCAATTAGTCCGGCAAAGACTCCGGCGGTAATACCCTTTCCTGTGAACGTGTTTCTCAGATAGGACATCGCAAACAATGCTATGAACAACTGGAATGCGAATGAAACTGCAAGACCCCCAAGCATAACCATCAGGTCAGGCCTGAAGTATGCTACAGAAAACGCCATCGCTACTACAAGTAGTGACAGTCCCCTTGCAATCCATATCTCTGTGGCGTCACTCACCTCACCTTTCTTCCTTAGGTGGGGGGTAATTATCTCCCTTGAGAATATCGCCGCAAAACTGCTGATGTATGGTGCTCCTGTGGATTGCATCGCTGCCAGACCGCCAACAGATACCAGAACTAATAGAGGTAATGGCAGGAAGTCAAGCATTAATTTCGGGACTAATGCATCACTGGTTCCACCCTTCCCCCCGGATCCCTTAATAAGTGCCTCAAGCGACTCAGAGGTATATGACACGTCACCTATGACGTCTCGCAGCACTAAACCGGACATTCCCTGTATTGTGCTGAATACCACCAGTATGAGTCCGACAATAAGTGTGGAGCCGACAACCTGCTGCCATACCATACCGCTGGGATCCTTGTTACTGAAACCCCACATGGTAAATGCCGGTGAGCACTGGATACCGGCCAGTGCGAACATATAGGCTAACATCATGGTACCTGTCCACATACCGGCGGTTTTACCCTCCGGACCACCGAGATCAGGGATAAATTTCTTCCAGTTCTGGCTCAGATGAATTGCCCCATGACCGTCCGTATAATAGGGATGGAGATCTTGTATACCACCAAGAAAGTTGCCTATTCCGCCAAACGAGTTTATCGCAGCAAAACCAATTACGGTAATACCAATAATCAGAAGGAAAAACTGCAATGCATCAACGGAAGCAACGGACCTCAGCCCCCCCATGGATACGTAAAATACCATAACCAGGGATAATGCGATAGCCCCTAAAAAAAACGGTATGAGTCCGTTTGTCAGTACCGAAAACAACAATCCTGAAGCCATCAACTGGACTGCCAGGTAAAATATGCTGTAGAGTGTGGCTATCAATACAACAGCATATCCAAGCCACTTGGAGTCAAATACCTTCCTATACATCTCAGGGGGCGTTATGAACCCGTATCTTTTTCCGAGAATCCACTGCCTCTTCAAAAAGAGTACCCCTGTAAACGGTATCGTTATTGCATAAAGCCCTGCAAACGCATAGGGCATACCTGCACTGAATACAGTACCTGGGTGCCCGACATACGTCCACCCGCTAAATGATGTCGCCGTACCTGCCAGGACAAACAACCAGACAGGCAGATTCCTACCTGCTATGTAATAGCCTGACGCACTCTTTGCCTGCAGGTAACCCTTAATACCCCAGAATATACAATATAGCCAGTACAATCCAATTCCAGTTAAT
>JAYEKX010000031.1:0-4879 GCA_034716875.1 Candidatus Altarchaeota archaeon | reverse complement strand
GGGTCGCCATCCGCATCATACTTGGAATCGTGGGTGCAGTCTTTGTCATCGGGTGTTAAGTGATCATCTTCACAGTTAGAGCATTGCCCGCTGTTCCCTTCAAAGAGGGTGCAGCCCTCAAAGAGATTGCATTCCCTCTGGCCGTCGCACCTGAGCTCGCAGGCATCCGCCCTGTCAAAACCCCCCCCGTCATACAGGTTACTGTATCCGGTCTTCGTCCACCTCCAATTATTCTTATTATCCTCCAGGCGTGGAGTAATCATGAAGGTCTCAGCCCACACACTATTGAATGGATCCTCAATCAGACTACCCCTCAGCTTCAGGGTTATTTCATCCTCACACGCCCTCAGCATGTTATATTCACAATCCCCGATAGACTCGCATTCATAAACATTTGAATGGGTTCCCATTGCTATGTCATACATCTCATCTCTATTTAAACCCAGTATCGTGCATCTGCCGTCATCGCCTGTTAAGCAATCCCCCACAGTCACACCATACTGTAATGCAACAACGTTCACATCCTCTATACCTAATCCACCCTCCTTGTTAATAACTATGACCGGCTGGTCACAGGGTAAGGGTGCCATGTTCTTTAACCTGAAGGTTTTCAGCCCCGGCTTGCATGCAGTTATCGACTCCTCGCAATCCGAGATAGGGTGGCATTCATAATCCGGCGGGAAACTCAGCCAATTTGCAACCACGGTGTAAGTCTCACCTTCAGTCAAATCCAGTTCACATTCCCCATAATCATCTGTCGTGCATTTTATTATCGTGCCTATATCCGGTCGAGCCTCCACCGTTATATGTGGCATATCCATGTCTGTATCCTTGTTTTTAACCTTAACCGTCTGGGTGCATGTGAATGCTGATGCCTTAACGGCCGCCTGCCATGTAACATCCACTTTCGGCGACTCCGAGGAATCGTAGGCTCCATCACCGCTGAATTTAGCCTGGAAGGTGTGAGTCCCTGCCGTATCATATACCTTCATGACGCCGTAATAGCCAGTACCATCCGTCTGCACAGTATAAACCTTCACACCATCAATATATATGTCTACATCCCCTCCAGAAATGCCCGCACCACTTGATTTTAGATAACCCTCAAGAACTATTGACTCCCCCACCACAGGCTCCCCAGTATCCGCCCCTAAAGAGAGTTGCGTTGATTGCCCTGGATTAGCCACTATGCTGCTGGACACCCAAATAAGCATCAACACCGTTGCTAATACAAATCCTTTATCCCTAAATTCCATCATTTTATACTCGTGTTATTTGTATGAATCTGATTTTTAGACATCTTGATTTCATGAGCCCCCGCAGACCGGCGGTAATCCGTAATCCATCAACTGATCGCAATTCCACCTCCTCGCATCCCCGATATAATCCGCGTCACCGGCGAGAACATCCCTTATATCATTCATGTCCGTGAAAGAATACCACCCATTATTGATGCTAACACACTCATCCGTATCCCTCACATGGGTTTTGAAACAATATGCCTGGTTAGCCGTAATATCCGAGACCGACGCATCATCCAACGGCTCCAATGGACTCATCCCCTCGAATCGATCCTCATATAACTCCCGTAACTTACCGTAAAACTTCTCCTCACTAAAAAACTCCTTAACAAGCTCCGTATACTGAATCTGATGCACAACCACACTCTCTGTGTAATCAAAATCCTTACACTCCTTAATGTTAAATGAAGTGTATTCACGGCAATTCAGTAGATAATGCAGGTTACCTTCAGGCGACTTAACGCCATGATCCTCCCAGATATCCCTATCAACCACCCCATAGGTGTCACTCCCCTCAGGATGACATATAACCTGGGGAACCAGCATACCATAAGCCTCCCCCCAATCATCTAAAGCAAACTGGGTTAAGGGATTTACCTCATACTCCCCCACAACATACACCCCATACCCCACCCCATACTCATCAGTGCTGAAGTTGCAGACACGCTCCCCGGAAGGAAGATCCACAATATTATCTACATCACAAAAATCCCCACCAACCGCCTCACAGTTTTCATCCAGGATCAAATGAGTTGTATAATTGAAGGGATCTGAAACACTCCGGGATTCATCACTGCTTTTATCACGCACAGTCAAGTTTTCATAATAAGTGGGGAGCACCACCTCATCCACCACCTCGTCATTATCCATGAGTTTGATGATGGCAATCCCCTTCAAATCCTTGATGGAACACTTATCCTTGATACGGCATGCAAGCTCTATGGATTCCTCCCCCCCGCCGGTAACCGTGGACTCCAACACCTTGCTTGAATTCGTGGCATCCCAAATCTCTATCCTCTGTCCACCACCAGCATCCCTGACGGTCACAGTAAATATTATTTCATCCGATACCTCAACCTCATCACCAGGTCCAAAGAATATTGACCAGAAACCTGACCAGAAAGCAGACCACCAACTCACCCACAAGGTCGCGTCCACTAAGTCAACCTCCACCTTCACGATCTCCCCGGATTGGGCATTCACCATACCCGTAAAGAGAATTGAAATCACTATCAAAACATCAAACCTCATTTTATACCCTGCTCATTTAAGTATTTGATAAGACCGATATAAATAGTTTATAGGGGATATTAATATAAAGGTTTTTAATTATAGGTTAGGACGATGGTTGATTTAATCCCAACAGGCATTGAAGGTTTCGACGACATCCTGGGTGGAGGATTTCCTCTAGGGACATGTATCCTGCTCATCACCCCTCCGGTTGTGGAATCACACCTCTTCTGTGTAGAATATGTCTATAGGGGCCTCCTAATGAATGACCCTGGTATGATAGTCTCTATGGATTACTCCCCCGAGGACCTGAAGATCAAGGCACTGGAGTACGGGTGGATTCTAGCTAATGGGGAGAGAAACGGGTTGTTAAGGTGGGTGGATGGTTACTCACTTAACGCTAAAAAAGATGTTATGAGCACTGACAGCATAAAAAGGATTGGCGGATCCATCGCCTTATCAGACTTAACCATCGGGATGTCTCAGATACAGAAGGATTTCCATCAGATGAGGGATTACTATAAATTCGTCTTTGATTCATTATCCACCCTGTTCATATACAATGACCCAAACATCATCTACCGGTTTTTAAGAGTGATTATATCCAAGTTGAGGATATCCGATGGCATAGGATTTTTCACCTTAGGTGAGAGAATGCACGACCCCCAGGTGGAGATGACCCTACGGTATATGATGGACGGCACAATCCAGATAGATGATAACCTAAGGCTGAGGGTTCTCAACCTACCCCTACCCTCTGAAGTGAAAAACGCTAAATTAACCCTGAATAAAACAGGCTTCATTGTGGAGCAATGAGATAACCCACCCAATCGGTTTAATCCCTCTCCCGCTTAATCCTTTTGACCTCTACTTTTTTGTGGATGAATGCTGACTCAGTAATTCCTTCAGAATCTCTTTTTTGAATTTGTAAAAGTCCTTGGTTTCCAAGTCTTCAATGATGGTTTTCATCTCTTTGGGGTCTATGAGTTCCTTTCCTTTACACGCTTGCAGAAACATGTTTAAATCGAATGCCTCTAACTTTTCAGTTTCCGCCACTTTCTTAGCAGTTTGATCGTCGATCAGTAAGATGGCATCTAATTTCCTTGCTAGTGCAATGGCTTCCCTCTCCCCTAAGCCAATATTCTCATTATCCATAGCCTCTACATCTAATATAACCACCCAACGCTCTTTGGTTATCTCCTTTTCATCAGAGTTAATAACAGAAACGAAATCTTTAAAGAAGTTACCTTTAGATAATTCCACCAAAACAGCATTTGGAATGTAGACTACATCTGCACCAAAGAACTTCTTTACTAGACTCAGTTTATTAATCTTGAACAAAGAACTAACAAATCCAGTGCCAAGTAACTGGAAATCCAGTTAACAGATTGTGCTACATTCGCTACGCTCAATAGCACTGGATACTTTTTACAATACATCAAGCACGACCTTCATTTTGCGATCTCTAATAATTTCTTAGCACCTTTTTTCAGATCACTCATATCCCTAGAGCCTCGCCTTATTCCAACCCCTTTACTTACTAACAGTTCCTTTGCTTCCTCGTAACCTAAATCGGTGATTTCTGACATACGGCCTAGGGATATCACCCCCTCTTTGTATAACTCAATAGCTAAGGATATTCGTATATCCCCTCTAGCCATAAGAAATGTCTTAACCGCCTCTTTTATGAACTCGCTCTCGCTCTTATAGACTCCCAGCTTCGGGATTGTTTCAACCTCCTTTGCAAGTAATTTAGGCAGTGTTATATACATATCAGACATTTTCCTCACTAATTACAAATTAGATTTAAGGCATAAATAATCTCAACCCTCCTCTTTCTCCCTGATCTCCCTTTCCCGCCTCCATCTAAGGAATTCCTCCCTCTCCTGATTAATCCTACGGGCATCCATTCTCCTGCGGACTAAGTAAATGAGGAGGATTAAAATAAATAAGACAACTATATAAGGCAGGTAATCCCCAACACCCCCAGGTTTCTCCGGTAAGGTGGTTGTTGGGGCTATGGTTGCTCCAGGGATGTTAATGCAATCCGGGTCTTCTCCAGCCCTGCAATCCAGGTCGCAGATTAAATCCTTTTTACCATCACAGTAGTCATCCTTACCCCCGGAGGAACAGTCTTGGGGGCATGTTTTATAGTTTTCTTTCCCGTCACATACGTCATTGAAGTTGCAGTTTATCTCCGGAAGCCCGGCTATATAGATGCTGACACTATCTGAATTATATGTCTCTCCTGAGTCAGATTTAAATACTGCAGCAGGGATTATATACTCTTTATTGTTTAGCGGCAGGGGTATGGCATCGAAGTATAGTTTATAGGTTATATCCTTCCT
>JAYEKX010000030.1:0-4900 GCA_034716875.1 Candidatus Altarchaeota archaeon | reverse complement strand
CTACAAACACCGTACCCACTATTGGTTTTTTTAGGTTCACTCCCGCATCAATGAGAATCTTCTCAGCATTTGTTTTTTTTATTTTGAACATGAATGTAGGGTCAGGGGTTCTGAAAAGTTTATCTGTTTCTCCAATAAGCGATTCAACAAACTCGTATGTGTGATTGTCTCTGACCCCTATCAGATCCATATGGCTTACAGACTCCCCCATTATCCTCTTGTCATCTCTAGAAATTTTTGTTAGGAGCGTTTTATTGGCAGAGGCCGCAAAAGCAATTTTTTTGCATTCTATATCTGGGCTTAACCAATGAACGTTCGGGAATTTACGCTTAAAATGACTCGGAATAACTTTCCATACTGAATCACTACCTGTAATGAGCACATCATAGTTCAATCCTTTGATGAATCTCAGGGCAGAGCCATAATTCTCAGTTATGCATTTCCCTTTACTCAGTGGCAATACCTCTTTTGAAAAACGACTTAATCTCAAATACCTCCTCAACTTCCTCAAAGAGAACCTTGGCAGCAGAACAGACTTTTTTTTGACTAAAAAAGGTTCTAGAAGATGTAGCATTTCCATATTCAATGAACGATAATCAATTATCTCAATCGTATAATCGCTAAAAAATTTCTGTAGATTCTTTGATAGGGCATAAGCTTGTAATGTGGCTCCTTCGTTTGGTGTATGGTGATATGTTAGGATACCTATCTTCTTCTTCTTTTTCATCTATGAAAACACCCCCTTAATTTAATCTAATTTATCGTTGTCCTCTGTTGGTCTAACATTTATTGATTCATTACTGCACGCCATTGGGCTTGGTGGCGTCAATCATCCATGCCCTCACATGTTGACCTCTTCAATCTTGTTTAATCCTATCAAATTTAAAAAAAAGGATAGCTGATGAGTGAACATAAACAAATAATAACCAATGGGAAGTTTTATGAGAGTGGATATATCCTTGGACAGATTTTTATCATGCTGAAAAATGTGGAGATAAAGTGGCACTGAGGCCAAAATACCCAGAGGGGTTATAAAAATCAATAGCCTTAGAACCCTCATATATGACGGCAGTTTTTCATGTCTTCCATATTTCCCATACTTCCATTGTCTTTTTAAGAGAGCCATAAAATTATCCGGTTCACCAAGATGCATCACACTTATATCTATCTTTCTAAAAAGATAACCCCTCTCCCTCATCTTATGGCAGAGACCAAACGCTTCCCCTACCCTCAATTTTTCATTAAACCCACCCACATCCAAAAAGATATTCTTTCTGTAAAGTGTCGCATCCTCACTTATCCATTCTGGATTCTCATCAAAGCTCATTATCCTCAGTATATTCATTAATTTTTGTGAGAATGTTCTTTTTGGCGTTTTTCTGTAACCTCCAATCGCAGCAATTTTTTCATCATCCAACAATGCTTTCTTGGCTTTATCTAACCAATCTTTTTCCACAGTCTGATCAGAATCAAGAAATAGAATCAAGGGGGTTTTTGCAATTTTAGCACCATAGTTCCTGACATATCCCTGACCCATATTCCTACTAAAAGCAACTATTCTGGCTTTTTTATCGTTTCTATATTTTTCAATTATTCCTATGGTGTTATCTGTTGAGTTATCATCTACTATTATCAGCTCATCAGTTTGATCTATTACTGAGTCTATCGATTTTTCAATATAATCCTCCGAGTTATAAGCGGGAATTATTGTCGTTACTTTCATTATCGAGAGGAGTGTACAGAGTTAGCACACGTGATGTAAACTAGGTTACATGTAGCCACTAAATAATACTCATTGGTCATCGGTTAAGAGTTAACGGTTATGTTTCATATGAAAGGGACACATGATCATACTGCAATTTTTATGGGCACTCAAATGTGAATGATATCCTTAATATCTTACATGTAGAGTACATGAGTTTTTATCCGGTTTTAGTACATGAATCTATGTCCGCTTTTTGATTATATTTTTGTATGCTTTATTAAAATATCGTTCGTCATTATAGATGCTTGCTGGCGTCTGCCAGCCATGTATCTGATGTTTTCTCCAGTAGTTGTATCTCTTGTCGAACATGCGAAGTTCTTTCCTGAAGTGGGATAGTAATGTGAAGTTTTTTTTGGGATATGAGTTCTCTGTATAGCACTTTGTGATAGGCCTCTATCTTACCTCTACCCTTGGGATTGTATGGTTTTCCATAAACCAGTTTGATTCCGTGTTTCTGGGCTTCTGTCTTGAAGTCTTTTGCGATGAACTGCTTGCCATTGTCAAGGTATATCTGCTTAGGCATTCTCCCTTTTCGCAAAGCCCACTGTAAAGCATTTATTGCCTCTTTCCTGATTTTGTGCAAATAAACCTTTGATACCATCCGGTATCTTGAGCAGTCATCTGTAAACCCGGTTACATAGACCTTTCCAACACCGCGGATCCTGAACTGGAACGTGTCTCCCTGCCAGAGACTGTCCACGTGACGTCTCTGAAAACGTTTGCTCGGCTGTGGTTTGGCCTTGATTTTCACAAGCAAACCCTTTCTCTTGATGGTGTCATGTACAGTTCTCCAGTGCACTGGAAGATTGTACTGGTACTTGATCCTACGTGCGCCCCAGCTGGGGTGTTTTTGCTTCAGCTTGCTAATCCGCTATTCAAGACTCACTGGTATAGCGTGTCTTGCCTTCCTCGGACCAGGTTTTTTCGGCTTAAGCCCTTCAAGTCCGCCAAAAGCATACAGACTCCTCCACCGTCTAAGAGTTCTCTCAGAGATGTCATACATACAACATATCTCTTTAGCCGATTTAACACCCTCATCATAAAGCAAAACTGCCTTAGCTCTAATGTCCATGCTTACTTTCACCATGATTATTCACCCAGAAATAATCTGGTGAAAGTGGACATAAACTGATGTACGCTTTTAGGACATTAATTGATGTACTCTACAATTACATTTTTAATCTTAAAAATTATCTCCTTTATTTTCTCAATCTTTTCGTTTTCTGTTTCTGTGTAGCAAACCAACGTCTTCTTCCGGAGGTCTAGAGGCTGTCCAACAATTATTTAATCGTCTCTGGATAAATATCGGTTCAGGTTATTAAAAAGCAATTTTTTTCTCTACAACTTGGATCAAAGTGCCTATAGTATATCGATTTTGAATAATCGTAGATGCCCAGGTAGTTACATGGAAATTATGAAAGTGAAAATCTATGATAACTCGAAAAGAAACCATGCAACCAATCGATGAAATCAAAAATCCGACGAAACACGGATTTTTAGGAATAAAAAGGATAACCGGCGTTATTAACCTTGGCAACCAAATAAATTAACTATAACCGTTAGATGAAAAAATCAAGTTTCAGTAAAAAACGTTACACTCCTACTACCGTTGATACGCCTCAATTATTTTCCTGACCACTTTTTTGGCATCAAACCGTTCCCTGAAAAGCTTTTTTGCTTCCCCCCCCATTCGTTTCCTCAGGTTTGGGTCATCAAGAAGCTGCCTCAACCGCCTCTCCATATCCCCCACCTCCGGCTTAACCAGAAACCCATTTCTGCCATCTAAAACACCCTCTGGATTACCTCCAACATCTGTGGCCACAACAGGTTTACCATGATACGTCGCCTCCAACAAAACCCTCGAGAAAGGCTCAGGCCATCTTGAGGGGATCACAACAACATCCGATCTATCATATATGCTTGGTATTAATTCATAATCAAGTTTCCCTAAAAAACACACTCGATCCCCTGCCATCCCCTCCAGTTTCTTTCTCTCAGAGCCATCACCCACGATGAGAAGCCTGAGGTGTTCACCCCCAAGATTATTGAACGCCTTAATCAAGAGATCAACGCCCTTGATTTTATCTAACGTGCCGATATATGTGATATTCACAGTCCCCTCCTCAAGAGGAAGAGAGTGATCCTTATTGTTTTTTTCAAAAACTAGGAGATTCGGGATCTTAAATATATCCTCTTTCTTCACACCCTTCTTAACCAGAAACCTTTTGACGAACTCATTCACAACAATAAATCTTCTGATATTCCTCAACGACCTGTTCCTCCGGAGATAATCAAGGTAAGTAACAATCCAGAACAAGGGATTATACTTTAGATAAAACTTCAGCCTCATCTTCGCCATATACTCTGAATGAAGGATGCAGTCAATGAACTTAAGGAAACTGCAGCCAGTACACACCTCCTTCTCCCTATAAAATAGATTCCCTTTAGGGCAGAAGACGCTGTAGCCGTTTAAGGTAGCGACAGTTAACGCATGAGTTTTACAACCCACGATACTGGAGCTGTTTAAGCAATGAACCGCATCAAATTCCTTACCTAAACGCTTTAGGGCCCGCCTTTCAGACCAGGGTAAAACAATCTTTCTCTTGAAGTTGCTTAAAAGAGAGTTCGGGCTTTCTCCAGTATCCATCAACCGGTAAATCCTGAATCCATCCCTTTCCTCAAAATCCTTTAGCCCCTCAAACCTTGATGTTAAAACCGACACACTCAAGCCACACCCAGCCAGCTCCTTCGCAAGAGTGTAAGCACTCAACTCCCCTCCCCCAAAAATCTTGGGAGGGAAATACTCCGAAACCAAAAGAACCCTGAAAGTCATTCCACCACCTTCAAGACATCCCCGGGGGTATAGACCCGTAGCCTGGGGTGTTTAAGACCTGTTTTCCTCACCCTCCTGCCTATGAAAACCTTATCGCAGGAGAATCCCTCCACATTGCTCATAAACCTCTTCAGATGCTCTCTCTTCACGTTCCCCCACTTAACCTCCCCCACACACACCGGCTTATTCCTCCGGGTTACTATGAAATCAATCTCTTTCTTGGGGGAAAAGAAACACTCCTTCCGTCCCTGATAAACACCGGCAAACAAGTCTGCCATGAAATTCTGGAGTTCCATAGTCAG
>JAYEKX010000029.1:0-4972 GCA_034716875.1 Candidatus Altarchaeota archaeon | reverse complement strand
AAAAGGGAGATAACCACCCCGATGGTCAGATTTGAGTTAAATAATTTCGCGACATACCCTGAGATATGGGGTGTAACAAATCTTGTGGCGAAATAAACACCCTTGTATGTGGCGGCAAATCCAACCAGAACCAGTAAAACCATGAGCAGTAGAGCCCGGGGATCATGAACCAGATACATGACATTGATGTTTAAACCTACGTTGAAGAAGAATATCGGAGCGAGGAATCCGAATACCATACCATATAGTTTATCATACAGTTTCTCGTGTTCAATCACAAGCTCTGAAGTGGCTATACCCACCAGAAACGCTATAATTGCCGCCTCTATCCCTGCCTTCTCAGAGAATACTGCAATCACAAGAATCAATAAAAGAATTAATTTGAATTCAAACTCCGATACATTCCCCTTGAACCGGGAGAATATCCTCCTGCCAAAGTAAGGGAACAGGAGGGTGAAGACTGTTAAGAAGATGAGGAATGTGATAAGTACCTCAGACATTGTTGAGAAATAAATAGTCCAGACGGATATGGTAAGTAATTCACCTATCATCGCTGCCCCGAGAATTAACTGTTCTTCCTCACCTAAGACCCCGCCACTTCTCTTTTTTAATACAGGATATATTACTGCAATAGAGGTTGATGATATTATGATTGCGATTAAGAGAGCTTGTTGGCTGTCCAGGAGGAAGAATAATGGAGTGATATAGGTTGCCAGAAGCAGTATTGCCGTGAAGGGGAAGATGAAGGAGGACGTCCCCAAAATTATGCTTTTCCTGAATTTTGTTCGCAGTAAATCAAGATCTATCTCCAGACCGGCAACATACATTAAAGTCAGCACACCTATGTTAGCGAGGACCTCTATCATCTCAGGGGTGTCAAAGGACAGTAGTTTATGGTGGAGCATTAACTGAACGATTATGCCTGCCATTAATTCTGCGATAGCGGTGATGATACCTATCTCCATCGCAACCACACCACTCAATACTACACATATAGAGATTATGATTATGTCTTTCATGTTTAACTCCCCTGAAATAAACCCTAAAAACCCCCACCCAATCCATCCACCACTAAACAACAGTTATAGATGACTTCTATGCCATTACTCCTGCAGAGATCTATCGCCTTCTCCGACTCCGAACCAGGCTGCATCCATATCCTTCTTATCCCTAAATCCCTGCATACCTCAACAACAGCCTCCGTAACCTTCGGCGGCACCACGGTAACCACAACATCCGGCTTTTCAGGAAGTGACCTCAGGTCTGGATAACACCTGACCCCATCAACCTTCCCATACCTTGGATTAACTGCATAAACCCTGGAGTAAACAGGCTTCAAGGCGTTATACAGTTTATACCCCCACTTCGCAGGATCAATGGACACACCGACTACAGCAACCACATTAGCCTTCCGTAAAAAATCCCCATCCTCCATCTTCACTTAATCTCCTCAAACCCGTTCTGTAGAGTCACAACCTGAACCTTTGTATCGGGTAGATACTCTTTAGCTACCTTACCAAGCTCCTGCATTAACTCCCTAGGGAGGCTATTGATTTTCTCGTATGAGGGATCAAGGGTTCTCTCAGCCCTAAACTGCTGCAGCGTATAGAGGCTGAATCCAACGTCATCAATGATCTTCGCTATCTCCACTATCTCCTCCGGTTTATCTATTAAGCCGGGGACTACGGTAGTCCTCGCCTCCTTAGACTGACTCCAGTCATGTAATAGCCTATGGCTCTTTCTAACCATCTCAACAACACCCTCCCATTGACCGGGTAAGCCAATAACCCGTCCATAGCGTTCATCAAGGGGGGCCTTCACATCTGTTGTAAGATAATCCAGGAAAGGTAATGCCTCCACCAGCCTATCCGGGTAAAAACAGTTGGTATCTATCTTCAGCAATAAATCAGTCCCGGACTTGATTCCCTCCAGAAGCCCTATCGACCCCTCCTGCATCAACGGCTCCCCGCCGGTTACACAAACCGCCTGAATAAGGAAATTCTCGTTCAGCAATGAAACAATCTCATTTATATCCGTTGACTTACAGTTTCCTTCACCAAACACAAGCTCAGCGTTCTGGCACCAGGGGCATCTATACGGGCAACCGCAGAGATATACGACAGCGCTTAATTTCCCCGGGTAATCCAGGGTGGAGTGATCAACAACCCCTGCGAAATTTATTTTCGACATTTTTTCCCTTATGCTATCTCAATTATTTTAGACCAGATGCTCTTAACTACCTCACTCACCCGGGTGGTTGAAAACTCCATCACCGTCTTTAATTCAATCATTGCTTTAGTAACGCTTGGGTCATACGGGATTTCCCCGAGGAGCGGTATCTTGTTTTTAATAGAGAATTCCTTGATTACGCCGGTCTTCTCCGGGTTGATGTCGAATTTATTGATGCATACCGCAGTCTTCACCCCGAAATGCTTTGTTACATTAAATATCCTTTCGAGGTCATGGATCCCTGAAACAGTCGGCTCAGTAACCATTAAGGCCAGATCAACCCCCGTGAGTGACGCTATCACCGGGCAACCGATCCCCGGTGAGCCGTCTATGAGAACTAATTCCTTGTTTCCTTTCTCAGCCAGTTCCCTGGCTATCTTCTTCACCTCAACAACAAGCTTGCCTGAGGCTTCCTCCCCGATATTCAGTTGGGCGTGAACGAAGGGTCCGAACCTTGTTTCTGAGATATAGATTTTTCCAGCCTCCCTGTCAGTCATCTTTAGGGCATCAACAGGGCATATGAAGGCGCATGCTCCACAGCCCTCGCACTTGAACTCGTTTATGCTGTAGTCTTCATCAACCGCATTAAACCTGCAAACCTCCCTGCACTTCCCGCATTTTATGCACCTGGATTCATCCTTCACCGGAATCTTGAGGGCATAAAAAGGGGTTTCGCTCTGAACCTCAGGCTGCAGGATTATATGCAGATCCGGGGCGTCAACATCACAATCCGCTATAACAGCATTCCTTGCCAGTGAAGCAAACCCTGCGGCTAGAGTAGTCTTTCCGGTTCCGCCTTTACCGCTGATAACAAGAATCTGTTTCATTCTTCATTCATTATTTTCTTATAAAGCCCTCTGAATTTATCCCTCCACTCAGGCATTTCCCTGACGAAGGGGATCCCCTCCGAATAAAGTTCCGCAATCCTCCTGTCATAAGGGATACGAAGCAGGATGGGGATTTCTTCCCTGATACAGAAATCATTGGTGTCGCTGTTCCCAATCCCATCCTGGTTAATGATGACCCCGAATTCAACACCCATGCTCCGGCATAACTCCACCGCAATCTTCAGGTCATAAAGCCCGAAGGGGGTTGGTTCAGTGACAAGCAGGCAGTAGTCTGTATTAGAGATTGCTTCAATCACGGGGCACGCTGTTCCGGGTGGGACATCCAGGATTACTGTCTTTTCCTTGTTTATATTGTCCTTCAGTTTTTTAATCAGGGGTGTTGACATAGCCTCTCCGATATTCAGCACACCATGGAGGAATTCAATCCCATCCCCCCCCTTCTCGATGACTCCAATAACCCTGTCTCCTTCAGTTATCGCCCCCTTTGGACACGCTATCTTGCAGAGTCCGCAACCATGGCAGAGTTCCTTAAAGACCATTACATTATCAGGTAAAACCGCAAGCGCGTTGTATTGACATAACCTCGAGCATTCCCCGCAGTGAGTGCATTTCTCTTCATCCACGACAGGTATCTTGATGGAAACATCCCCTATTTTCTCCAGCTTGAGGTTCAAAAAGAGGTTGGAGTTAGGTGCTTCAACATCGCAGTCGATAAGCTGGATGTTACTTAGAGATAACGCCATATTCACAGCCACCGTGGTCTTTCCGGTACCGCCTTTGCCGCTGGCGACTGCTATGATCATTTTTGATTTACACGCTTTATCTCATCCACAATCCTGTTAAACGCTTTTCCCGCCTCTGAATCAGGATGATTTAGGATAAATGGTTTACCTTCATCGCTGTCTTTCACAATCACCGGTTCAATGGGTATCCTGCCAAGGAAGGGAACACCGAGTTCCTTAGCCGCCTTCTCCCCGCCACCAACCTTAAATAAATCAATTACCCCGCCGCAGTGAGGGCACTTGAGTCCGGACATATTCTCAACTACTCCCATAACCGGGACATTCAGTTTCCTTGAGAAATTCACGGATCTCCTGGAATCCATTAAGGCAACCTCCTGGGGTGTTGTAACGATTATTGAGCCGGTTATGTCCGGGATTAACTGGGCGATGCTTAAGGGTTCATCACCGGTTCCCGGCGGGAGGTCAACGATTAAGTAATCCAGGTCCTCCCCCCAACAAACATCGGACAGGAACTGCTGCAATGCCCCCATCTTCAGGGGGCCCCTCCATATCACGGGTGAATCCGCCTCCAAAAAGAAAGCCAGGGACATTACTTCAAGCGCTCTACCCACCCCTATGGGTATTTTAGCCGGGAGTATTCCATCGGCAGTAGTGTCTGGTTTAGTGCCCTCTATCCCAAGCATCTTGGGGACATTAGGTCCATGGATGTCTGCATCCAGTATCCCCGTATTTAAACCATTCATCTGCAGGGCGAAGGCAAGGTTCACGGCTACGGTGGTTTTGCCGACGCCGCCTTTACCACTCATAACCATTAACTTATTCTGTATCCCCCCGATTCTTTTCTTAATTAATTCCTTTTGCTCCTCCATGGTTTTTTGTCCGGTTCCCATTCACAGCACCCTATATCTAAGCCCGCATCATAGCGGCCCCGCATTTAGGACACTTCTGCTGGTTACAGGGGGTACCCCGTTGATGAGCAGCCTTATGTCCGCATTTAGAGCATACACAGTCTCCTCCAAGCCCTAAACCACCACCACCCATTCGACCTCTCCCTAGACCCCTTGGTCCTGTTCCATCTAATCCTGGCATTTTATATCACCTAATTTTTTTTTCACTCCCCACTATCTGAACCATCTGCCTCTTCCACGACCC
>JAYEKX010000028.1:0-5031 GCA_034716875.1 Candidatus Altarchaeota archaeon | reverse complement strand
AATTTTCCAAAGGAAAATTTTCTTGAATTGGGCACAAAAATTTCCTTTGGAAATTTTTCCTGTTTTGCTTTGCAAAATTTTCTTGTTCCTCAAACCTCCAGTCCACCATAATTATCAATAAATTCCCTGAAGCTTTTTGCTTTCGAATCCTTTTCTGATAGAATCGGGTTGTTTACCGGCCAAACAATCCCTAAATCCAGGTCATTCCATCTTATAGTGCCTGCACTAGCTGAATCATAATAATTATCCATTTTATACAGTAATTCACAGTTTCCGGTTAACGTGCAGAATCCATGAGCAAAGCCTCTTGGGATGTAAATCATCTTCTTGTTTACTGCTGAAAGATTGATGCTGCTCCATTGTCCAAGGGTTGCCGAACCCTTCCTTAAATCAATGAAGACATCATGTATCTCCCCGCGTATAACCCTCACCAACTTTGCTTCAGTATGCGGGGGTAACTGGAAATGCATCCCCCTGATTACGCCCTCCTCCATCGAGAGTGAATGGTTTTCCTGAATCCAGTTTCTATGTATCCCATATTTTCTAAAGATTTGGTCATCATAAGTCCTCATAAAAAATCCTCTTTCATCCTCATGAGGCTCTAACTGTATCTCAAATACCCCCTCAATCCCTCTCTCCTTAATTAGCATCCTACTCGCTGAACCCTAAATAGTTTTTATACCACTGCACAGTCTCGGATAAACCCCTCCCTAAATCATATTCAGGATGCCACCCAAGAATTTTATGTGCTTTCTCTGATGACAGTGACTGCTCCCGAATTTCCTTTAAACCCTGATTCAGAATCTTAGGCTTTAGTTCTTCCTTACCCATTACTGAACGAATCCTGTTTACGATATCAATAACCGTTACCCGCGATTCCGTGCTGAAGTTAAATGCTTCCCCTGAAATGTTTTTCTCAGTAATTGATTCCGCCAGATTAAGGTAGGCAGATACAACATCCTTTAGGTATATGTAGTCTCGGACATATTTCCCGTCGCTTCGGATAATAGGCCTCTGGTTGTTAAGCAGTGAACGGATTGTTCCGGGGACGATCCTGCTCCAGTTCAGATCACCGCTACCATAGATGTTACCGCATCTTGCTATAGCTATTGGCATACCGTAGGTGTGGAAGTATGTTTGAGCCAGTAAATCAGTGCAGCTCTTTGAGACGTCATAGGGGTGGCAACCCTCAAGGGGAGTATCCTCCGTGTAAGGTAATTTATCTACAACCCCATAGGCTTTATCGCTGGAAGCGACCACAACCCTTTCCACAAGATCCCTGTGTCTTCTACAGGCCTCCAGGATATGGTATGTGCCTTTGATATTGCTGTCAAAGGTTTCCAGGGGTTCACGATAGGCTGCGCCAACAATAGTCTGCGCCCCTAAATGAAAAACAGTATCTACTGCGTATTCATTTATGGCTCGCTCTACGGTAGAGAAATCCTTTAATGAACCGTTCACTACGGCGGTTTGCAGGTAACTCCCGCTTCTATAGAACTCTGTCTGGTAGTCGACATCCCGTACTAAAGCAACAACCGTGGATTCTCTCCTCAGGAGTTCTTTAACGATCCAGGAGCCTAACATGCCTGTGGCTCCGGTAATCAACACCTTTTTGTTTCCCCAGTCGAAACTCATTTAGTCACCCCATATCTTCCAGAATGCTTCATTGTTTTTCCACAGTTTATTGAGATGCTTCATATCCCTGAAGGTGTCCATACACTCCCAGTCTTTTTCGTGTTTATACACCTTTAATTCACCGTCTTTAGCTAACTGCTCCAGGGGTCCGAACTCGAAATCGCAGTTATCGTCTTCAGATAAATAATTAAAGATGTCCCGGTTAAAAACGAAAAACCCGCCGTTCACTAAGCCTTCAGAGAGCTGGGGTTTTTCCATGAATGAAGTAACCCTGTCTTTTTCAACCGCCAGTTCACCGAACCGTGATATAGGGCGTACACCCGTTACTGTTCCTATGCAGCCATGATTTTTATGGAAGGATAATAATTCACGCAGGTCTATGTTCGCTATGCCGTCTCCGTATGTGAGCATGAATAAGTCGCCGTCCACATAGTGTTCTATCTTTTTTATCCGGGATCCTTTCAATGCTTTATCTCCTGTATCGGCTAAGGTAATCCGCCACCCCTGTTCCCTGTGGTTGCTGTGGATTTCTATGTTTTTTTGGCTGCCTAAACCTATGGTGAAGTCGTTATTCAGGATCTCGTAGTTGTAGAAATAATCCTTGATTACCTCTCCTTTATAACCTAATGCAAGGATAAACTCCTTAAACCCATAGTGGGAGTACACTTTCATGATGTGCCACAGAACTGGTTTACCCCCGATTGCTATCATCGGTTTTGGTTTATACTCCGTTTCCTCCCGCAATCTCATCCCCATTCCGCCACATAGAATCACAACTTTCATATTATTTCCCCCTTAATCCATTAAATATATAACGTCAATCCATATATTTTAAGTGAGGGATATGAATATGTCGGTTTTTGATGGGAAAACGGTATTAGTGACTGGGGGGACGGGATCATTCGGTCAGAAATTCACCGAGATTGTCTTGAGAGAGCATAACCCGGAAAGCATTCGAGTATATTCCCGTGGGGAATTAAAGCAATTTGAGATGAACAACCGATTCAATGATCCCCGCATCAGGTTTCTGATTGGGGATGTCCGTGATAGGGGCCGGCTTTATAGGGCTATGAATAATGTGGATATTGTTGTTCATGCTGCGGCTTTAAAGCAGGTGCCTACATGTGAATATAATCCGATAGAGGCGGTTAGAACAAATATCGATGGCTCAATGAATGTGATTGATGCCGCTATTGATAATTCTGTTGAGAAGGTGGTGGTAATCAGTACCGATAAGGCGGTTCACCCGGTTAACCTGTATGGTTCAACCAAGATGGTTGCAGAAAAGCTTTTCGTTCAGGGAAATAGTTACACTGGGGAGCGAAATACCCGCTTCAGTTGTGTTCGTTACGGGAATGTGGTGGGAAGCAGGGGCAGCGTAATTCCGTTATTTAAGGAACAAAAGAAGAAGGGAGAGATTACAATAACAGATGAACGAATGACGCGGTTTTGGATTACTTTAGATCAGGGGGTTCGTTTCGTTATTGATTGTATTGAATGTATGGTGGGTGGTGAGATATTTATCCCAAAGATTTCTAGCATGCGGGTTACGGATTTAGCGGATGCTATAGTTCCGGGAGCTAAAAAGAGGATTATTGGGATTCGTGCTGGTGAGAAGCTTCATGAAACCCTTTTGACAATGGATGAGGCATGGGTTGCGAAGGAATTTGATAACTACTTTATGATCGAGCCTGAGCATCCCTTCTGGGATGAATATAATCTTGGGGAGGAGAAACCTCTCCCTGAAGGATTCAGTTATACAAGTGACAGTAATGATAAATGGCTTACGGAGGAGGAACTCATGAAGATAGTTGATGGATATGATATATAAAGAACTTTTTCGTGTGAAACATGATCGAAGTGATGGATGGCTTTCTGAGTTGGTTTCGATGGAGTATGGGGATGAGCCGTTTAATTGCCTACATTCTTATTTGGTTTCAATAGCTCCGGGTGAAACCCGGGCAAAGCATTACCACAAGAAAAAAGGGGAGTGGCTTGCAATTACTGCTGGAAGGATTGCTTTATTTATGGAGGATGTAACCTCAGGGGAGAAAAGGAAGGTAATCCTTGATATCGGATCTAAAAAATATAAAATGATTTATCTACCCCCTTTTGTTGCTCATGCAATAAAGAATATTGGCGGGGGTGAGGCGAGTTTGGTTGTATTCAGTGAGGTTCCGGAGGAGCCGGAGGATACTATTCCATATCGTTTGGTGTTGGAAGAATGATTCCTTATGGTCATCAATGGATTGATGAAGAGGATATTAGAGAGGTTGTAAATGTTTTAGGGAGTGACTGGATTACTACCGGACCTAAAGTGCAGGAGTTTGAAGACTGCATCTGTGGGTATGTTGGCTGTAGGCACGCGACTGTTGTGAATTCTGGAACAGCTGCTTTGGATATTGCGGTTCAGACACTGGGTTTGCCTGAGGGTTCTGAGATAATCACGACGCCTTTCACTTTCATAGCAACTTCGAATTCAATCTTGTATAATAACTGTAAACCTGTGTTTGCGGATATAAAAGGGGATACGTGGAATGTTAATCCGGAGGAAATAAGAAGAAAGGTAACGGATAAAACAAGGGCGGTAATCTATGTTGATTATGCCGGACAGCCTTGTGATATTAAGGAGATAAGGGAGATTGCTGAGGAGTTTGATTTGTATTTGATAGAGGATGCAAGTCATGCGATTGGTGCTGAATATAACGGAAAAAAAATAGGAAATTTTGCAGACATGACGGTGTTTAGTTTTCACCCTGTAAAGCTTATAACAACTGGTGAGGGAGGTGCTGTCGTTACAGATAATAAGGTTTTTTATGAAAAATTGAGACTCTTGAGGAATCATGGGATTGACAGAGATGCTGGAGAGCGTTATGGTAGGAATGCGGGTTATGCTTATGACATGAAGTTTCTTGGGAGAAATTACAGGTTAACGGATTTCCAGTGTGCTTTAGGACTCTCTCAGTTGAAGAAGTTGGATGAATTTATTGAGAGAAGGCGGTATCTAGCGGGTTTATATATGGAATTGCTTGAGGATTTCAGTTATATTGATGTTCCAGTAACTAAAGAGGATGTAAAACATGCATGGCATATTTATACGATTTTATTGGATGGGGGCCGGGATAAGTTTTTTAGATATATGCGGGATAATGATATAGGGGTTAATGTACATTATATCCCTGTTTACCACCATAGTTATTATGTGGAAAATTTTCACATCAATCCCAAGGATTTCCCGGTTACTGAAGAGGTTTTTAGCAGGATTATTACGCTGCCTTTATTCCCAAAGATGAGGGATGAGGATGTTTTTAATGTGGTTGAGAGGATAAATGTGTATAGGGAGTAATGATGAAAACTGTTGCGTTAATCCCTGCGAGAGGGGGGAGTAGAGGTATT
>JAYEKX010000027.1:0-5052 GCA_034716875.1 Candidatus Altarchaeota archaeon | reverse complement strand
CCCAACTTCTCATCCCTTCTTCGAAGCCCTTCATCTCTAGGTAAACCCCCCTTGTTCATTAAGCCCTCCCTCTTTCTCCCTGCTTCCGCCCTCACAGGTCTTGTCTCCCCAGCTTCAGGGGCAATATTCTTCTTCTCAGCAATCCTTTTCTTCATAACATCAAGAAGTCGCTCAATCCTCTTTGTTTCTTCACGCTCCTCAATCTTTTCGCTGGTCAGGGTTTCATCAACCGTCTCCTTAATCTGTTGCCGGGAAACAGTCCCTTTTATCTTCGCCCCTTTCCTCAGAATCTTATCACCAACAATAGAGTAATGAACCTCCAGTATCTCATGCTCAACAAGGATCTTAACCAGCCCTTCTAAAGAAGTCTCATCTATATCCAGCATCTTCGCGGCATCAGTCAACTTGAACTCCCCTTTCTTACTCACTATATTCACCAGGCTGTTCAAGCCAGTTCGTATCTTACTGCTCCGCATTTTTTACTTTCTTAGCTGATTACAATATTAATAATATACTTTTTTTGTATTAATTTATTAATTAACTCTTTGTTTTTTAATATGTTTTCAAGTATAAACACATATGTTTTATTTATAAAATACCTACATTTTTAGGTATAAAACAACCCACTTTATTCATTATTTAAAAGGTAAAGAAAGAAATGAATCAGGGACTTTGTGACATCTGCGGCAATATCGGAAGGCTGCATAGCTGTGTACTCTGTGGGAAACGTGTTTGCCCCAAGTGTTACATTCCAGAGAAAGGCGTATGTATCGCCTGTTCTAGGGGAATGCAGTTTGAATCCGAGAGAAGGGAGTAATACCATTAATATTAAGAAAAGTCTTATATACCCACTTAGGTTAATATGGCAAAGAAGATAAAGAAAAGGGTTGAGAAAAAGAGTAAGGAACAGAAGAAAAGGGAACGCTATCTATTCATCATGGTGTTCATAGTAGCAGGTAGCATGTTATTCTCAGGATTTTATTTCTTTAGTTCACCGGGTGAAAAAACCCAGGATAGGGAAGAAAAGGAAAAACCATACTTTCAGAGCTATAATATCAACCCCATAGAAAGCGATATCCCTATGTTAGTCCGCGCCGATGAAATAAAGCCTGAATTAATAGCCATTGTTAAGTCCTCCTGCATAAATTTCCAGACTATTGAGTGGATTTATAACATCTCCATGCCAGGGTTAGAGAACGTGGTATGTGAGGTAGCAGGCCCTAGAGGGGGGCAGTATTATGATCTCTGCGGAAAGGATCTGTTATTCTTTAAATTCACATTCAGGGATGTTGATGAAAACACCACAGAGAAACTCAAGAATGAATTAGATAACAGGCTGGATGAATACATCCTGAAAAGGGCTTATGCAGGCACTCTCTCAGTGAATCTCTCTGGAGCTGGGACAGACAGCATCTACATCCCAGGGAATCTGGATGTCAAAAAAGGAGAATACTCCAGGATACTCCTTTTCCAAAAATCAAGCGATGGAAGCTTGTTTGGCCTGGAAATAAGGAGGCTCCCCATGGGCCCAGTAATCTCAACCAGCGTTATTAACCTCACAGACATCAGGATTACAGGGACTATTGCTTCAGACTTCTATCCAAACACGATAGAGGAGTATATTAACGTAACAAGTATCAGGATTAACCCCCTGAGGATCCGGATTAATGAATCAATCAGTAATGAAACCGTTGAAGAGATCACTAACCTGGGTGTTGATGTGAAAACAGGGGTTGATAAAACCGAGATATCATTCAACAGTTCATTAAAGGATATCACAGGAATCCTTGGGAGGGAGGGGATAAAGTACTCTCTTGTGAATGGAAACATCCTGCTCAGGATTCCGCTAAACAGTAGTGTTGAGCAGGTCAGAAAGGTTTTGAAGGAAAATAAAATCCTTGAATTAGTTATTAAGAAAAATGGTTTAGTTAAGGTTCCAGAGGAGGTTTTGATAAACGGTAAAGCAGTACGTATAGAGGACGCTGACAGATTCGCCGTAATCCTGGATATAAAAACCAATATAAGCGACAGAATCAACATCACATTAGCCACACTACAATTCGGTGATCAGGAGTTTGTGATAGGCGGAAGCCAGACAACTTAAATTAGTTCATACCTTAAATAACCCATCTACAGAACTTCTCAAAGGCTTTTTTTCTATGGGAAACCCTGCTCTTCATCACAGGATCCTGTGCAAAGGTCTTGGTTTGGCCTTTTGGAATGAATAAGGGATCATAGCCAAAGCCTGCGGTTCCTTCAGCTTCATCTGCTATGGTGCCTTCAACCGAATCTTGAAAAATTTTTACCCCCTTTAAATCGCAATACCCAACCGCTGAAGTAAATCTCGCACTCCTATCCACCTTCCCCGTCAACAGTTGTAATATCCCCTGATTCCCGATTTTTCTGTAAACAAACGCAGAGTAAGAACCAGGGAATCCATTCAATACGTCTATGAATAAGCCGGTATCCTCTACAATAACAGTCTTTTGAATCCCTTCAAATACGAATTTAGCCCCCTCCTCAGCCACCCTCGAAACATCCTCGTCCCTGATCTCGGGATACGGCTCCATAAGCTGGATGAATTCCACACCAAATTTTTTCCCCACATCATTGGCTTCCTTAACCTTGTGATGATTAGAGGTTGCGAAGAGAATTTTCATCATGCTAGAATTTATATGCGAAGCATATAAATTCGTCGACAACAAATTTCGCTATGGCAAAATTTGTTGTTTCAAAACTTTTTTCACATCACTAATAACTTGTTCATAAGAGGGTAAAACAGGATTTTGTTATATCGACAGCAGAGAACAGGGCAATCCCGGATTTATTGATTTTTTCTATTAATTCGTATTCTTTCTGTGAGATGGAGGTTTCAGAACTTTTTTTCATTTTTTACCTTTTTTAGGTAAATAATTATAAGAAGTTCTTAAATCAACAACCACACCCTGAAGGGTGTGGTATGAACCTATAAAGTCGGTGAGTTGGGCATTCATCTGCGACTTGAAAGTCGCAGTATTCTGCCGACTTTGTAATAACCATGATCTTCAATGACAGGAAAGACGCCGGTATCAGGCTGGCAAAGAAGTTGTTAAAATTTAGGAAAGAAAAGGCGGTGGTATTGACTATCCCCAGGGGGGGGTGTTGTAGTCGCTAATGAGATTGCTAAGGCTTTATGTGCTCCTCTCAGCCTTATTATCCCGAGAAAAATCGGGGCCCCATACAATCCCGAACTGGCTGTTGCCGCTGTTACTCAAGATGGCGATCTGCTTCTGAAGGAGGAATTAACCATCTCCTTAAACATTCCCCCAGATTATATAGAAAAGGAAAAGAAGATTCAAATGGAGGAAATAAAAAGGAGGGCTGAGAAATATGGCGCCAAAGACATTGAATTAGAAGAGAAGGTTGTAATCCTGGTAGATGATGGAATTGCCACAGGATTTACTATGTTGGCAGCCATTAAGTCTCTAAAAAAGAGAAACCCCCAGAGGATTATCCTTGCTGTTCCAGTTGCTCCATCAGAAACTATTGGGGAGATGAAGAGGGAAGTGGATGAGGTTATATACCTACATACCCCCAAATATTTTGGTGCCATCAGTCAGTTCTATAGAACTTTTCCACAAACTACTGATGAGGAGGTAATTGAAATTTTAAGGAATTTTGGGTGAAGATTCTGGAAGGTGATGAAAATGGGATGGCGGAAATTTATAAAGCATGTGCAGGAACTTTGTGATGGGATTATAACCATCTCTTTAGTACTGCTCTTTATATAAAAAAACTCCCTTCCTCTGCCAACCCTGATTCCTTAAAGTCTGAAGGAGATTTATAAAATAAAATCCCTCATTTTTTACCGTTTTTGGATAGAAAACATTAAATAGTAGTTAAATCAAATAATTTAAGGGAAAATGATTTACGAAGGTGAGATTTCAGGGATCGTGGAGAAAGACGGGGATAGATGGCTTCTCCTGGATACTGAGGGTGAATGCCCTGAAGGTTATTCAGACAGATGCCTATCCCTGAAGGAACTGGGGGATGTGGAGTACAACAGGCTCAAGGAGGAGTATGCTAAAAGGGCGTTTGACTTAAAATCTAAGGCAATGGAGGGTAAATTCTTTCAAGCTAAACACATAAAAATCCTTGATGAACCCTTTGAACTCTATGCAGAAAAGGAATTCTTTAAATTCGTCTCCTCCAAGGACTTCATAAAACGATTCGCAAAATACTATAAAACGAGGGAGGGCGCCCCCTGCCTGAATCATGTCACTGTAAAGGATGTAAGAAAGATAGAGAAAATAACATCCAAAAACAAGGAAGTGGTTGAAGACACCATCGATATGCTGGGGGAGCTGAGGGCGGAGCTTTCAAAGACGAAGGAGTGGCGAAAGATCCTTAAGGAAAACGAGATAAATGTCGCCTTAATTTTCCCCTACTACAATGAACCCACCATAGTATCTAATATAAGGGATATATGGGATCTGGTGGAAGAGGATATTGTGGAAGAGATTATTATTGCAGACGGCTGGTCTACGAACCCATCAGCAGAGGTAATTCAGCACAGATTAGACGCTGGACTGACTTTCGTGAAAAATCCCGGCACCGGTAAAGGAGAAGCCCTTGAAGGCGCGATAAAATATGCGGTACAGCGGGATATTGAGCTGGTAATCTGCCTTGACTCGGACATAATTCCGCCGCTACATACCATAAAAAACATCCCTCCATTGCCGATAGACATAACCTGCAACTTCTTTGCCAGAACCTTCATAGATAAATTCATAAAAATCCTTGAGGAACATGGTAGAGAGACGGCTTTAAAGACATTCTATAAGGTAAGCTATATGAGGGTTCCCAAGTCAGACGTGAAATTAACGCCGCTTAGGTTTGGGGGAACCACCAAGTTTGTGAGATACCTCTATAATGCCGTTGGATTCAAGACCATGAGCGAGTGTGTCTACCCCCTCGCCGGTGAATACGCGTTTAACCCTAAGTTCCTGCTGGAGGAGCTGGCTATAAGCAAGGAATTCCATGAACTATACGGGAAAAAATGCTTCGGCCACA
>JAYEKX010000026.1:0-5082 GCA_034716875.1 Candidatus Altarchaeota archaeon | reverse complement strand
TCCTTGTTCATTATCAAAGCGGAGAATGGATCTATTATACAGACGTCAAATTCCACTGCCATATCGGCAACCTCCGGGAGGTTGTTGAAGTATCCCTCTATCCGCATATTCTCCGAATCCGCAAGCCCAGGATCAAAAAAAGAATAGGAGGACATCTCAGCTATAACATCCTCCCGGCTGGTGTGGGTTGACAGATAAAGAACCCTCTTGCCCGCACCAAGACAGTCAAAAACGATACGATGAAGAAAAACCCGCTCCACGGAACCGATGTCCTCCTCTATCAGGATGATGCTCTTTTCAGGAATCTCGCTTAGATCCAGATTTCTTAATGCCATATCACTACATTATCCAATTACCCGCCTTTATAACAACCATATCTTGTCTATATAGATTATATAAGTTATATACGCTCTTTTTATAGCACAAAAAGTTCAAGAATTCTATATGGATAAATTAGCTACCCTCGAAAGGGTTCATAAAACAAACATTGAAAGACTGGTTAAGGAATTCGGGGATGAACGAATACCTGAAATAGAGAGATTATACAATACCCACCGATTCTCTGACGAAAGTGATGCGAAAATACAGGATTTCATACCTATATTCACCTACCGGGCGGTGAGGGAAACTCTAGGGAAGGGGTACTAAAAATGGATTCAAAATATAAGATTATGGGTTTACTGTCCCTTGTGACAGTTGTTATATTGATTTCTGCCTGCATCGACGGGGGGGAGAAAAAGGAAACGTTAAGTATTGCAGGTTCCACAACGGTTCAGCCGATTGCAGCCAAGGCTGCAGAGGAATTCATGAAGAAAAATCCGGGTGTGATAGTCTCAGTGCAGGGGGGCGGTTCAGGAACAGGGGTAAAGATGGTGGCTGAGGGCTCAGCAGATATAGGGGATGCCTCAAGGGAGCTTAAGGAGACGGAGAAAACAAAATATCCGGATCTCAAACCATACGCTATAGCAGGAGACGGCATAGCAGTAGTAGCGCATCCAGCCAATTCCGTCAGTGGTCTGACAAAGCAGCAGGTGCAGGACATATTCTCCGGTAAAATCACGAACTTCAAGGGGGTTGGCGGCCCGGACAAAGAGATCATGGTGGTCATCAGGGAAGAAGGCTCAGGTACAAGAGCAACGTTCGAGGAACTTGTCATGAACAAAGGAAAGACAGCGAATGCAGGAGACGCTCTACAAAAGCCAAGCAACGGAGCAGCTAAAGCAGCCATAGCAGGCAATGAAAACGCCATAGGATACATCGGCTTAGGATATGTGGATGAGACAGTGAAGGATTTAAAGATAGATGGAGTGACACCTTCAACGGCCACAATAAAGAGTGGAGCATACCCGATATCAAGAAAACTATACATGATAACCAACGGCGAAGCATCTGGTTTAAAAAAGAGATTCATAGACTTCGTCTTAAGTGATGAAGGACAAGAAATAGTTGAGGAGGAGGGATTCATAAAAATTAGATAATGTTAGTCATACATTTATCAGACCTTCATTGTGGAAATTCAGGTTTTAATTCAGAGGCACTTGAGTTAGCTATAGAAGAGATCAATGAATTAATGCCGGATATTGTCGTAGTAACCGGAGATCTCACCGATAACGGTTTCCTCCATGAATACGAATTAGCCAGGGATTATCTAAGCAGAATAAAATGCGAGAGAAAGATCATAGGTACCGGAAATCACGACTATCGTTTAACAGGCTATTTACTATGCAAAAGATTTTTTCAAAAACCCGGTGTTTTGGAATTTAGGAATACGGTTATGGTTTATCTGAGTACTGCAAGACCTGACAAAAATGAGGGCGAAGTCGGTTACAGGCAGATACAGTGGCTCGAAAAAATTCTGGACAGACATAAAGAGAAATTCAAGGTAGTTGCCCTGCATCATCATCTGGTTCCGGTTCCCGATACGGGTCTGGAAAGAAACACCGTCACAGATGCGGGGGATGTACTAAGGGCGATAACACACTGTAATGTCGATCTGGTTCTATGCGGACACAGACACCGGCCGTGGAGTTTAAAGCTGAACGATTCCATGATAATAAATGCAGGAACTGTTTCCTCTGAAAAATTCTGCGGCTTTTTTGCGAATTCATACAATATAATTGAGATAGAAGGAGATGGAATTAACGCCAGGATAAAGCTAGTTGGCGGCAAAGCCATGGACTTCGGGGAGATACTGGATGCTTGTGAGCCGTTTATTCCATAGAAGAAGATGTTTGAGAGAAAATCCATAAACACGGAGAACATTGTGAAAGGAGCACTCCTGCTTTTCGCAATGACTGCAGCATTAATCCTCCTCCTTATCTTCGTGTTCCTGTTCAGGGAGGGGCTGCCGTTATTCTCTAAGGTATCGCCAACCGACTTCATATTCGGAACAAGATGGGAGCCCTCAAGGGGTGTCTTCGGGGCATTCAATTTTATCGCCGGCTCAATACTTGTAACGTTCGGTGGCTTGATCATTGCAATCCCCCTTGGAATTTCCTGTGCGATATTCCTATCTGAGGTAGCCCCAAGATGGGCAAGAAATATGGTCAGACCTGCAATAGAATTGCTGGCAGGGATTCCATCAATCCTGTATGCTGCCATAGCAGTGGCGGTTCTTGTGGTTTTTATTCAATATGACCTCGGGGATTTGGTCAGGGGGGAGGCATTCAGGACGGGCGAGGGTATCTTTGCAGTATCTGTTACCCTTGCGGTTATGGTACTTCCGATAATTATCAGCGTATCACAGGACTCCATTGAGAGCGTTCCAAGGGCGTTTAAGGCGGGATCATTTGCCCTTGGGTCAACACAATGGCAGACAATAAGAGGGGTTGTAATACCTACGGCACTTCCCGGGATTGTCGCCGGGTCTATTTTAGGTATGGGAAGATTAGTCGGGGAGACGATAGTTGTGGTACTTATTTTCGGTAATGCGAAACATATCACAAGTGATCTGTTTGGGGCAGGAAGCACAGGGACCACCCTGACATCCGCCCTCCTGCTTGAAATGTCCTATGTGCCTGTGGGAAGTACATGGCACTCTGCCTTATTTTCCCTGGCGATAATCCTGCTCACAGCCGTTTTCGTACTCAGTCTAATATCAAATTACCTGCTGTCAAAAAGCAGGGTGAAACGATAAATATTACAAAAGATGAATCCCCTAAATTCACAAAGAACAAACAGGATAGCAATTACCTCCCTTTGGGTCTCAGCGGTATTCATAATTATGATACTGGTATACATAATCCTCTACGTATTCCTCAGGGGGTTGCCTGCAATGAGTCTGGATTTCCTGTTCGGGGGGGCTTCCAACTACTGGCTGGAGGGCGGCATATTCCCTGCGATGGTTGGGACCCTGCTTTTGGCAGCAACGGCACTGTCGTTTGCAATCCCTATCGGTGTCGGATCGGCAATATACCTCTCGGAATTCACAAAAGAAGGAAAGGTAACAAAACTGATAAGGACAGGTGCCGACTCCCTGAACGCCGTACCCTCCATCGTGTTCGGTCTTTTCGGACTGACCCTGTTTTTGTTCTATCTAAAGATGAAGGCATGCCTGTTGGTTGCGGGCCTGACCCTTGGTTTTATGATACTGCCAACCATTATGAGAACGGCTGAAGTGGCGATAAGAACGGTTCCCGGATCAGACAAGGAGGGAAGCTATGCACTTGGCGCTACAAAATTACAGACCATACGCCGGGTTGTCCTACCTTCCGCACTACCCGGGATAGTCACCGGGGTGATTTTGGGATTTGGAAGGGCAGTAGGTGAGACAGCCCCGATAATCTGGCTGGTCTCTTTTTGGCCGCCATCCATCCCTACAACACTACTGGAGCCGGCTAATGCATTAACTGTGATCATGTATTTCCTGATACTTGAGGCACAAAACCCCCTCTTCATACAAAGGGCGTTTGGCATAGCCCTGGTATTGCTCCTGATGATACTGATATCAAACTATGTTACAAGAACCCTTAATGCTTATCTCACAAGGAACATAAGGAGATGAATATCTAAATTAATCTGGAGGCAGACAATGAACAACGGAAACATGATGGTGGTAAAGAAGCTGAATTTGTGGTATACCGACAACCACGCATTAAAGGACGTGGACCTCGACATCAGGGAGAACAAGGTAACCGCACTTATAGGACCCTCAGGATGTGGAAAAAGCACGTTTATCAGGACGTTGAACAGGATGAATGACCTCATAGACGGTGTCAGGGTTACCGGGTCGGTATTGTTGGACGGGAAAAATATATATGATAAAGATATTGACGTCGTTTCTTTAAGAAAAAGGGTCGGCATGGTATTTCAAAAACCAAATCCCTTCCCGATGAGTATCTTTGATAATGTGGCTTATGGTCCAAGGATACATGGCATCGGGGATAAGAAACAACTGAAAGGAATAGTAGAGAAGAGTCTGATTGATGCCGCCCTGTGGGATGAGGTCAGGGACCGGTTGGATGTGAATGCACTGGACCTGTCCGGGGGACAGCAGCAGAGACTCTGTATCGCAAGAACACTGGCGGTGAAACCTGAGGTGATACTCTTTGATGAACCGTGCTCCGCACTGGATCCTATCTCCACCGCAAAGATCGAGGAATTGATCAATGATCTAAAGAAGAATTACACCCTAGTAATAGTCACCCACAATATGCAGCAGGCAGCCCGGGTCTCGGGTTACACGGGATACTTCCTTTTAGGGGAATTGATTGAATTCGGGAGAACAAGGCAAATATTCGAAAACCCCAAGGAGAAATCAACCGAAGACTACATCACAGGGAGGTTTGGGTAGCCGGATTTTACCTCGAAAGAATCACATACGCTTACGCTGATGACCCTTAGGCTTCACATAGATTAAGTGATGGTCAGGTTATCTGCGGGTTGAGATAATCTTATTAATGCGTGGACTGTGGGATAATTATCCCCTAAAAAGGGATTTATATGCTGGAAAAACAAATAGTTTAATGGTTGAAAAATGGATCAAATCAAGAAGATAATAATCGAGGGGGAAAAGGTGCATAATGTAGGATATAGGCCCTTCCTCTTACGGAAAGCCAGAGGACTTGGAATCCAAAACTATGA
>JAYEKX010000025.1:0-5161 GCA_034716875.1 Candidatus Altarchaeota archaeon | reverse complement strand
TTTTCTCCATCTTCGATGGCCTGATTATGGATTCCAGAACCATATTTTCTTTAGGTGAATATATAATATTGCTTATTGTTATAAATTTATTAAAGAAATGAAAAAAACAATTTTTATTGCATTAATCATTTTATCTTCAACGGTTTCTGCCAGCATCTCGGATAGTGACTGGCCTATGGTTCACCACGATATAACCCATACAGGCTTTATTAATACTTCCTCGGGTTTCCCTCTGGGGAGTATGGAGTTATTATCAACCTTTGAGGCCCCGGAGAAGATATCCGCCCCCATCGCGGTTGATATTAATGATGACGACATGGCTGAAATCCTGTTTGGCTCGTCTGATAGGTTGTATGTATTAAATCTAAACTGCGAAGAGTTATGGACTTATAAGGCTAAGGGGACGGTTTTTACACCCGCAGTCTTTGACTTATGGAACAATAGTAAACTGGAAATTCTCTTCGGCTCTCTTGATAATAAACTCTATGCTTTGGACGTGAATGGCAGAAAGATCTGGGTTTATGAAACAGACGGGCCTATAGAGACTTCACCTGTGGCGGCAAATCTAGATGATTCCCGCAGTTTAGAGGTTGTATTCACATCTAATGATAACCTGTATGTCCTAAATTCCCGCGGAGAAAAATTATGGGATTGCTCATTATTCACCCGGATGACTACCCCCGCCATAGGGGATATAAACTCTGACGGAAAATTAGATATACTCATTGGTTCAGCTAATAACAGGTTATATGTCATAAATCTGCCGAATTGGAGGATGTGGAACTTTCAAACAAGCGGTGACGTCCCCTCCCCGGTTATAGCGGATTTGAACAGACAAGGGAACCCGGAGATATTAATCAGTTCAGGGGACGGCCTCCTGTATTCCTTATACTATAAGGAGTATCAGCGAGGCAACGTTGTAAGATGCGATGAATTCACTGGAAACTGTACTTTAGAGCCTATTAAATACTCAACCATCGCTGAGAGCTGGGGTTATAAGACTCGTGAGGGGATACTTTCCCCGCCGGCGGTTGCGGACTTGGATGGTGATGGGAGGAAGGAGGTTGTTGTAGGGTCCAGTGATAAATCATTGTATGTAATCAGCAGTACAGGACAGATTAGGTATGTGTATAGCACGAATGCCAGGATTCTTTCCTCGCCGGCCATCGCGGATCTGAATGGGAATGGGAGGCCGGAAATAATCTTTGGTTCAAAGGATGGGATTCTGTATGTCCTGAATTCATTCGGCTTTAAGGAGTGGGGTTATGAAACAAATAATGTTATCACAGAGCCGCCGGCGGTTGCGGACTTGGATAGGGATGGGAACCGGGAGATAATCCTCGCATCAGGGAATAAGCTTTATGTATTTGGCTATAAGTCAGATGCCTATACAGCAACCTCAACCCCCACAACCCCAACAACCACATTAATAACAACCTTAACAACCCCCACAACCTCAATCACAACGACGACATATATTGCATCCACAACATCTGTTCCCATGGCTTTAATCACTACAACAACTTTTTCATCAACTACCGTCATAGACCCAAGTAACGTCGGTTACTCTGATTTTTTATTAATTCTCTCGGCGGCTTTCCTGCTTTTTACCTTATCCTTCGTTATACTGGATACCCTGTACAACAGGTTTATTTCAGGTAATAAGGAGGTTAAGGATCTTGAGGAGGTTAAGGGGATTATCTTTAAAGAAAAGAAAAAAGTTAAGGAAGAACCCAAGGCGAAAGAGAAGAAAAAAAAGAGAAGGAAAACTAAAACGAAAAAGACGAGAAAGAAGGTTGGTAGGAAGGGTAAAACGAAAAAGAAAGAAACCGGTTGACTGTCTTGTGCGCGTTCTCTACGTTCACTTACCTGCACTTCTCGAAGCCGTGCATAACATCCAGTACCTTCTGATCCATTAATGCCCCACCCATGACCTGCAATCCCGTGGGTATTCCATCCACCTTTCCTGCGGGAACCACGCCTGCAGGGGTTCCGGATAGGTTAGCCAGTACTGTGAAGATGTCGTAGGCGTACATCACCCGCGGATCCTCTATTCTGGTTCCGAGTTTATGCGGCAGTTTCGGGACGGCTGGCCCCACCAGGACATCCACCTCATTTAACGCGTCAGAGATTTCCTTCCTTATTAATGACCTCGCCTGCAAGGCCTTTCTGTAGTATCTCCCGCTGTATTCCTTTTGTGAGATGTATGAGCCCAACATAATCCTTCTCAACACTTCTTCCCCGCAGACTTCCTCTATCCTGTAGCCATATCTCCTCCCGTCAAACTTACGTGTGGCGGAGAAGAATTCAACGTAGACATTCAGGTAGTATGTGGGGAGGGCTATCTCTAGGTTGGGGAGGCTGACTTCAATTAATTCAGCGCCAGCTGAACTTAATTCATCCAGGGATTTATGGATTATCTTTTTTATGCCCTTATCCACTATCAACTTGTCAAATTCCTGGGCATAACCCAGTTTAGTATCCTTCAGGCTGGAATTCAGGTTTTTTGTGAAGTTATAGAATTTTTCATCCAGTTTCAGGGAGGTTTCGTCTCTAGGGTCATATCCTACTATAACCTCCAGAAGCTGTGCGACGGTTTTTACATCCCTTGCGAGCGGCCCGATCTGGTCCAGGGACATGGCCAGATCAATCAGTCCGTATCTGGAGACAACCCCATAGGTGGGTTTAAATCCCACTACCCCGCAGTGGGAGGCTGGATTTCTTATCGAACCCCCCGTGTCGCTGCCTATTGCAGCATCAACGAACCCTGCGGCGACAGCAGCCCCGGATCCGGATGATGAACCCCCGGGGATATGTCCTCTGGCCGAGGGGTTGTCTGTAGCCTTGAAGTAGGATGTTTCCCCGGATGAGCCGCATGCGAACTCATCCATATTCGTCATCCCGATGATAACGCCGGATTCATTCTTTATTTTCTCCACCACCGTAGCGTCATAAGGAGCAACATAATTCTCCAGGGTTTTTGAGGCACAGCTTGCCAATAAACCCTCAACACATATATTGGATTTCACCGCAATGATTAAGTCTTTTAATTTACCGTTCCCTTTAACCCTCTTTTTAGAAACCCCTTCCTTATCCAAGACGATGAAGGCATTGATTTCTTTATCCCCCTCCTCAATCCTTGCGATCTCCTCATTTATCTCCATCTTCCATATATCTTTTTTCTTCCTTAAATAGATTATGAATCCTAACTAAATTAGATTGAAATGGAAATTGGCATAGTCGGTAAACCGAATGTGGGGAAGAGCACTTTCTTTAAGGCTTTGACGCTAGTGGATGCGGAGATTGCAAATTTCCCGTTCACCACCATAAAAGCGAATGTTGGCGTGGGTTATGTGCGGGTGGACTGTGTCTGCAGGGAGTTTAATCTGGACTGTAGTCCACAGAATTCCTTGTGTATAGAAAAAAACAGGTTTATTCCGGTTAAGGTTATTGATGTCGCCGGTTTGGTTCCGGGGGCGCATGAAGGCAGGGGCTTGGGTAACCGGTTCCTAGATGACTTGAGGAGGGCGGATTCATTGATTCATATAGTGGATATCTCCGGTAGAACCGATGAGAAGGGTGAGGCTACTGAAGGCTATGACCCTGTGTTTGACATAAAATTCCTGGAGGATGAGATTGATTTATGGTTCTATGGAATCCTGAAAAAGAATTGGGCTAAAATCTCCAGAAAGATCAAATACGCCCATGAAGATCTCGTTAAGGAGTTGACTGAGCAGCTTTCTGGTTTGGAGGTTAATGAATCGCAGGTGAATGCTGCTATTAAAGAGGCCGGGTTACTGGGTGAAAAAGATTGGGGTGATGAGGAACTGAAGGGGTTTTCCGTGAAACTCAGGGAGGCCTCTAAACCCATCACGTTAGCTGGAAACAAAATCGACCTAGATAATAAAAAAAATTATGGGGGATTGGGGGATAAATACAGGATAATCCCCACATGCTCTGAAGCGGAACTGGCGTTGAGGCAGGCTCAAACCCAAGGCATCATCCATTATCTCCCGGGGGATTCTGATCTTGAAATTCTGAAGGGGGATATTGACGTGAAACAAAAAAAGGCCTTGGAGTTCATAAAAATAAATATATTGCAGAAATTCAGGTCTACTGGAGTGCAGGAGTGTCTTAATACCGCAGTCTTTGATGTTCTAGAGATGATGGTTGTTTATCCGGTGGAGAATGAGAATAAGCTGACGGACTCTAAAGATAATGTTCTACCGGACGCTTATCTGCTTCCACAGGGTTCCACAGCCCTGGATTTAGCATACAAGATACATACCGACATCGGTGAGGGATTCATTGGGGCTATAGACTGCAGAACCAAAAAAAAGATAGGGAAAGATCATGTTCTGATAAACGGGGATGTGATAAAGATATTAACCCGCAGGTGATGTACCTCCACAGTGCGGCAACGATAAAACCACCATCGGGTCTTTTTAATCGCTGAATCTAATTTTAATTCACTTAATAATCTGCGGCTTAAAAATGATTGGTAAACAAATTCGTATGGAAAGGATAATTGACAGGAAATCCAGGAAAACCGTGATAGTTCCAGTAGATCATGGGGTCTCAGTCGGACCCATCCAGGGGTTAGAGGATATGGTGAAAGCCATAAGTGATATATCCAAGGGAGGGGCTAACGCGGTCTTAATGCATAAAGGCATCGTTGGAGCAGGACACAGGGGCTATGGTCGAGACATCGGCTTAATAGTTCATCTCTCAGCCGGCACAACCCTCTCAACATACCCCAACAACAGAATACAGGTCACCTCAGTACAGGAAGCTGTTCGTCTCGGAGCCGACGCCGTTTCAGTGCACGTTAACGTAGGCTCAGAGAATGAAAGCGAGATGCTGATGAACCTGGGGATGGTTGCAGAGGAATGTAACGAATATGGAATACCGCTACTTGCTATGATGTATGCCCGAGGTAAAAAAATAGAGAGTGAACACGACGTCAGATACGTCAAACATGTGGCAAGGATCGGGGCTGAATTAGGTGCAGACATAATAAAAACAGTATACACCGGGGATAAAAAAAGCTTCAGGGAGGTTATTGACGGCTGCCCTATTCCGGTGGTTATCGCCGGAGGCCCAAAAATCGAGAGTGAAGAAGACCTCTACAGGATGGTGGAAGATGCGATGGAATGCGGAG
>JAYEKX010000024.1:0-5188 GCA_034716875.1 Candidatus Altarchaeota archaeon | reverse complement strand
GGTTGAGCAGTCTCATTTAGCCGCCCTTCTAGTCGAGAATGTTTCCCTGTTTCAAGGGTTGAATCAAAGCACAGGAGGGTTATTTCAATTAGTGCTGCTGCCTATAGAGTTCATCATATTTGCTATAGTCTCCTACCTCCTCTTTAAGATCATCCCGGCGGTGGTTGAATACATTCAGAGAGAAAAGTCAGAGGTTGCTGAATTTATGACGGTGATTGATACAATTTGAGCATAGTTGTCTCTTGTATTGTGTTTCCTTATTTATAAAATAAGGTAATGTAATACGATGGAGACTGAAACCATAAATAGACTCCATACCAAGAGTGTGGAGCAGATGTTTGTTAACAACCTTCAGGAAGGATATAATCTCTGTCCAAGAGCGGCTGAGAAGCTGGTTGAGGAGATAATAGACTTCAGGCAGGGGTTGTTTGAAGACGAACGATTGGATGGACAGATAATAAGATATGCTGTAGCATGTAAGGAATCCGCAGCGAAACCAATCAAGCACTGTAAACTAAAACCGATAAGGCTTACTACACATGCAAAGGGAGACCTTGAAGTATACAGAAAGTTAGGAACTCCAGGATTGAGAAAGACATTGGCAAGCAGACTGGCATGGGAAGCCTACGAGCAAGGTGCCCTGCTGAGTCAGGAGGATCTGGCGGATCTCTTGTATGTTACAAGAAACACAATACGTAGGATAATCGGGGAGTACCATAAGGAGGGGATATCTATTCCCACGAGAGGTGCTGTTGAAGATATTGGAAGAGGAACCTCACACAAGGCCAAAACAGTGGAATTACTCCTGCAGGGATATACCTTTTCAGGGATAATGCACAGAACAGCACATAGTGAAAGCAGCATTAAGAGATACATCGAAACCTTTGTAAGAGTGATGTTATTGAAGGATAAGGGCATGAATACGAGTGAAATCCGAATGACATTGGGCATATCAATGCGTCTAGTCAGGGAGTACTTAGAGCTGTACCAGAAATACAAAACCCCCGAATGTAAGAAACAGTTGGACAAGATAAGGGAGAGATACAGCAGAATAGAGCGTAGTAAAAAAAAAGAGGGAGGTGAAGAAGATGAGTGACGCCTCCACAAGACTCTGGACCAAGAATATCTATGGGCCCTTGCAGGATAAAACCCTAAAGAACGTATTGATAAAGAAACTCGTGGATGAGTATGGCTACAGCGATAAAATAAGGATAGCGGAAACGTTAGTTGATGACCTCCTTGAGGTAGTTGACGAGTATTTTCCAGAGCAAAAGAGACTGAAGCCAGGGCAAACCATATGGTATGCAGTAGACATTGACGATAAGCACACTCAGGGAAAAAAATTAAGGGATAGTAAGTTAAAACCAGTAATCCTGACGTTGATAAACAAAGAGGATCTAGAGGATTACGCAAAAGGGAAACCAATGAAGGACATCACTGAAAAACAGATGCTCAGGATGTTCCATGAGGCGAAGGATCAGGGAGGTGTGTTATCCCAGATAGATATGAGCGTCCTCTTGAGTATAAGACACACAAACATATCGATGAAACTCAAGAGAGTTAAAGAAAAGACAGGTGAACCTGTCCCAACAAGGGGCCAGATACATGACCTGGGCCGGACAACAACCCATAAGAAGGAGATAATCGAGCTTTACAGGAAAGGCTATCTGACCCCGGAGATAGCGAGGATAACAAAACACGACAGAACCAATGTGGACGCATACATCCGGGACTATGAGCGAGTGAAACTACTCGCCGATAAATTTAATCAGGATGAGATAAGCCACCTAACCAAGATGTCAAAAAAGCTGGTTGGAGAATATCTCGAAATATTAAATTCGGAAACATAATATAAGATGAGACTATGTGCAAAATTGAACAATAGGTGATTTCTATGAAACACGAACTTAAGCGGGTTGGGGTTGTCTCTATGCTGAAGATATATGCTGCTATAGGGCTGGTTATCGGTCTTATGTATGGGGTAATGATTTTTCTGGCTATGATGTTTGGCGCCTTAAGTATAGCCTCTCTCGGGGGAGATGAAGGGATGGGTACAGGGGCTATGGTACTAGTTATAGGTTTAATCATATTAGTTGTAACGGTTATAGCCTCAGCAATAATGTATGCTATAATGGGGGCAATATGCGCGATTATCTACAACATCTTTGCCGGATTAGTGGGAGGAATAGAACTGGAACTTAATGAAAAGAAATAGTTTCATTTCACCCCCTCCTTTTTTCTTTCTTTGTCAATGACTTACCAGATTCCTTCAGCGATATTCTCCTTAGTATCTCTGGATAAATGAATTATCTTTTTTTTGTTGATGATAACTACTTCAGTGGAGTCAGACCCGAAACCGTTCTTTTTCAGGTCGTTGGCAACCACTAGATTAAGGTGTTCCTCATTTAGTTTCGATCGCGCCCTCTTAATTAACTCCTTTTCCGTGAGGTTGTATTCCGCCTTGAATGCCACAATAAACATGTTTGGGTGATTTACTCTAACCTCCCTGGTGAGTTTAGGCGTGGGCATTAATTTTATCTCCATGATTTCCTTTCCAGATTTTATTTTTTTATCATCAATTTTCATCGGCGAGTAGTCTGCAATCGCCGCAGTGGAGATGAAGAGGTCATAGTTATCTCCTAACTCGGTCAATGAGGTGGAAATCATATCGTTTGCTGTTTTCACCCTGAGTATCCTGGCGTTCTCAGGCAGCCTGATGTTGATTATCCCGGAAACCAGTGTGACCTCATACCCTCGTTTTATCGCCTCCCTGGCTAAGGCTGCACCCATCTTTCCTGAACTCGCGTTTGATATAAACCTTACCACATCAATGGGTTCCTGAGTCGGCCCCAACGTTATGAGAACCTTCATTTTTCGATTAATCCTTCAACTTGATGTTTTATTTTATCCATTTAATCTTGTTTATATCTAATCTATGAGTAAACTTATTTGGGGTTCAGGCTATTAGATGCCAGATGTTAATTACCCTGTAAGATTGTCTCTAACGTAATCGCCAACTAATCGCCAACCAAAATATAATAGGTACCTCTACCTGAACCTTTGACCTTTATAAGATTATTTTGAATCAACAGATTAAGTTCCTTTCTCTAATCCTGTGGATTTCCTCCATAGCTTTAGGTTCCTTCATTTCAAAATCCTTCCTGCCTCATCAATCTCCCCTGAGTTTATCCTATCACTTGATACTGGTTTTCCATCTTCTGCAAGAACTATGGGGACGACAACAATCGTTAATTTATTCAAGCCCTTCTTAAACCTTATAGCGTTTATCTCACTCGCCCTAAGCAGGGTTTCCTCACTCGCCACTATGCAGTCGATCTCCGGGTCAATGGTTGCAATACCATACGCGTCATCGATCTTAATTATCCTGTACCTCTTCCCGAATTTCTTCACGAATCCCTCCAGATTTTCCCGTCTCTTTTCAAACGGCAGAACCTCTTCCACCCGGAATCTCCTTGCAAACTCATCCGAGGTTAATCCAATCACCACCTCCTCCGAAATCAAAAATCCAGCTTCAAGAATCCTTTTATGCCCCTTATGTATCATATCATATGTGCCCCCGATAACAACCTTCTGAAACATTTTTTTTCCCTCTCACCCTCAATTAATTGAGTTTGATTATTTTTAAGTATTAACTGTAAAATAACTAAACCATGTTTGATAATCTCTACAGCAAACTTACTGAGAAGGTAAATTATAAGACCTTAATCTTCGTACCTATTGTCATCTCTGTTCTAATGATCATCCTGCTTCTTACCCGGGGAATCCCCATGGGTATTGATTTTCAGGGGGGCACCTTAATGGAGATACTGACCGATAAGGATATTGATCCGTTAACCTTAAGTGAATTAGAGGATGATTTGCTGAATCTAGGTCTAACTGATTTAAAGATCTATCTGGGGAAGGATTTTGAGACCGGTATGAATCGGGTCACTGTCTTCACCACATCGGTTGTGGAGACGGAAGATGTGGAAGGAATAATTGCTAAATACATGGGGGAACTTAGGGAATCAGATACGGCCCTGATAGAATTAACCCAGAGACCCCCTGCAGAGTTAGGGGATAAATTAAGTGTCAGACTTAAAGAAAGGATTGATATACAATTTGATGAGGAATCCAATATCCTAAAGATTTCTGCAATAGACCTGGATAAGGAGGAATTAGAGAGTGCGCTAGGTTTCTATCTAGACCAGGAAGTATCGATAGACCTGCAGAAGAAGAACTGCAACATAGGGAGGGTAGAGCCGGCTCTTGGAGAGAAATTCAGGGAGGATGGAGCAAAGGCGGTAATTCTAGCCTATATATTAATGGCTTCGGTAATCTTCTTTGCGTTCAGGGATTTCATACCCTCCATTGCTGTAATGCTGGCTGCAACATGTGATGCCTTAATTGCGGCGGGCGGTATGAGTCTTTTCGGAATTCTCTTGGAGCCAGCATCCCTGGTGGCACTATTAATGCTGGTTGGTTACTCCGTGGATTCCGATATCCTATTAACTGCGAGGGTTTTAAGGAGGAAGACGGGTGAGGTGAATAAACGGATAGATAATGCTATGAAGACTGGTTTAACGATGACGGGGACAACCATTGCGGTAATGCTGGTTATTCTATTCATCTCCAGCACATTAACACAGATTCATACCCTCAGCAGTATAGCATCTGTTCTATTGCTGGGGTTATTCGCTGATCTTATTACCACCTGGTTTATGAATGCAGGGATATTGAAGTGGTATCTGGAGGAGAAGGGAGGTAAATTAACTATATTCAAACGACAAAGAAGGGTGAAGAGGTCATATAGATAAAGGGATATGGACTTAACTAACAGGCTTTTAAGGAGTGTAAGAATATGGATGTTGGTAATCTGCGTGTCAATTTCATTAATCCTGGTTAGCAATATCACTGCACACAATAAAGATGAGGGGATAGGTCTTGGAAATGGCTTGGATTATGGTATTGATTTTGCAGGCGGCATCCAGATGTGGTTGAGACTGGAAGAGCCGGTAACACCTGAGATTATGGCGATAGAGAAGGGTATACTGGAGAATAGACTTAATACCATGGGGTTGAAGGATATACCAATCTATCCCTATGGTAATCAACTTATCTTGATAAAGATTGCTAAGGCCTCGCCTGAGGAGATAAAAAAGATCGAGGATATACTGAGGCAGCAGGC
>JAYEKX010000023.1:0-18526 GCA_034716875.1 Candidatus Altarchaeota archaeon | reverse complement strand
TTTTTAAATCCCTAAATTTAATTTATAATGATTTATCATTATAATTATACTATTTCGAATATAAATAAATATGGATGAGGTGATATAAATGACTGATATGAAAAAAAAGTTGGATGAAGCAACAAAAACTTCAGGAAGATTAGGTAAAGAGTATCCCAGACTAATGGGTCCGTTTGGTGTTCTAAAGAGACACACAGTGGAGGATGATGGTGCTCTAACATCCAAGACGAAGAGATTGATTGCCTTAGCATTAGCAGTTGGTAGCGGATGCGAGTGGTGTATAGCATTGCATGTGAAGGGTTCACTGGACGCCGGAGCAAGCAAGGATGAGATAATTGAAGCCTGCTTTGTATCGGTATTGATGGCCGGAGGCCCTGCAGTATTCCACATGGGACTGGTTATGGATGCAATCGAGCAATACACTGAATAAACTGATTATTGGGTTCTTAAAACCCAATAACTATTTTTCTTTTCAACCATAATTCAATAGTGACGTAATGTGAGATGTGGGATTTATAAGAGTAATACTAAATTATTAAAAAAAAAGTTAAGACTAAAATGAATGTAAAAGAGTTAATGCATAAAGCAACCGTGATGGATAAAGACATGTCCGTATCGGATGCAGCTAAACTGATGAGTGAGAAGAATATAGGCTCAGTATTGGTTAAGAAAGATGGGTGTATTATGATTATAACAGAAAGAGACATACTCACGAAGGTAGTAGCTTTAGGTAAGGACATAGACAAGACCAAAGTCTCTGACGTCATGAACAAGTGTGCCCATATTATAGATTCAGACAGTGATGTGTTTGAAGCGAGTAACCTGTTTAATAAACACAATATCAGGAGGCTGCCGGTCGCGGAAAAGGGAGAAATAATTGGTATGGTAACGGCGAGAGATGTGGCTAAGAGCCTGATTTATTTAAGCCTGAAGGCAGATATCCACAAAAGGGCTACATATACCCGGACTGAATACAGGTAAACGAAGATGAAAAAGATTCTGGCATACATAAGCCCTGAAAAGTATGCTAGCTTGTTTGATTTAATAGTAGCATATGATGCCGGAGCAGATGTTGTGGTACCCTACTGTAACATAGATTTAGATGATATGAGGGATATGGTGCATAGTTGTGTCTTCACCCGGCATCCTAATGATCTGAAGGACACTGCAATATTCATCGGTGGACATGACGTAGATAAGGGGGAGGAGCTGATGAACAAGGCAGTGGAGTCTTTCAATGAATTACCTGATGCATTCAGGGTTTCCATTGTTGCAGACCCCGATGGCGCCTACACCACATCAAGCGCCTGCGTAGTGAAGATAAAGAATTCCTGTGAAGGTAATCTCTCCGGATTAAATGCCACCATCCTTGCGGGAACCGGTCCGGTTGGACAGAGGATAGCCGTTTTACTGGCTAAAGAAGGCTGTAATGTAACACTCACCTCAAGGAAACTGGACAGGTCAGAGAGTAGTTGCAGGGCAATAAAAGAGAAATATGGCGTAGACATCAGCCCCTTTGAAGCAAGGGATGATGAATCAACAGAGGAGGCTGTTTCAAACTCGGATGTTGTGGTGGCAACAGGACCTGAGGGGGTGGTGATCCTACCCAAGAGTATATGGTCGAAATTCCCCGGGATAAGGGTGATGGCAGATGTGAATGCTGTACCCCCATATGGAATCGAAGGTGTTGATGCAAGAGATGATAAAGAAGTGGATAAAGAAAAAATGGGGGTGGGTGCTTTAGCAATAGGCAACCTGAAGATAAAGTGTCACCATGAAATTGTTAAAGAGTTGTTTAAAGAAAAAAAATCAGTCCTTGATTTAGAAGAGGTCTATAAAATTGCGGAATCCATTATTTAACGAAGTCACGTATATCCCCTTCCGTATTAATATTCCTGAACGTCAGTAACCCTGGATCATATCTCTTGATTTCATTTACAGGAATGAATTCCATATCCATCTCCCTGATCAAATCCATTATCCTCCCGCCCCTCTTTAGGATATCTAACTCAAGGATTTTTTTTCTCCGATAGAGTGAATGCAGCGGCTCCAGTTTGCCATCCCCATAGACCGGAACCACGCCATCTCTTTTTACCTTACCGCAGAGGAATCCAATAGCCTTTTCACTCAGAAGAGGCATATCACACCCAGTAACGAAGATATACTCCGATGTTGTATTCCCTACCCCCCCGTATATAGCACCCAAGGGGCCTATGCCATAATCCTCCACAACAAACCTGTAGCCCCCAAGCCTATCCCCCATATCTTTCACACATACTATGAGTACATCCCTAAAAACCCTCTTTAGGGTTTCATGGCCGTACTTAAACAGCTCCTTACCTTTAACCTTGGTGAAGGGTTTATCCCTGATTCGTTCACTCTCTCCCATAAGCATTACTGCTTCAATCTCTTTCGGATTCACCTTAATTTATCTACGATAACCGCAACGAGTAGGGAGCATCCAAGACCTATAAACAATGGATCTATCTCCATTAATGGAAGGAATCTCCATATCACCGCCGCCGCAGACCCAAAAACTATTGAACAGAATGCCGCATCCTCATTCAATCTATAATTCAGTAAAGCGGATAGGGTGGGAACCAGGATGCCGGAGATCCAGACGGTCAAGAGAAAAATTAAGGCCGGAACGATCTGCTGGAAATACAACGCAAGGAGCAGGCTTATAAAACCCAGGACAATGACTAGGAGCCTGCTTATTGTCACCGTCTTTACTTCAGTACTTCCGGTAATCCCCCCATAGACATCATGAGCTAGACTGCTTGCACCCGAATGCAGGAATGAATCTGCGGTGCTCATTACGGCAGATAATAAACCGATAAAGAATACTGCCTGTAAAACCGGCGGCAACAGACTGGACCCGAGGATGAAGATTGCCTGGTCAGGGTCATCTAATTCATAGTTTACGCTGGAGACTAATCCGGATAAAAGAACAATTGCGTCTATGGCAATCCAGATTATTACTGAGTAAAGAATAGCCTTCTTTATATTAACGCCCTTTGCTGAAGCAAAGATTCGTTGATACAGCGGGGCGGATGTGATTGGCAGAAAAAATAACAGTATGCACCAGACCAGGGTCTCCTGATCAAGATAGTTGAATGGATTCCAGAATTCCTTAGGGAGTGATTCAAACTGCAGGTTAGTGGGGGCGAGCATATAGGGAACTATAATTATTAATGCCAAAAGCATTAAACCGAACTGCATTAGATCCGAGACAATTACTGATCGCATTCCACCGAGCAGGGTGTATAAAACGATTACGGAGAAAACCAGGACCATGCTGATTTCTAGGGATAAGGGGGTTACAAGCTCAAGTATTTTACCTCCCGCGATGATGGATTCAGGAACCAGGCAGAGCACAGCCAGGATCGAGGAGGATGCAATAACCGTCCTGCTGCCATAGAACCTGCCGAGGAAATCAGGGAGGGTGAAAACATTCTCTTTCTGTATCTTCGGCAGAACAAATATGAGAAAGATATTTCCGAGATAGAAGGGTATCATAAACCATAAGACACCCAGACCGATCTGATACGTTATGCTGGCTCCTCCAATAACCGCTGAAGCCCCATAGAAGCTGGCAACAACAGTTGCAACCAACATGGGAAACTTAATCTGCCTGTTAGCCAGAATAAAGCCTTCCTCACTCTTCACACCCCTCAGAGATAAGCCAATCAGCATCAATACGATAAAGTAGATAGCTATTGCTATAACCACTAAATCCATAGCTATACTTAAGATTTAAAAGAATTAGAATAACGAGTTGATTAATAGATGGTGGTACTTTCCCTGGAATACGCATGAGTGATAGTATCTTTACTCCGGGATTTCAATTCCTTCCAGAAAATGATTTCAGATAGTAATCTGACCGGGAGAACCAACAGGTAAGATAGTATAGGTCCGACGAAAATCGCCATACAGCACGTAATCAAGGTTAATACCCCAACCACGATGCTGATGAGAAACCATGCCAGGTGGAACATAAGCACCTGACCTTTATTATTCCTGAACAATTCTAGGGAATTATTTACTGCAGAAATAAGGCCCTGGTTAGTCAAAGCCAGTTCTATACGCACGAAGGTAAAGGATAAAACAAGTATTAGTTCTATTAAAACACCTACAATAAGTCCAATCGATAGAACCCCTAAACTCTTTAATAAGAAACTATTTAACTCTCCACCTAACCTCCCGGGATCCTGCCCTGAAATGGCTGTAGACAATAGATTGGTGAAATCCGGAATCAAGAGGATCAATAATATTAGGATAGGAATGAAAGTAACTAACCCGACTAACGTATCAAAGATAAATAGTTTTACGGCATTAGATATCTGAGTGGATAACCGGGAGGTCCATTCCGTTATCCTTTCTTTCGCCAGGATAAGTTCCTCCAACGGTTTTATTACCGCCAGGATTATGAGGATTACAACTATCCCGATAACCCAGCTCAGCCCGGTTTCTATTAATGACGAAGGTTGCATATACTTACAGAGTATATTGGAGACAACACCTGAAGCAATATTTCCGGTATCAAGTGTTGATGACTCACAAGCCGTTTCCGTGACCGAAAGAGATAAACTGAGGATAAAGGATAAAACAGCAACAATCACTGTGATCGCAAGTAAGGCTATAAACGCTGTAATGACCTTCCCATAATCCTTTTGATAAAGATTAAATGCTTTATTTATGGTATCAAACACAGCAGTCATGTAAATTAATTACAGGTTCATATATAAATACTTGGATAGAATGAACGAAGAAATCGGTGTAGTTGGCATAAATTCCCGGGCTGTGGCGGCTAGTGCGAAACGCCTTAACTACGTTGTTTATTTGGTGGATTACTTCAGGGATGTGGACACCCAAAAGGTGGCGGATTTCCATTATCCACTGCAGAGGGACCCGTTAAAGCCTGACCTGGAGAATGAATACTCGCAGGATGAGCTGGTGAATCACACGATAGATGAACTGGATGGACGCGTGGATTCACTGTTAATAACCTCTGATTTAGGTTGTAACCCCAAGCTGGTTAAGGAACTGGAGGGATACTTCAGAATCCTCGGCAATAGCTCCAAACAGATTGCTGGGGCGAAAAACTGGGGTGTGCTGAAGAAAATATTTGATGAGATAGGTATGCTTTACCCGAAAACAATTGTTGCAAGGTCATTCAGGGATCTATTGAATGCTGTGGATAAACTAGGTTACCCCCTGGTTGTGAAATCCCTGGTCAAGGGGACAGAGATTGCTCCAGCCCTGATTAGCGACGGTGATGACCTTAGGGTATACCAGGATATGAAAATCGATCATGATGTGTTGGTTCAGGAATACATTAAAGGGGATGGAATAAGTTCATCTGTTTTATCTGATGGAGGGGAGGCAGTAACCCTCTCGGTGAATAAACAGCTGGTTGGTGTTAAGGAATTCGGAACTGAAGATGAATTTATGTACTGCGGAAACATTGTTCCGTTGGACTCCCTGGCTGACGACGACATAATTGCGGCTCAATCCTCCCGACTGATATCCAGACTAAAATTAACGGGATCTAATGGGGTGGATTATCTCGTGTCAGATGATGGAGTCTATTTCATGGAGGTGAATACGAGATTTCAGGATACGTTGGAGTGTGTGGAGAAATACCGTGGAATCAATCTGGTGGAGGAGCATCTGAAGGCAATTGAGGGGGATTTATTAATGCCTAAGGAAGAATCAAGCAGGTGTTTTGGGAAGGGTATTTTGTATGCCCACAGGAATTTGTTGGTTAAGGATTTAACCGGGTTAGAGGATGTGGGGGACATCCCTTTCCCCAGATCAAGGGTTCGGGAGAGTGAACCCCTCTGTAGTATCTATTCAGAGGGAAGGGATAATGAAGAGGCCTTTTTGGGTCTACTTAACAGGGTAGAGATGGTGAGGGATAAGTTTTTGTATTAATTGTTCCGACATCTGCCGTGGTTCTTAGGATTAATTTTTAAATGATTAATCATTATAAATTATAGTAATACTAATCCCAAATTTGTATTACTATTAGATTACTATTTTAAATTTTTTATGCATCAAAAAATGTTAACACCTGAAAAAATATATGAAGTCTCGGATTACATAGGACGTAATCAGTTTGTGTCGCGTTTCGAAATAGCATACCTGGCAGTGGATAGAGAAATAATAAATGGTTTAATGAACGATAAAGTCAGGTTTTTCATGAAAATTTTTATGGAAAAACAAGAGAATATATCACTTCCCCACCTACCATGGATTGCGGAATACAGAGAAGAACGATTCAGATACGGCTGCCCAATGAATCCATCCATCCACCATCTCGTGAATGCATACAAGCGTGTGACGAAACTCAAAATCGAGGCCTCCATAACGATACTGCTGGACTTCCTATCAAAAACCAATTATTTAGCCTATGGAATCAGGGATGAAATCTTTGCAGCGAAAGGGGATAATGAACTCAGGATCAAGGTCTTTGGTTCCATCGAGGATATAGAGAGAAGCCTTTATACCTCCCTTAAAAGCTATGATGCCCTAGCCATCCCGTCAGGAGACCTCCTGGACCCCTTTGTTGATTTCTATCGGAAATACGGTGCTGAGATAAAAGAAACAGGGAAATACCTCTGGAACGTCGACCTATGGAGTGGGGAGGTTAGTCCATTCATCGGTATTCCATACACCGATATGGAGGAATTCATCCCCTATTTTGGAAAACCTAGATTAGCGGCAGTGATTGAGCAACTCTGGCCTGATAAATCCACACAATCCCTTCCTGAATCAAATGGTGTTTCAATTGAGATAGATAAAGTAGTGTTTAAGAGATGAAGCCATTGAAGGTATTGGGTATGTGGAGGGATGAGGTCAGGTTAGAGTATTCAGGTGATGAGTGCACAGGCTGTGCAATCTGCGTCCAGTGCTGTCCTAAGGAGGCCCTGGGATTAAATCCACCGGGTGCGTCAATTAAGGGTCTTATCGATGCCGACCCGATAGAGCTGGATATAGAGAAATGCGTGTTGTGCGGGGTCTGTGCCGCCCTCTGCCCAAGGGATGCACTAAAGATATTGATTAATGGGGTGGAGAGGTTACTTATAGTTGAAAATAAAGGACTTCCTGGGGAGATTAGATTCGAGGGCAGGGTTGAGATTGATCAAGAGAAATGCCCGAAGGGATGTAACACATGCCAGGATATATGTAAAGAGGAGGCGATAAGCGTTAAAGATAAGGTTGAGGTGGACGAGGACACGTGCATATACTGTGGCGCCTGCTCTATCGCCTGCCCCTCCGGGGCGATAGCGGTTTTCAGAGAGAAACTGATTTATGAAGAATTAGATACGTGCGAGGAAATAGACACGAAGATAATGCGGAGGGTGAGGGACATTCTGCTTGGTAAAGTTCAGACAGAAAAATGAGGCATAAGATCAATGAGGTAAACACCCTTATTTCATCCGGCATCCGGGTTAAGGGAAAGAATGTACGTGTAAGCATCGGGGCTGGCGTGAAAGAGAAGAGAATCAGGATGCCAGGTATATCAGACCTGAGGGATTGGGACAGGATACTGCTTTCCAGGTATAACCCCCAGTATACCGCGATCTGCGATAAATGCAGCCTCTGCACCCTCGGACCATGTGACCTCAGCAGGGGCAGGCGTGGGGCATGTGGTATGGATCTAGTAACCCAACAGAGTAGATTCGCTCTCTTACTGGGTATACTGGGTGCCTCCACACACACGGCGCATGCCAGAGAGATGGTAGATAGGGTTATAGAGAAATTCGGCAGATACACCAAAATAGATATGGGAGGAGATATTGATGTTGATCTGCCCTTGTTCAGGCTTATCATGGGTAAAAAACCGAGGAACGTGCGTAGTTTACTCCCTGGTTTAGAGTATATTGAACGGGAACTTAACTCCCTTGTATCCTCACTGTCTTTCGGACAGGAATCCAGTAATATGGACTTTGAATCGAAGTTACTGCACTCCGGGATGCTTGATTCGCTGGGGATGGAGATAGCGGATGTTGCCCAGATCTCTGCATTAGGATTCCCTAAGGCTGACCCGAAATCGCCTTTGGTTGAGATAGGATTCGGCATCGCAGATACATCTAAACCAGTAGTCCTGTGCCTGGGGCATAACGTATGCAGCGGTGTGGAAATCGTGGATTATATCGCTGAATCAAAGAGTAAAGTCGAGGTGGTTGGGATATGCTGTACCGCCCATGACCTGGCGAGATACTCCTCTAATGCAACAAAGATTATCGGCCCATTATCTCATCAACTGCCTTATGTCAAGGCGGGTATAGCAGACGTTATAGTATTGGATGAGCAGTGTATCAGGGTGGACACCATAGAGAATGCAAAAAACATGGGGATTCCGGTGATAACCACATCAGATAAGAATATCGGCGGTCTGCCGGATTTATCAAATGACGACGTGAACGAGATAGTAAAGAAACTGGTTGATAAAATAATTCCCGGGGCATATATACATGATCTGGATAAACTCGGCGAAATCGTTGTGAAAACAGCAACAGGGGTTCATAAAAACAAGAAAAAGATTCCGGCACAAAAAGAGGATTATATAAAGGAGATTGAGAAATGCAGAGCCCTTAACCGAACCGGTAAGGGATCGTGCAGCAGGGCGTGTCCTGTCAACATAGATGTGTCTGAAACCCTGAAATTAATAAGGGAGGGTAAACTGAAGAAGGCAAAGGAGGCCATCCATAAATGCCTATTCTGCGGCAGGTGTGAGTCACACTGCCCGGAAAAGATTCCTGTAATACAGATTTTCTCCCAAGTAATTATGGATGATTTGTTGAATCAGAGAGGCTTCATAAGACCCGGCAGGGGGCCGATAAGCGATGTGGAGATTCGGAAGGTTGGCAGACCTATAGTGTTTGGTGAAATACCAGGCATAATATTGTTTGCCGGGTGTCCGAATTATTCTGAAGGCAGTGCCGGTTTGGTGGAGATGGCGGAGACATTCCTTGACAGGAAGTATATAGTTACAGCCACCGGGTGTTCGGCCATGGATCTCGCGTTATCCGATAAGAAGCTCTATGAGAAATACCCGGGGGATTTCGATGCCGGGTGTCTTGTAAATACCGGGTCGTGTGTATCGAATTCCCATATACTCGATGCCGCAATCAAGATAGCTAACATCTTTGCGAAAAGACCGCTTGAGGGTAATTATGAGGAGATTGCTGACTACATTCTGAACAGGGTGGGGGCGGTTGCAGTAGCCTGGGGGGCTATGTCACAGAAGGCTCATTCGATAGTAACCGGGGCGAATAGACTAGGGATTCCGGTGGTTTTAGGGCCTCAGGGTGTAAAGTATAGGCGAAGCCTGCTCAGCAGTGAAGAAACCAGTTGGAGTGTCTATGATACCCGGAGCGGTGAGAAATGTGATGTAGGTCCTGTCCCGGAGCATCTCTATTATATCGCTGAGACTAAGGAGGATGCGATTACGGTAATTCCTAAACTCTGTATGAGAGCCAGTGACGGCGTAAAGGGCAGGCAGATTAAAATCGCGCACTACATCGATTTGTATGAGAAACAGTTTGATAAATTACCAGAGGATTTCCACAGGTTTATAAGACAAGAGTCGGATATTCCATTAACCCTCAGGAATCGTTTATTGCCGATACTGAAAAAGAAAGGGTGGAAGCCCGCTGAGAAGATTCCTGACCCGACTTTATTGGATAGAAAGAGATGATGGGCACCTGGTAATACTATTCTTTAATTATTATTATCTTTTAAATAATAAAATCCAATTGATAACGACAAATAATGAATAAGGTGACAAAAAAATGATTAAGAAAGGATACATGCTGGCCTCTATAGGCTTGATAATCTTATGTATGATGGGAATGAGCAGTGCACACTTCACCATGCTCTTTCCAGGCGGGGATATGGACGTAACGCCAAGAGACTATATCGCAGAGTTAGGCGATACAAAAACTATCCAGGTAATATGGGGACACCCCTATGAACACATACTCTTTGACATGACCTCGGTTCCAAAAGTCAGTGTCAGGGATCCGGAAGGAAACAATAAAGTTTTACCGACATCAGAGATAACGGTTGGAGGAAAGAAAGCATATGAAGTCTCCTTCACCGTCGACAAGATGGGTGACTGGATAGTGCATGCAGAATACGAGGATGAAGGAGAGGGGTTGATAGATTATGTAAAGGCAATCATCCACTGCGGTGAAGAAGCCTGGGTAGGGTGGGATGCCGAACTTAAACAAAACGCCGAAGCAATGCCGTACACAAGACCCTACGGGCTTGAGGAAGGCTTTGTATTCACCGGAAAGGCATTATACAAGGGAAGCCCCATGCAGGACGCTGATGTGGAAATCGAGATGTACCATACAAAGGAGGTTGGGGATAACGTTGTTAAAGAAGCGGAGGAGATGTTCCCGTATGACCCCCCCATGATGTTTACGAGAGTGACGAAAACAAATAAAGACGGGGAATTCACCTACACCCTGGATGAACCAGGGATATGGTTTATCGGCGCATACGGTCCGGAGGAGGACGGACTCACCCAGAGAGGAATCATCATAGTTCCAGTACTAGACGCCTTCCCGGCGGAATCCGCCCACACAGTAACTGCTGAAAGCCCTAAGACAGAATCCACGACCTCTAAAGACAACACAGCCTTAGTTTACGTAGCGATTGGAATCGCCTTACTGGCGGTAGTACTAGGTTTATATGCTGCAACAAAGAGGTAGATGGTTCACATATCCGATGGAATATTATCTCCTGAGGTTTTAGCTGCCGGATGGGTGGTAACGATAGTGCTCTTAACATTGAGCATGAGAAAACTGGAGGCTGAGGAAATCCCGCGACTTTCACTTATCACGGCAGCTTTTTTTGTCGCATCCCTGATCCATATGCCTGCAGGCCCAACATCCGTGCATTTAATATTAAACGGGTTGGTGGGGGTAACCCTCGGAATCCTCGCCTACCCATCTATTTTCATCGGCCTTGTTTTGCAGGCCCTCTTATTTGGACACGGGGGTGTAACGGTTATCGGAGTGAACAGCATGACTATGGGCTTACCTGCTCTCGCCGCATACTCACTATTCAGGTTGGGGGGTAAAACAGAAACACCTAGGAGATTAGGGTTATTTGGAGGGCTTGCCGGGGGGTTAGCAGTTACCCTGGCTGTCATCCTCACCTCATTAATGCTTTTAACAACGGGGGAGGAGTTTATGGTGGTGGCAGCAGCCTTAATAATAGCTCATATACCTATAATCATAATAGAATCCGTTGTTGTCGGCTCAATTGTTGCATTCCTTGCAGCAGTTAAACCTGAAATGCTGAAAAAATGAGGAAAAAAAGTTTATTAATACTTGTGGCTGTTTTTGTTGTTTTATCCAGTAACATGGCAAGTGCGCATAGAATGCATGTAAGCACCAGCGTAGGGGCGATAACGGTGAAGTCATGGTTTAAAGGGGCATCCGCAGTGAAAGACGGGGAGGTGAAGGTATACTCGATAAAAGAGGGTATAGAGGAGTTGTATATAACAGGAACGACGGATGAGGAGGGTGAATTCAGTTTCCCGCCAAAAATTGGGGTGAAGGCGTACCGGATTGAGGTGGAAGCCACGCACATGCCGGGCCATAGAGCGGAAACAATCCTGAACATGAGTGCAATAGGATCAAATGACGGAGATGCGGGGATTCCAGTGTATGCGGGGGTAATTGCCGGATTAGGTTATCTATTTGGGCTTACCGGGTTATCACTTATGTATGTACACTGGAAGAAACAGAAGGAGAAATGACAAAATTCCCTGAGATAGACAAGTATGCAGGAATTAAAAGCCCCCTGCATAATTGGGATCCGAGGGCTAGATTAATCTCAATACTCTTCCTGATTTACTCCATAAACCTGATACAGGATTTAGGAACAGCATTAATCGGATTCCTTATTGCGATTCTATTGGTCACTATCTCCAAGATACCCATCCCATTTATTCTTGGATATATGAAATGGGTTACTCTATTTGTTTTATCCCTCCTCATAATCCTGTCCCTCACTGTTCCGGGTAGAGAGGTGTTTAGTTTCTATATCCTGAGTATCTCAGCGGAAGGTTTATATAAAGGGTCTCTAGTCTCCCTAAGGGCGTTTACAAGTATTATGCTTGTATTCCCTATGATAGGAACAACAAGGTTTGACAATACCTTAAAGGCCCTTGAGAAACTCGGAATCCCGAATAAATTCGTTCAGGCAATAATGTTTACTTACCGCTATATCTTTGTGCTCATCGATGAATTCCATAGAATGACTAAGTCACTTAAAGCAAGGGGGTTTAAGAGAGGCACGAACGTGTATACAATGAAAACCCTAGGTAAAGCAATTGGAATGCTTTTTGTCAGGAGTTATGAGAGGGCAGAGAACGTTTATAACGCGATGATCTCAAGGGGGTATACGGGAACCATCAGAACCCTGGCTGAATTCAGAATGTGTAACATGGACTGGATTAAGGCGTTCACGGTAATCGGAATAGCAATCTCGCTGCATGGAGTCAGTTTTATAGGGTGAAAATGTCTGAGAAAGTAGTTGATGTCAGGAATTTAACCTACGTTTACCCGGACGGTACCCTGGCGTTGAAGGATGTGTCCATAGATGTATCCCAGGGGGAGCTGGTTGTTTTATTAGGTCCAAACGGTGCCGGCAAGTCCACACTACTCCTGCATTTAAACGGTATCCTGAAGGGTAGTGGTTCAATCAGGATATTCGGGGAGGACATAGTAAACAAGAAACGTAGTGAGGTGGTAAGTGAGGTCGGCTTGGTCTTTCAGGATCCGGATGATCAGCTTTTCATGCCGACAGTCTTTGATGATGTTGCTTTCGGTCCGATAAACCTGGGGCTGTCTGACCTGGAAGTAAAGGGAAGGGTTGAATCGGCGTTAAAGAAAATGAATATGCAGGGGTATGAAAGCAGATGCCCGCATCACTTAAGCCTCGGGGAGAAGAAAAGAATATCCCTTGCATCGGTTCTGTCGATGGAGCCTGAGATACTGGCTTTTGATGAGCCCACATCCAACCTGGACCCGAAAAGCAGGAGGGATGTTCTTAAGGTAATGAAGGATTTGAAGGCTGACGGAAAAACAATAATACTCGCCACCCATGACATAAACGCTGTGCCGGAGATATCAGACAGGGTTTATGTAATCAATAAGACCCTGCTTGGGGGGGGCTCCCCAAGGGAAATCTTTCTGGATGTGGATTTACTAAAGAATTCAAATCTGGAGGTTCCAAGCATCACCCTCCTGTTTGAAATACTGTCTTGTTTCGGCTATAACTGCGATGAACTCCCTTTATCGATTGATGAAGCCATCTCCCATCTCACAGAGACTATAGAGACTGGAGGCGGGCATATACACCTGCATATGCATGAACACACCCACAGAGACATAAAAAAGATCAGGAGAAGGCATGAACACCACACGGATGAGGATAGTGAGGAAACGAAAAAGGTCTTAAACCCCTAAAACAAATAAGTTCTATGAAGCATGATGGAAACAGATGGAATTTATTCCACACCACAGATGTGGTCCAGGAGACCTGGAATCCTAAAACCACCTACAAAAAAACCCTCACAGTCCCGAAAGATTTCAGATACATCAAGATTCACATACCATGATGCTCCAACGATTATTCCTCCGCCAGGATTACAGGTAATTCCTGACTCTTTATATATTCTTCACCAATATTGTTAACAGGATAAAATGAACCAAAAAATTTTGTTTGGAATTCTTGTAACAGGAATTTTTTTAATCAGCGGATGCGTTGAGAAACCCGTTGTGAAAGAATGCTCACTAAGCCTCTGCGACTGTAAATGTTATCTGAAGGGGGAGGCTCCTGAGGAGTCAAGTAAAAAACTCTGCGGCATAAACTGTTTAGATGAATACGGGGTTACAGGCTGTGAATATAGGGAGGGGGATTGCGTTGAAATATACGTTAAAAAGAATGAAAGCGTTAAGGAAGAAAAGAAAACCAAAGAGTTTAACTACTGTGAGATAGATTCTGATTGTGCATCGGCTCAATGCTGCCACCCCACCTCCTGCATAAATAAGAAATATGCTCCAAAGTGCACTGACGTTATGTGTACTATGGTGTGCCAGGGACCTATCGACTGCGGCGCCGGAAGATGCGCCTGCAGAAGCAATAACTGCGTGGTGGAGAGTTCACAAACAAGTTAATGTAAAGACACCTCCCTCTCAAAGGCGCCGGGTTTCAGGATTCGAATACCCTCATACTCCCTCATATCCAGGAGATCGCTGTCGCTTGTGATAACATATCCTGCTTTCCCCGAGACTGCAGCCTCCAGAAACCGGTTATCGGATTTGTCAGGACAGGCGTTAATCCTTTCCCCTGAATCCACCTTCCTTGAAACCCTGTAGAACTTCAAAATCCGGTCCATATAAAGTTTAGGTGCCTTAACCTTCCCGAGTATATACAGATTCTCATTCTTAGTTTCCGTAGTGTAAACCGCATCAAGCCTGCCTTCAATAACCCAACCAATTATCCGATCTGAACTACTACCCCTCCTCCACCTACCGGCAATAATAAGGTTTGTGTCAATAACCACCACAGTCATAGTTAATACCCTGCTATATAACCCAGTTTCGGTTTAAACCGAAATAAACCGAAAAGGATTTATATACCTGCGTCAGATTATTAATTAAACATGAGGTTATAAAATGGAGTTAAATAAAAAAGGTTTAGGTTTAGTGATTTTGGTTTTGATGACTATAGCAATCAGCGTAACCCTATTGAATAAACCAATAGTAATAGACGCTGAAGCTGAAGACCTGGAGGTTACGGTCTATAACTCCAACCTGGGGGTTGTGAAGGAATACAGGACAAACTATTTAGGTGAAGGCTTAAATAACGTCCTCTACACAGGGGTTGCCTCAATGATTGATCCAACCAGCGTCAGACTTAAGTCAGTTAACGGAAATATCGAAGTGATTGAACAAAACTATCAATACGACCTCGTGAACAAAGACAAGATACTTAAGAAATACCTTGATAAAGAAATCACCGCCTACCAAACCTACGGCGACAAAAAAGAACTGATTGAGGGAACACTCCTCAGCTACAATCAAAACCAGCTTATACTGAAAGACAGGAACGGGAAAATCAGGATAGTCTCAGTAAATGATTTGCTTCTCCCTGAACTGCCTGAAGGCTTGATAACGAAACCCACACTACAGTGGCTCATAGAAAGCCAGGAATCAAAAAACCACACACTCGAACTATCCTACATGACTTCAGGCATGACGTGGAAGGCTGATTATGTTGTCGTAACCAACAGAGACGATGATAAACTAGACCTGAACGGCTGGGTAACCATAACAAACAACGCAGGAACCACATTCAAGAACACTGCATTGAAGCTGGTTGCAGGCGATGTGCACCGTGTGCAAACAGGGGGTGCAAGAGATAGAAATGCATTATACGATAAAGCAGTTATGGCTCCCAGCGAGAAACAGTTCACTGAGGAATCCCTGTTTGAGTATCACATGTATGACTTACAGAGGAAGACAACCTTGAGGAATAATGAGCAGAAGCAGATTTCCCTCCTCACCTCCAACGATGTGGGTGTTGAGAAGGAGTATGTCTATGATGACATCAGGTACTGGGGGTGGTATGGACGTGGCTGGTCTAACTCCGGCGAAAAAAAGATTAATGTGATGCTTAACTTCGACAACAGCAAGGAGAATAACCTGGGAATCCCTCTCCCCAAGGGATTGGTTCGCGTATTTAAGAAAGACAGTGAGGGTAAGCTGCAGTTCATCGGGGAGGATTCGATAGACCACACACCGAAGGATGAGTCAATACGTTTGTTTATCGGTCAGGCATTCGACATAGTCGGGGAGAGGAAGCAGATGGACTTCAATAAACTAGCCGGCTGGTATGAATACGTGTGGGAAGTCACATTAAGGAACCATAAAGACGAAGACATCACCGTGACTGTGCTTGAGAGAACCGGCGGCGACTGGGAGATAACAGAGGAAACCCATGAACACTCTAAGGAATCCAACAACAAGATAAGATGGAGGGTGCCGGTGAAATCAAACGGCGAAAGCAAGCTAACCTATACAATCAGGTACAAGAGATGGTAGTGAAAAAAAAAGGTGATTTAAATGGATAATGATTTACTTGAAAGGATATATGGTATTTTTGTTTTAATAATTTTTCTGAATTTATTGATTCCGCATGTGGCTGCGGACGGGATAATAATTCCCGAACCAATGCCTGATATCCCAAGGACAACCCCTCTGGCAATAAAGTATCATCACGTAAACATCAGCATAGACAACCAGTATGCTGAGACAAAGGTTGATCAGGTGTTTCTGAATGAATATAGCAGGGATTTGGAGGGCACATACATATTCCCTCTACCCAAAGAAGCAAGCATCTCCGGATTCTCCATGTATGTGGATGGTGAGGAATTGACGGGGGAGCTTCTAAAGAAAGATAAGGCCAGGCGGATCTATGAGGATATAGTCCGGAGGATGAAGGATCCTGCTTTATTAGAGTATGTGGAGAGGGATATGTTTAAGGTCCGCATTTACCCTATTCCCGCGAGGGGGGAGAAGAGGGTGACACTGGGGTATTCCGAAGTGATAGACTGTGACTCCGGCATCTGCAGGTACGTCTATCCCCTTGAGCCGGAGAAGTACTCCCCAACGCCATTGGAGAGCGTAGTCATTAATGTGGAGATAGAGTCTAAGCAGTCTATTAAAGCCATTTACTCCCCAAGCCATAAGATTTCTGTGAAAAGAGTGGATGATTTTAATGTGGAAGTCAGCTATGAAGCAGAGAATGTTAAACCAGACAAGGATTTCATCCTCTACTACACAGTCTCGGATGAAGACTTCGGAGTGAACCTGTTGACGTACAGGGAAGGAAGCGAGGATGGCTTCTTCATGCTCATGCTAGCCCCCAAACAGGAGGTTTCCGGGGAAGATGTGATTCCGAAAGACTTCATCTTTGTCTTGGATACATCCGGGAGCATGTCCGGGGAAAAAATCAGGCAGGCGAAAAACGCACTGAAGTTCTGTATAAACAACCTCAACGAGAGGGATAGATTTAATATAATCACCTTCAGCACGGATGTGAAGAAATTCAGGGAGGAGTTGGCGGCAGCGAATTCAGGGGATATCGAGGAGGCGTTGAAGTTTATAGACGGTATTGATGCTGTGGGCGGTACCAACATCCATGACGCCTTGCTGGATGCGCTGAAATACTCCAACAGCAACAGGGCGAGTATGACTGTGTTTTTAACTGATGGTAAGCCTACGGTGGGAACAACGGATATAGAAAAGATTTTGGTTGATACAAAAGATGCGAATAAAAAGAATTCACGTATATTTGTTTTCGGAGTCGGCTATGACGTCAACACCCACCTTCTGGATAAGTTGTCGGGGCAGAATAAGGGGGTGTCAGAATATGTTAAGCCTGAGGAGGATATTGAGGTGAAGGTCTCCAGTTTTTATTCCAAAGTCAGTAATCCCATACTCTCTGACCTAAGCCTTGAGTTTAAGGGGATTACGGTTGAGGAGATGTATCCCAAAGAGATTTCTGATTTATTCAAGGGATCGCAGTTGATAAGATTCGGCCGATATAGCGGGAGCGGCGATACCTTAGTGGAATTAACCGGCTGGGTTGGGGATAAGGAAAGGAAATTCATATATGAAGTGGGTTTTCCGAAAGAGAATCAGGATAATGAATTCATCCCCCGCTTATGGGCTACCCGAAAGATCGGTTACCTCCTGGATGAGATTCGTTTACATGGTGAGGATAAGGAGCTTGTGGATGAGGTCATTGAGTTAAGCCTGGAGTATGGGATAATGACCCCCTACACCTCTTTTCTGGTGGAGGTTGACACGGATATGGGTAGACCAGTGCATATGGAGGAGACTAAGAATATGTTTGATTCCATCCTGGCTAAGCAGGGGTTTAGGGCACCTACCGGCGGTTCAGCGGTGGACTCGGCTGAAGCCACCAGAGACCTGAGGGAGTCTTATGTAGCCGAAACCGGCTCGGAGAAGGTTAAACACCTGGGGGCTAAAACATTTTATAGTAAGAAGGGCGTGTGGAGAGATAATGATTACTCAGGGGAGAAAGCAGTTCACGTAAAATACGGCAGTGACACCTACTTCAAGTTGCTGCAGGATTACCCGGAGGTTGGGAGATACTTATCTTTAGGCAAGAGGGTGAACTTCTGTTACAGAAATAACTGCTTCAGCGTCGGGGAGGAGGGGGAGGGTCTTACAGTCATTACAATACCTTCAACAACCAGCACCATATCCTCCACCTCATCCACCATACAAAAAGATAAACCTGATGCTTTATTAGGCACTGTATTGATTATAGCTATTGTATTAGCAATTTCTTTGGGGGTTTTAGTCTGGAGCAGGAAGAGATAATGGAAATAAACCCAAAAACGAAAATTGTGGTGGGAATTCTGGCTGCTGGAGTTGTTTTAATTGGTGGGTGGTGGGTT
>JAYEKX010000022.1:902-18696 GCA_034716875.1 Candidatus Altarchaeota archaeon | reverse complement strand
AGATGAAACATGTGGCAGAACAACTAGGGATGAAAAAGATAGAGACTGATTGGAAAGAGGAATTAATAGAATGGATAGTGGAGAAATTAAGGGATGGGGAGGATCCCGAATTATTGAAAAAAGGCTTATCTGAGCTAGGCCTTGACCCTGAGATAGTGGATAAGATAAAAAAGACCCTTATGTGATATAAATTATTTTTTTAAGGACTAATGGATGATTATATGAAAATCAGAATTTCAGTCTTTATAATCCTGATGTTGGGGGTTGTTTTTACTCCAACACTCCATGCACAGGGGGATGTTGGATTAGATGGCGGCATTAACGTTAATATCAACGAACCCAAAGAAGGGGCTTTGGTTAGAGAGGATGGGGAATTTACGTTAGAAGCCACCGCAGTATGCAACAGTAGATTAGGTTGTGGGATAATAGAGCTCCATCCCCAATATTGCCTCGGATCAGATTGCGAGTCCTTCGAGTATATCGAAACTAAAGCCTACGCCAGCATCTACTCTAAAGACAGAATTCTTCATAAGTGCCTTAACGTTAAAAAAGGGGAGAAATGCTCTAAACCCTGGAGGATCAAAACACGGAGGTCAGGGATCTATAGGTTAAGGACAGAGGTCATATCCAATAACGTCCCAACTGCCTACTCCAATATTGTTTCAATTAAGGTTATAGGGTGTGGGGATGGAAACTGTAGTGGGAATGAAACACACCTCACTTGTCCCGATGATTGCTGCAACCTGGATTGTACCGCAAATGATGATATATGTCATGATGCCTGTAGAGGATATAACGGCTGCTCATTAACGAGGGGTTGTAATGGAAAAACCAGGGGGGATAAGGTATGTACATCCCCAAACTCCTTCACCACCTGTTGCAATGGAACCGTAGAAACCTGTGGATCTGGGGAGTATTGTTCAGACGCCGTGTGTGAGAAATGTCAGAGTATATGCGACAACATTTGTGAATCCAAGGTCTGTTATGGACTGGACCCCGACTGCGATATGAAAGGTAATGCAACAGGGTCATGCTGTGGAAACAATATCCTGGATGCAGGGGAGGAGTGCGATGGGAATGCAACCAAGACACTCTGTGACGGTGGATGTAAGGCTGACTGCACCTGTGTTACAACCACCTCATCCACCTCCACGAGCACTACACGCACTGCCACCTCCCCAAGCATCAGCACATCCATAAGCATCATATCAACGACCACCAGTGAAATAGTTTACGTCACCACAACCACCACCCCAAGCACCACAAGCACCATCGTTACCGGTAATGTGAGCAGCATAACAGCCCCCATAGACATGGATCCCGGTTTAATAATTCCGGCAATCCTATTCACCCTGATACTAATCACTCTTTTGTGTCTCTACCTAAAACGTCAACAGAAGAAGAGAGGGAGTGAATTAGAGAGGGATGGTGTAGAGAGATGGATTAAAGAGAGACTGGACGCAGGAGAGGATCCGGAATTACTGAAAAAAGGAGTGATCAACGCAGGCCTAGACCCCAGAATCGTGGATAAAATTAAAAAAAATAAAAGAAAAGTGATAGGGAACTTATAGATCCCTTGCCTGCACGGTTTTTCTCCCGTTCGCCTTAGCCCTCTCTGCTGCATCCCTTATAAGGCCCTCTATCTTCTCGCTTAAGGCGCCGGCGAAATCCCCGGAGACATTCATATCCCCTACGTAATCCTTTATCTTGGATTTAACAACCAGTAATTCAGCCATTTTGTTAATAATGCACCTACACCTTTAAAAAGCAACCCCCCCTAAAACCTCTTTTTCACAGCCCTTGCATGGGCGTCAAAAGACTCCGCCTCCGCCAGGGTTTTAACCGTCTCCCTAAGATTCGACAACCCCTGCCTGCTAATCCTCTGAATACTATAGCTCCTTAAAAAATCCTTCACACCCAACTCAGAGGAGAATCTTGCAGCCCTCCCGGTGGGTAATACATGGTTTCCTCCAGAGGCATAGTCTCCAGCAGAAACAGGGGCGTAACCGCCTAGAAAAATAGTGCCGGCATTCCTTACTTCCTCCGCGATTCCCTCAGGATCCCCTGTCATAATCTCCAGATGCTCCGGCGCATATGAATTCGTGAACTCCAAAGCCTCACCCATATCCTGGGTTAAGACTATACATGAATTTTTTAGGCTCTGAAGTATGACCTCCTTCCTACCAAGACCCCTGATCTGTTTTTCAATTTCCTTATTCACTGCATCCACGATTTCCCCAGAATCCGTCACCAAGACACAGTGAGCATCCGGGTCATGTTCTGCCTGCGCCAGTATGTCTGCAGAGATAAACCCTGGGTTAGCTTTGGAGTCTGCGATTATCAACACCTCGGAGGGGCCAGCCGGCATGTCTATATCCACCTCCCCGAAAACCAGGAGTTTAGCCGCCAACACGTACTTGTTTCCGGGACCTATTATCTTATCCACCGGCCTTAAGGTTTTTGTCCCATAAGCCAATGCAGCAATAGCCTGAACACCCCCTATCTGATAGACTTCATCCACATCACAGAGACTGCAGGCTACCAGGACCGCAGGGGATACTGGCGGGGGTGAAGCCACAACAACCCGGTCTACACCAGCAATCTTTGCCGGAATACACGTCATCAAAACCGTGGAGGGATAAGACGCCCTCCCCCCAGGTACATAAGCCCCAACACATTCTATCGCCACTGTTTTCTCCGTAATTAAAACCCCCTCCTCCGTCTCGGTTTCCCAGGATTTCTTCACCTGCCTAAACTGCCCCCTATGGAATTTATCTATATTTCTATGGGCATGCTTGAGGGCATTAACCAGTGAATCATCCACACGTGAATATGCTTCCTCGATCTTATTCACAGGAATCTTCATATCCCCAGGGTTTAAATCAAAATTATCGAATTTCTTGGTGTATTCAATAATAGCGGAGTCACCATTCACCCGGATATCCTTAAGGATAGGCCGCACTATATCGAAAACATGCCCTAAATCCAGTGACCTCCCAATGACTTTATCAATCTCTTTCTTATCTTTATAACTCACTACCTTCATTTTATGTTCATACAAGAAAATTCCTGAAAGGAACAAGAAAAATTTGCTATGCAAATTTTTGTGCCCAATTTGCCTCTGGCAAATTCGGGTTTTGTACTGCAGGATAAGGCATATGCTTTATCCTACAGTAAAAATAGGGATTAACAACCGAAATATAGGTGTATATCACAGACTGTATCAGTCTAATTAAAAGGAAGAGGCTTACTGCAAGGTAAGTGATCCCTTCCCCCAACCCAATACCAGAGATACTTCCAAAGGTAATAGCAATGAGTATTATGATAATGGAGATAGCAGTTAATGAAAACACCTCCTTTTTGTGTCTGAAGCCTAACCGATAGCTTTTCTTAAAGCTTTCGAGAGGCGTCTCACTTTCTATAACCCCAATAGGTATGACAAAGAATATCGCCATCATCAAGAGGATCACAGTTGCGATGAAGATAAAGAACGCTATAAACAGAAACACTATATGTCCGGTATAAACAGATATCACTACAGGGATTGCGACAATTGGCGTAACAAAAATCACAAACATCAGTAATACCAGACCGAGGGTTAACCAGATCCTCCAGGCAGCGAGGGATGACTTCAATGCCCTTCGGAGGCTTATATCCCTACCCCCATGATAGTCTGAAACCAATGATGGATACATTGCGTAGGTAATGAGATCCGCTGCCCCCAGGAGGGGATAGAAGACTAAAATACCCGCCATTAGAATTAAATTAGAGAACAGTAGATCTATTAATTCATTTGGAGACGCATACGTAAACTTATTTAACAGGTCTATAGATAGTTTAATCAGGATTAATTCAAAAACTGCATAGATTAAAGCTACGCTCATGTTGGGGATGAAAACCTTGGGTTTTTTGAAAAGCAGCTTAAAGGATTCCTTGAGCGTATGTGCTAGGGTCATTCTAACCTAAATTGTTTAGTCTTTAAACTCACCATCACATGATCCTTGTCATAGGGTCTGAGATCAAGAACCTGCATAACATCAAATCTTTTCTTTAATTTATCTATCTCCTCCCTGAACACTTTCTTGGGGTTTTTAACAGCATTAATGCTTCTGGATTTTATCACCAGTAAGGCATATTTTGGACTGAATCTCTCTGAATTCCTTAACATGATTTCCGCCTGATTAGGTTGAGCAACATCTTGATAAATGATATTTATGGTTGCGAGATTATGGATGTATGTCTCAGGATATCGCGCATCCCCTAAAAGAGGGATCATATTCGTCTTCTTCTCACAAACCTGGGAGAGGTTGCGCATCATCCTCTTTGAGTACTCCAGACAATATATCATTCCGCTGCTGCAGATATCGGATAAATGGCTGGGGGTTGTTCCGGAAGACGCCCCCAGATAAAGGATATTTGAATCCCGTCTGAATGGAAACTCCTTCAGCCCCCCGAGTATGGCTGCCGCCAGTTTACTCCTATAGGGATCCCATATCCGGTATTCCCTACCTTTCTCCTTGATTAATTTCTCGTCATAAACCCTGAACCCAGGGCTTGAATTTTCTGTCGCAATCCTGCCTTTAAGTTTATAAACCCCTGGAAAAATTTTCTTCATTTTACTTGTATAAAATTAAAAGACTATCGTTAATAACTGACACAGATTAATGGGATAAATGAGAAATAAGTTTTTGGCGGGGCTTAATTTTTATTTCTCCAGTGTAAGTATATAAAGAGGAAAATGAAAATCAGAGGTCTTTACACTGCGATAGTAACTCCATTCAAGAGGGATGGTGGATTGGATGAGGAGGGTTTAAGAAGGAATATTGAGTTTCAGATAGAGAATAAAGTAGAGGGAGTGGTTCCCGTAGGGACCACCGGGGAGTCTGCAACCTTAAGCGGCGTTGAGCACAGGAAAGTGGTCGAGATAGCAGTTGATCAGGTAAACGGCAGGGCTTCGGTATTTGCTGGAACCGGAAGCAATAATACTAGTGAGGCTATTAGATATACAAAACATGCTTATGACGCCGGTGCAGACGCTGCCTTAATGATTACCCCCTACTACAATAAGCCCACAGAGGAGGGAGTCTACCAGCATTACAGGAAAGTGGCTGATGAGGTGGATATCCCCATAATCCTGTACACGGTTCCCGGCAGGACCATGGTTAATATTGAACCGGAGACCACAAAGAATCTTTCAGAAATACAGAACATAGTTGGGATTAAGGATGCCAGCGGAAACCTTGATCAAGTGTCTAAGGAGATTATGCTCTGTGGCGAGGATTTCACTATTTTGTCTGGAGAGGATTCACTGAATCTGCCAGTGATTACATTAGGGGGGAAGGGGGCTATTTCAGTAGCAAGCAATATAGTTCCAAGAGAGATGGGTGAATTAGTCCGAAGTGCATTAGATGGTGATTTAAAGAGGGCCAGGGAACTACACTACAGGCTTTATCCATTATGTAAGATTCTCTTTATAGAAACAAATCCCGCTCCAGTGAAAGCAGCCATGGATATGAGGGGGTTGGCTGCCGGGGATCCGAGACTCCCCCTGGTTCACGTTAGAAAAGAGAGTGAGGAAAAGATAAGGGATGTTTTAGGTAAACTAGGCTTGATTTGATTTATTTTGTTTAATAGGATTTATCTGGCTGATCTGGCAATCCTTACTTTTCAGATATTTTCAATCCAATCTCCATTAAACTATCTACGTTTGCTATACCTTCTTGTATAATATCAATCCTGACCGTATCATAGCGATGAACAATAATATTTCTCATACCATTATACTGCTTTAAAACCTCTGTCTCATTTACCTCGACGACTTCCTCCTCCCGTAATTTCTCAATATTAGTATAATCATCCTCCACAATCAAGCCAATATCCTTAACCTTCATAGCAACTAGGTCCATGAGGACTTCTACACAAACCTGAAGGGAATAAAATACATCCCTCCTACTCAGTTCATCCTTTATCTCGCAGCCCTTCAGAGACTCTATCTCTTTTTCAAGTACTTCAAGCTTCTTCATATACCTTTGCTTTTCTTTCATTAAGCCAGTTCCTCCTCGTTTCTAGCATTTCATCAGCACTTTCAAAGTAGTATCTCTCCATCCGATATTTTGTATCCGCCCAAAGCTTCCTAAAATTATAGAAATACCAGGATAATTCAACCGCATCTCCTATTACAACCTCATGCTCCTGTATTATGTCCATCTTCACAGGTAAAGGTAGATCCTCAAGTATCTTTAGATCATACTTACCTCCAACCTGTTTAAGTATCTCCATTAAGGGAATCTCTGGAGAGATGAGACATATATCAATATCTGATCTAATGCTTTCTTCTCCCTTAGCCCAAGAGCCAAATAAAACTACCCCCAACGCCCGTCCCTTGATAAATTCGAAATCCTTTTTGATATGTTTCATATCCATTTCTTTCATCTACATCAATTAAATTCTATGTTTTAACTATTTAAATATCTAAGAACAATGTAAAAACAACTACTAACGCAAGCATCCTAAAATAGATTTATCTAGCTGATCTAGCAATCCTCTCAGTCTCCTCCTTCCTCTGGATAGCGTAACTCTTGGTATCAGAATTAGCTGCCCACATAATCTCATCGGCAAGACATTCCCTAATCGACTTTTTGGAGTTGAATGCCGTCGCAAATGCTCCGAGGGAGAGGTATTTCAAGGCGAAATCCACCCTTCTCTGTGCAGAGACATCCACCGCCTGATGATACTTAATACCTCCATAGATGATGGTAGTGGTTTCCTCACAGGGACACGCGTTTCCTATAGCATCAACAAGTACCTGAATAGGATTTTTTTTAGTTCTCTTCTCAATTAGTTCAAATGCACTCTTAACAATCTTTAAAGCATTCTGTTTCTTCCCAGTGTTACCTCCACCCCGGATGAATCTACCGGCCACCTTCTTCGTCCCCTGACCAGACCTCATCAGTTTATTCGCAAGCCGTTCAACAATACACATATTGCTTTTCCCAAACTGCTTACCCACTAATCTCCCGGCCGTATGGGGGATGTAAACAGGGGTTAAAGATACATACCGCTTAAGACCTTCATCCTTCAATTCCACACTAGTGTCCCACCTGCCAAATAACTTTATCTCCTCCATTTTGTTTAACTATATTTTCTAAAGCCAATACTGTAAGCAACTTCCCTGAAGCAGCGTCTGCAGATGTTTAAACCATATTTGTGGATTAAACTCCTCTGGGTTCCACATACAGAACATACCAGGTTCCTTGAATCAAACTTTGGATTCTTTTTAGCCATTTTATTCCTCAACAAATTCTACATTAAATTTCTCCTTAATAAATTCCAGAGACTCCTCCCGGGTGATAAGAGTCCTTGCAGGTATTTTCTCCTTTTTAAGTCTCCTCCTCTTCACCCTGTATCCAGGCCTCTCCAGGGTCACCGTAATATCCATTCCAAAGATGCCCATAGCAGGATCATACTTTATTCCTGGGATATCTATGTATTCATGTATGCCAAAGGAGAAATTTCCGCATTTATCGAAACTTGAAGCCTTTAATTGATTATCTACAGCTGAGAATCCCCTCCTTAGAAAATCCTCCGCACTCTCTCCCCTAAGGGTTACTTTACACCCAATCGGCTCTCTTTTTTTAATGCCCCATGAAGGGATCTTATGTCCAGACATTGTTCTCACTGGCTTTTTCTCTGTCAGCCTCCCAAGCAGACTTTCTGCCTTAATCAATTTCTCCCCGCTTTCGCCTGCCCCGATATTCACCGTAACCTTCGCTATCCGTGGATTCTGCATTGGATTTAAGTAATTCATTTTTATATCTGGATTAATGATTTATCTCTCCCGATAACAAACAGGTAATCTGTCAATGTCTGTATATCTCCAAGGGAGGTGATTGATTTCCTGGTTGCAGTGCCTTTTGATATATCCTTAATCTTCTCGGCCTTCCCACTATGCCTGCCCTTAACAACCAAGGCAGTGTTTCCCTTCACGAATTTTAGGGCATCATTTATCTTCCTGTCAGGTAATTCCAGAACCAGGGAGTCCTTAGTGTTATAATCCTCTTTCTCGGTAAGTATGCTACTCCCGTCATGGAGACTTAACTGAGTGATCCCCTTCTTTATTACGCTTTTATTAATGATCTTGCATAACTTAACCTTGGATTCCTTTTCACTTATCTCCTTGAGTATGAGTCCATTCTTAGCAGGCATCACCCTGAAGTATTTCTTTAACCTCTGGAATTCAAGGATGTCCATTAAACCTACACCGAATTTAGGATCCCTCCTGAGTTTTTTATCCACTAAAACCAGGCCGCCATGTATTATCCTCTTTGCCTCCCGGGATGAGTCCGCATAACCCAAAACATCCCTAACTACTATCAAAAGAGGTATACTCCGGCCCCTCGTGTGTGGACCGGGGTTGGGTGTGGTTACCCACTTTTTTCCTTTCCCATATCCTGAAGCAATTCTCTTGGTATGCATTTTCATTAATCCTTAATCTTTCTCTCCAGTATCTCTCTCCTTTCTTTATCTTCCATATAGAGATCTGTGATCATGACATTTGATGGGTCTAAGGCTCTTTCCACATCGGTACCGTCCGCCTTCTTTAGGATTACGCCATCCACATAGATTTTATAGTTCTTTAGATTCACTCTCATCACTTCCCCACTCGCCCCCTTCAGCCCCCCCCTCATTATTTGTACATTATCGCCTTTTCTAACGGGAAGAGATCTCCTGTGGTACTTCTCCCTCAGTTCCTTACTTAAGGTGGAACCCATCGCCTTCTGCCTGCTATGTAGAGGTGCCGTTATCAACCACTTCCTCTGTTTCCTGGGTTTTTTTGACTTAGGTTGTTTCATTCTTCTTTACATTATTAAGGGGTTTAAACCACAATGCTTGCGATGCTCCCTATCTTATTCCACTTGTCTGCAACTTCTCTCGCTACTGCACCCTTAATCTCCGTCCCCTTAGGAAGCCCGTCATCAGCAACAATCACTGCAGCATTATCTTCGAAACATATTTTTGATCCGTCATATCGGGTGTAAGGCTTCTTTTGTCGGATAATAACCGCCAACATCACCTGCTTCCTTACCTCCGGCTTCCCCTTCTTTACAGACACCACCACCAAGTCGCCAATCCCTGAAACCGGAAATCTTCTCCTAACCCCCCTATAGCCTCGAACCGCTATCACCTCCAACTTCTTCGCCCCCGTGTTATCAGCACATACAAGGCTTGCTCCAACAGGCAAAGCCTTACTTACATTAGCAGTCATTGCCTTTCCAAGGGGCAGATTCTTCATAGAACCTAAAGGTTTAGCCATTTTATCGTTTATTTATTAATCTTCAACTCAACTTCTCAGTGACCACGAAACTCACCGTCTTACTTAACTTCCTACACTCAGCTATCCTCACCTTATCGCCAACCACGGCATTTATGCAGGGGGGATTATGAGCCGGAATCCTTGACTTCACGGGCCTATACCGCTCATATTTCCTTAACTTCACATGGCGACTTCTCTGAACTATCACTGTCTTGTCCATCTTATCTGAAGCCACAACACCCTCCAAGACAATGCCTCTCGTAGCCAGACTCCCATGTATGGGACAATTCTTATCGCTACATTCATTCGTTTTCTCTTTCTTAATCTTCTTAACCTTCGCCATTTTCCCCTGTTAAACAAACCTTATCCGATATTTCCTCTTTATTCTCTCCTCCGGTCTTGAGACCAAGAGATTCCCGTTAATCCTAACCATCCCCTTATCGGGAAGTTCAAGCTCTAAGGTAATGCAATCCTTAGGTAGTGTTTTCACACCACCCTTGCTTTCAACCTTTAGGGTATTTCTGGTCTCACCAATTATTTCACCGCCACATCTGTAACCTGGGTGAGTAGCATCCACTACCTTAACCCTTAGCCCAATCAATTCATGTCGCAGGATATTGTAAGGCGTAATCATCCCCCGATTCCCCTCAAGGATAAATTAAATATTGTTTTTTTCTTTTCTCTTCATAAGGCATCAATCATATCCTCAGAGAAACCCATGCTGACGAGAACATCCTTCACCCGATGGATATGATTGCCTTGTAATTCAACCGTATCATCCTTCGATGTTCCGCCGCATGCTAATCTCTTCTTTAAGTCCTTAGCAATCTTATCTACATCAACATCCTTGAATCCGTCTACAAGAGTAACTATCTTACCATACCTTCTCCTGTCGCTACGAATCCTTATCCTTTGACCCTCCCTCGTCATTTCGTCACAGACGCATAATTCCTCGGGAAGTCCGCACCTTGGACAATTCATTTCTTTGCCTTTTGTTCTTTTTGCTTAATATTTTTTATGGTTAATATTTTAGCTATTGTTCTCCTGATCTCCCTCGCTCTTCCAATATCTTCAGGTATTCCCCCTGATGCTAAAACCCCTTTAATCTTCATCAAATCATCTTGCAACTGAGAAAGCCTATCATCAAGTTCCTCAACACCCATCTCCCAGATTTCGTGATTACGTAATATGGCCATATTGTAGATGTTATAATATGAATTTAAACACTAAATGTTATTTAACGTCTTTATCCCCTGTCTTCTTCTTTAGTTCTTTCTTCTCCACGGGTTTCTCTTTAATTTTTTTCTCTCCAGTTTTTTTGGTAGCCTTTTTCTTTACCTTCTTCTCAACTTTTTCCCCCTTCTTCATGAGTTCTTCCCCTTTCTTCTTAGGTTTTTCCTTCTTCATGAGTTCTTCCCCTTTCTTCTTAGGTTTTTCCTTCTTCATGAGTTCTCCCCCTTTCTTCTTAGGTTTTTCCCCCTTCTTCAGGGGTTCTTCCTCTTTCGTCTTGAGTCCCTCCCCCTTCTCTTTTTTCTCTTTAGTTTCTTCTGGTTTCTCCTTCACTTCCTTGGTTTTTTCCTCTTCCCTTGGCTTAATCTCTATCTGGTCCGGGAATACTACATCAGGAAGGACGATTTTTACTGTTACCCCTATGACGCCGGCTTTAAGATATGCTTGGGTGGAACCGAGGTTCACTAATTTCAGGGGGTCTCCTGCTTTTTTCATATATCCCTGGAGGTATTTTTCCGTTCTTGCTCTGCCGCCTTTTCCAATGATTTTTCCAGCCAGGATTATTTCCACGCCTCTGGCTCCAGCGTACATAACCGCTCTCAATGCTTTGTAGACAACGCGTCTCCTGTTCATTCCTCTCTCTAATGCAAGGGAGATTCTCCTTGCCACTATGTTTGGGTCAAGGGTGGGGTTTTCAACCTTTTGGACATCTATTGCAGGGTTATCTATTTTATATTTGTCCGTGAGGTATCTGGTTAATTTATTGATTCTCCTTCCTTTTTTACCGATGACTAAGGGGGGTTTTTCCACATACAGGATGACTCTGGTGGCTAATGGAGTCTTCTGTATGTTAATCCCTGAATAGCCCGCCCCTTCCAGCTCGTTCCTTAGGAAGCTTTCCAGTTCCGACCGGATAATTCCTTCTTGAATAAAATGTTTTTCCATCGCCATTTTTTTAATTTGTTATGTTTCTTGTGCTATAACCTGTATGCTTACGAATTGAGTCCTCCACATTCGCCATCTGCCTCTTGGCTTTCTCCTTTTCCGGGCAATGCCTTTATTTGCCTGTATGTTAATGATTTTCAGCCTCTCGATGTCCAGTCCTTTATATTCTGCATTTGCTTCCACATTCCTCAGGACGTTACGGATTTCTCCAGCTGCTTTTTTAGGATATTTAGCTATTTTGTCTTTACTTAATCCTTTCCTATGTGAAACCCCTGTATTAAATCTCCTGAAGGGTATGGTTTTTTCAAGCGCTACCACCGCTTCTAAGAGTTCTACCGCATCCCCAAGGTTCATCCCCCGGAGTTTATCGCAGATAACTACTGCATGCTTGAATGAGATATTAGCGCCTCTCCCCATTGCTTTAGCGATCCTGCTCTCATCCTCTGGCTTAAATGCGTATTCTAACTCCATCTTTAGTTTGGGCTAATTAGGGTTTATTTTATTGGAACAAAGAGTGAAGACCTTGTTGCACCGACACCCGGAGCATTGTGTTTCACCTGTCTCCTGCCCATAGAGAATTCCCCGAGGTATTGGCCGAACATCTCTGGGTCTATTTCCATCCGAACGAATTCTTTCCCGTTATAAATTTCGAATTCTAAACCGATCATTTCCGGGAGGATGGGCATGTCTCTGCAGTGGGTTCTTATGGGCTTTATTTGTTTATCTTCCTGCATATCTTTCCTGGTTTTCCTTATTTTAGTGATTAGTTTCTTCTGCATTTCCGTGAACCCCCTTTGTAGTGATCTCCTTATTCTTGAAGGCATTATATTCACTAGTTCATCCATGGACATGGCCTGTAGCTCCTCAACGCCGTATCCCCTGTACATAAATTTCTTTTTAGCCATTTTATCTAATGTCTATCTCTTTTTGCGCCCAGTTCTTTTCGGTGCTATGTGACCCACCTTCCTGCCGGGCGGCGTATTTCTCGAAACCGAAGAGGGCCTGCCGGTGTATCCATGAGCACCCCCCCCATGAGGATGGTCTACTGGGTTCATTGCCACCCCCCTGACTTTGGGATATAGTTTATTCCTTGCCTTATGTTTATAGTAGGCTTGACCGGCATGAACAAACGGCTTTTCCATCCTGCCTCCACCTGCAACCTTGCCTACGGTGGCTCTGGAATTGCTATTCACGGCAATAGTCTTTTTTGAAGGCAACTTCAGGTAAGTCAAGTTGGATTCTTTCTCATGTGAAACAATGTATGCTGATGTACCTGATGCCCTCACAAGCTTTCCACCATCTCCCGGACGGATCTCTATATTATAAACATAAGTTCCTTCCGTTATCTTTCCCAGGGGCAGTATACACCCCGTCTCAACCCCTGCTTTTTCACCTATCCCAATCCATTGACCGACTTGAATGCCTTCAGGGGCTATAAGCTGGATTTCCTCAAAGTTTTCCAGCAGTATCTTAGCTATGGGTGCAGACCTTACCGGGTCATGCTTTATATCAATAACCTGGCCTTTTATACCTTCTTTATAAGCGCGTGGATAGGTTATGCTACCCATAGACTTATGTGATGGCGTCCTGTACCTTGGGCCTCCACGCCCCCTCCTCTGTGGAATTAGTCTCTTTCCCATTTCAAAATTTTAATAGAGTTCAATCATTTATAAGACTCCGAAGTGTGAGGCTATCTCTTCTGCAGAGTACTTAGGATCCAGCCTGACATGAGCCTTCTTTCTGCCTTGAGGTGTTATCATAGTATCTACCTTAATCACCTTCACATCATATAGCGACTCAATAGCCCCCTTCACATCTTTTTTAGTTGAATTTTTACCAACTATGAAGGTTAGTTTATTTCCTCTCTCCCGCATCATAGTGGCTTTTTCCCCCATCAATGGATAGAGGATTACTTTATGTGGATCCATTCTTGGATTTAGGTTATTTTATCGATATTCTCTATAGCGGATTTTGTCCAGACAGTTAATCTGCCCGGATGGATTCCCGGCGCGAGTAATTCAACATCTAGTTCAGTTAATTCAGCGATATCTATCCCGGGTATGTTTCTGCTGGATTTCTTTATTCCCGAATCTTCATTTATCACTATTAAGGCACTTTTTCTTTTTTTATATTTTCTGCCACGACTCTTACCCCTCCCAGACCTGATTCTCTTTTCCCTCGCCCGTTGAAGGTCATTACCCAGACCGAGGGCCTCAAATACCTTAATCACCTCCCGGGTCTTATTTAATCTCTCCAGTGAATCATCAACAACAAGCGGGATTTCTTTCACATCCTCCAGCATATGGCCTCTTTTTTCAATGGATTTCTTATCTCTTGTGGCCGCAACAGCGGATTTAAATGCTAATAGGTATTCCCTGTTGTTGATTTTTTTAGCCCAATTCTTGTTCTTTGGTGGATGCGCTCTCCTTCCACCGACAGACTGAGGAACCTTTCTTACCTTACCCAGGCCCCCTCCACCTGTTTTTTCCCTTGGAAGCCGGCTCATCGCCCTGTTTATGGTTTGCCTGTAAGCGCCTCTCCTTCTTCCAAAGTAGTCCGCGCTGGTTTTCAACCCGGCCCCTTCCGAGGTACCGTAGGGCTGCATCGTGTTACTCTGAGATGCAACTACCGCCCTTTGGATTAGATCAGGCCGGTACTCAGTCTTAAATACGCCAGGGAGGTCTATCTTCCCCACCACCTTACCTTTGAGTGAATATATATTAACCATTGCTACTGTTTAGATGATACATCAATGTGAGTTATCTCGAAATTAACGCTCCTTATCGGACGTCTTGCATCACTTAATCTTATTAATCGTTTAGAGGGTCCCGGGACGGAGCCATAGAGTAATATGTAGGGTCCTTTCACCGGGCCATAGCGGAGAAAATCCCCTGCAGGGGTTACTTCTTTACCTTCCTTTCCAATACCAAGAACAACCTTGTTATATTCTATCCGGGTATGATACCCTAACTGCCCGGGGAGAGGCTCTGTCCAGAGCTTCCTGGTAGGTGTCCAGGAGCCTCCGGATCCAATATGCCTCCTTCCCTTTCCCGCCTTTCTTGGCTGCTTCATCGTTCCAAATCTCTTGATCACGCCCTGAAAACCCTTGCCTTTCGTAACTGCCGTCACATCAATGAATTTGTTTTCACTGAATACATCTTCCGCATTTATTTCTTTTCCGATCATTTTCTTGGCGAATTCAAATTTCTCCTTTAAATCCCCCCCAATAGCGACCTCCATGATATCAGGTTTCTTTTTGCCCATGAAGGTTAGTTTAGGTTGGGTTTTAACTATCAACATGATGTCCTCAATCTTTTCCAACCCCTCTTCCATCTCCTTTAATTTTTTTTGTATATCTATGTTTTCAGGCGCTTTAACTCTTTTTTTGGCATCATCACTTTGGTCTGCCAAAAACACGTCTATGAAGGTTTCTTTCCCGGCGTAGCCATTTGTATACGCCCTAATTCCAGCAACCAGTAGGGGGGGTGAATCGATAATAGTAACTGGGATGGATATCTCTAAGCCGGAGGTGGGGCTGTTTTTTCTGTGATCTATTGCTATGACATGTGTCATCCCTGCCTTGTATCCAACAAACCCTAAAGGTTTGGTTTCTTTGGAATCTACCCAGGAGTGTATTCTAGGCGTCTCCTTTTTAGCCCTCTTTCTGGGTCTGTAGGCTAATGAACCTGCCCGGGGTTTACTATATTTAGCCATTGTTTTTGAGTTAATTTATTGAAAATTTGAAGAAAGTAAGGAGTAAGAGTTAAAAAAGCAAGGTCAGAGTTCACTGATTTTTATTGTTTAATCGTTCACTTCACCAAAACTCATTGTATTTTGTTCTCCTCATATAAATCGAGATTAACGATTTAATGTAATATTAAAATTAGGAGTGGATATATAAAAATTAGAAGTTCACAACTTCAGGGCCGGCAGTAATGTATTTCTAATCCCCGGACCAAACCCTATGATGAATATCACAATTTTTATTAGTGTATACAGGGATTTATCTGCCTTTTCTTCCTCCAGATACCATTTTTCTATGAAATACAGGGTAAGTAGTATTATAGATAACTTCAGGGGGATCATGATGAAGGCATTCCCCGTCAGGGATATTAAATAGTCAGGTAATAGATGTTCTTCATAGAAATAGGGATAATTATTTAAGGCCAGGTAGGTGGCTGATCCATCCAGGAGGTGGGCGTAGATAATCCCCAGGTTGCTTGCTTTCTTAAATATCCCTATTTTAAGGAGGATTGCGAGTGAGTAAACCGCGAGGGTTATGAAAACCGCTAACAAGATTGGGTAGGAAATCCATCCGGGATTTGTTAGATAAGTTGTTAACCGATAAACCAGAATGAGAGAGATTACTGATCCTGAGATAAACGGCAGGATCCAGTAGTCTAATCCTGTTAATCTCTTAACTAAAAAACCGAGGGATATGAGTATTAACCCCAGTGTTATTGAGACTATATATACCCCGGGGGTGACTGAATAAAGTTGATCGGCTTTAATCGCCCCGGTATCTGCCAGGAGCCTTATGGAGATTCCTATCAGGATGTAGGGCGGAAGTAAAACCAGGAATCTCCAGTCAAGTTTCATCCTCCTAAAGATTTTTAGGAATATAAAGAGGATAGCAAATAGAATAGGGATATAGATGACGTAATCCTGTATAGAGTACATGCCCATGTTAAATCATCTCCACTTCGTCTACAATAAATTCCAGCTGATCAGAGTAATCGCTGTATCGGACCCTGCCCAGTAGAGAGACTTTTTTATCTATTAAATCATCTTTCATCTGTGTTAAAGGTGCTAATTCATCCTGTGTCTCCCCTATGATGTTCATTACCTCCTCGATATCAACTTCCATAATTTTCTCTGCATTCTCTCTAAAGGAAACCGCCTTTATGCTGCTACCTGTTTCATCCTCCACCGTTACCGAAATCACCAGGTTGGGGGAGGGCTCAACATCCTCGTTACAGGACTCACAAAACCAGTTTGCACCCAGATTCTGAACACGCTTATTGCAGTTGGAGCAGGTCATATATATCAACCTCCTCCCTTCATCCAGGTCCACTATCCTGCCTTTAATCCGCACATACCTGTCATTATTCCCTAAATCAGCAATCTTTTTTTCCGTTATCAATGATTTCTCAATATCCTTTAATGATGCGATATTCAGGTCCTGATTCAGGACTACTTCACCGTATTTCCCTACATGGATCTCCGGTTCATTATTCAGGTTGGTTTTTGAATACGCGTTTTTAATCCTTATGACATCACCCCTCTTTAATTCATTAGCGACTTCGGATTTCTCATTCCACAGCACTGCCCTGGTTGTTCCAGATGAATCCCCAAGGATTAAAGACGCCAGCATCCCGTTTGAATACGGCCTCGGAGGGTATGTCCTAATGACCCTGCCCACGGTTGAGAATCCTGAGGTGTTGGGTGTTATTTCACCGATCTTAAGCTCTTTAATACCGGGTAAGGGCTCAAGCTCCAGTATTTCATCGGTCTTCATAATCCTGCTTCTGTTCCCCACCTGCAGCTCCAGTTCCTGATTCATCCCCTCCCGCGTGTAGGCGTTTTCTATCCTGACGAAATCACCCCTCTCCAAGGGAGTTTTGGCCGCCTCCCCCCATAGGGTTACCCGGATGCTTCCGGTTTCATCCTCGGAAATGAAGGATGCCCTCAACCCCTCACTACCATCAGATCTCTTGAATTCCGTCGCTGGATAATAGTTTGAGACTCTGCAGATTAGGTCTACGGAGGGTAGGTCTTTCTTTAATTTATCGATCTTAAAAAACTCCTCCTTTATCTTCGGGAGATCAATCTTTAATTTAGGGTTTATTAATACATGGGTGAGGGAGCCTGCATGTATTTCCACATTACCGTTGAGGCCTTCTTTCCCGTAACCGTTTCTAACCATCAGGGTGTCTCCCTTCTTTGCTCTGTTCGCGATTTCAACGTTGTTATCCCAGAGGACTAGCCGGGATTCAGAGGACTTATCCAGGAAGATGATGCTGGCTATTTTGCCGGTGCTTCCGTCTTTCCTCTTGAATTCCTTTGGCGGCAGTATGGTTTTTATCCTCCCCACGAGGTTGAATGCTTTTTGTGGCGTTACGTCGGAGAGTTTGGTTATGATAATTTTTTCCATGTCAATATCCATACCAAATTCCTTAGCCACAGCGTAAAGGGCGCCGTAATCTGAGAGCAATCCATGGGTGGCTTCCTTCCTCTTCTCAATCATCTCTTTTATCTCCTGAGGGGGCTTCCCGCTTTCAGCTACTACACGCTCAAAAAGCTCCT
>JAYEKX010000022.1:0-892 GCA_034716875.1 Candidatus Altarchaeota archaeon | reverse complement strand
TTCATTTTCCATATTATTTAGATTAGAGTGAATAAATAACAACCACTACTTCAGCAAAAATACTTCAGAAATCAAATCAGGTATAAGAACTGACCCAGCAATCCTTCCTCAGTCCTATCAGGTCTTTGACTAGTCAGTTAGGGACTGTAGTTCGCTGCAAGAGCTAAGAGATCATTATAGTCCACATCCCCATCACTATCGAAGTCAGCTCTGGAATCATACAGGTCATCACCAGCCACTGTATTGTATGCTACCGCCAGTATCAAAAGATCCTCGAAGTTGACCTCACCATCGCCATTAGCATCTCCTGGAACTGCCAATACCACAACTACTGCACCATCCGTAGTTGTGATAACCGCATCGTTTAATGGATCTGTATCTAAACCTAAGTTTATCTTTACATCTTGTAAGGTTAATGAACTTGATCCAACGGCTGATGCCCTAAAGGTGATTACCGCTAAAGTAGTTCCTGAAGTAACTGTCGCTGCCATACAGACGTTATCCACTCCCACTAAACCTAATTCATCGATTGTTGATGGGAAATTACCACCACAAGCCGATAGATAATCACCAACCTGAATATCTGTTACATCCAGTTTATCCGAGTCATACGCCAATCCGAATGAATGGCCTAATACATCATCTAACTGTGTGGCAGTAATGCTTATAGTAAACGAAGTATTTACTGTCACTGTATTATTTGTGGGGCTAACACTTACCATAGCGGCACCCTCAGGCAGAGTTGTAGTAGTAGATGATGTGGTGGTCGTCACGGAACTACTTATCCATACAGTATAATCCTCCACCTCACCATAGCTAAATAATCCACACGGAAGGGGGGCTGAACTCCATTTAGCAGACACCCTCATCCTTGTGTTACCATAAATTGCTC
>JAYEKX010000021.1:0-5420 GCA_034716875.1 Candidatus Altarchaeota archaeon | reverse complement strand
TAAGGAGAATATTGTAGGGATGAATGACAGGTTTGCAGGAGACGCCCTCAGGATCCTTGGAGTCGCCTACAGAGACCTTGCTGATAATGAAGTAAAGCATACAGGGGATGGCCTTGTTTTTGTTGGCCTGCTTGGGATGATTGATCCACCCAGAAAAGATGCTAAGGAAGCGATTAAGGTGGCAAAGAAGGCAGGGATTAAGTCAGTTATGGTGACAGGGGATTATAAACTGACAGCGATTGCAGTGGCTAAGGAGATGGATATGTTTAGGGAGGGTGACGGGGTTTTAACCGGGGTGGAACTGGAAAAGATACCTGATGAGGAGTTTAATGAGATGGTGGAGGATGTTGTTATCTACGCAAGGGTTTCCCCGGAGCATAAGTTGAGGATAGTGAAGGCTTTAAAGGAGAGGGGCCATATAGTGGCTATGACCGGTGACGGGGTTAATGATGCTCCGGCATTGAAGAAGGCAGATATTGGTGTTGCTATGGGCATCACCGGAACAGACGTGACCAAGGAGGCCAGCGACATGGTCCTGGTGGATGATAACTTCGCTTCAATCGTATCGGCGGTGGAGGAAGGCAGGGGTATTTATGATAACATTAAATTATTTATTAAATACCTGCTTTCCTGCAACATCGGGGAGGTGATGACTATATTCATAGGCATGATGACGTTGGCTAAACTACCCTTACTTACCCTGCAGATCCTCTGGATGAATCTGTTAACGGATGCAGCCCCTGCCCTGGCATTAGGGTGGAACCCCATAGACCCGGATGTAATGAAGAGGAAACCCCGGAACCCTAAGGAGCATATAATCAGCAAAAAGACATTGATGAAGTTCATCGCCATAGGAACACTTATGTGTGCCGGAACCCTGTTAATTTTTTATCATGCACTACCCTCAGGTGACATTAAAGCAAGGACTATGGCCTTCACTACACTGGTTATGTTCCAGATGTTCTATGTCCTCAGCTGCAGATCAGAGAGATACACCCTCCTTAAGGCAGGAGTCTTCTCTAACAGATATCTTATACTGGCAGTAATATTCTCAGTATTAATGCAGGTAGCGGTGATATACCTGCCGGTATTCCAGGACATACTTGGAACTGTGGCACTTGATCTGAGGGATTGGATATTGATAATTACGGTTTCTATAACGGCCTTTATTATCCCGGAATTGTGGAAATTGATGAAATGAAAAGGAAAAAGATTCCTGAAGGGCTTGGATTAAAGAAGAACTGGATTTATGAATCGATTGTGACCACATACTCGGGGGGGAGAGCAAATTCCGCACCTATGGGGGTGTATACAATAGATTTTGAGGGGGTTAATCTGGAGGTCTATAAAACATCCAAAACCTGTAGGAATATCCTGGAGAATAAAGAGTTTGTGATAAATTTCACGGATGATATCTCCCTCTTTCACAGCTCGGTGTTTGAAAAAGAGATAGGGTATGTGAGAGCTAGAAAGGTGGATGCACCCATCCTAAAAAACGCAGATGCTTTTTTGGAGATGAGGGTTGGGGAGGTTAAGGATCTAGGGGATAAGGTAGGGATTAACGCCGAGGTTGTTGATTACTATCTTAATGAAGAAAGGGGAGGGGAAAAAATAAATCCGGTAAATCGTGCCGACGCATTAGCTCTGGAATGCCTGATTAAGGCCACCAAGATCCCTCACGCCTCAGTGGATGAGAGAAATCATCTGAAGAAAGAAATCAGATATATATCTCGGGTTGTGGGTAAGGTGGCTCCCGGCTCTGAGGCTGAGCTTCTGGTGGAGAGGATCCGGTCTTTAACCCGGTAGTCCTATCCATGTAGAGGCGGGTCCACCATACCGTGGAGAGTGGGGCTATAACCATCACCAAGAATATGAGATAAAGAAACAATATCCCCAAAGCGATAAAAGGCCCGATACAGGGTAATATGGATATAAACGAGACAATAACCTTCTGGATTAAATCACACCCCACACCTAAGGCCGTTAAGATAAACCAGAGGAATATGATAGATAACTTATTTCCCATAAATACGTTATAGCCTTTCTCTATACCCTCAGTCGGCCCTAAATCACCGACCACAATAGCGTAGGGCACTACGAGAAGCACTACACCTAAAACCGTTAGATATAAGGTAAAGACTGTTAAACCAAGTATTAAGAGGGATAACCCGATAGTCAGTGAACCCGAAAGGAAGGCTATAACCGAGGGAATAAGGAATAGGGAACCGAGGATTATCATCAGGAGTATTAATACCTCAGCGAAAAACAAGCTGAGGAACTTTTTCTTTCCATAATCCATCATATCATCAACGCTTGTTCTTCCCGTCTCTATCGCCTTCATTGCCATGCCTATAGCCCCTGCCGTGAAGAAGGAGGATATGAGGAGTATTAAAAAAAACGCCACTAAAGCCAGTATAACCAGTAACGGTAAAATTGAGGAGGTAAGCAAGGGTATGAATGAGGCCGGATCAAATCCACCGCCCGTTATTTGAGACATGAGGGGTATGAGTATAACAGCACCCACAAGTAAGGCTCCGGCTATTAAGACTATGAAACTTACTACGGAATTCAATAAATGAGGGAGTCCCAAGGCTAAAAGGTTCTTTCTCCATACCCCATACCCATTCATCAGTAAATCCTCAATAGATTCCGTCATTTTTCCTCTTCATTAAATCAATAATCTCTTCATGAGCTCCATACGATCCGGTCCGGTCCATATACAATCTAGACCACCAGACAGTAGTTAAAGGCGATACGATAAAGATTGAGGCTATCCATGAGAGTAGGAGGTAGAGAATAACAACAACTGCAAGAAAAACAATCAATAAAGATATTAATGAAGATTCTGAAGCGAAAGAAGATATATCAGATATATTTGAGGGTATGGGAACGAAGAGGATCCCTAATGAAAACGCAACAGCCGCTATAAAGAAGACGCCATAGCCTATGAATTCAGCCATATACCGGATGAAAATCCAGAGTAGTATGACAGAAAGCTTATTATCCATAAAAAATCCGTAACCCCTCTTTAAACCCTTAATCACCCCTAAATCGCTTATGACAATAGCAAAGGGTAAGGCAGCAAATACTATGCAGATAATCAACACTAACACACTGAACAGGTTAACCCCGAACTCTATTAAACCGCGTCCGATAGACGGCACTTTTAAACCAATCAAAACAGGGATGCAGACAAGAAAGAGAAAGAGAACAGCAATACTCAGGGATATAATGAGCTGTGCAAGGAATAAACCGATGAATTTTTTCCCGCCAAAATCCATCATATCACCCAGTGACGTGTTTCCGGTTTCTACCGCCCTCTTTGACATCCCAATGGCTCCGGCAAGAAAGAAGGATGATATTAAATGGAGGACCAGTAAAAAAAGCAGGAGTAATAGTATATCCAAAGTCAGTAGTGAGTAATCCAGGAAGTTAATTATCGTACCTAGGGGTTTGTGGGTAGGGTAATAAGAGGATTCAAAGATGCCTGGAGAAACCGGGTTTAAAAACATCACCAAAATAATCAGGAAAGGAATAACCAATAGAATCCGGATTATTGAGCTAAGCAGGAAGGGCAAGCATAGGTTCAGATTCGTCTTCCAGGTCAAAAACCCGGTTTGGAGGATGCCCTCTAAATCCTTAGCCATGTTATTTAATTACTACTTTTTCCTATAAAAATAAGTTGAAATGACTAAGGTTATTGGTATTGACCCCGGGACAAAGAGTTTTGATTTCTGCGGTTTAGATAATGACACTGTGATACTGAATAAATCAATTCCATCGGATGATGTTTCTAATCACCCGGAGATGTTTGTTGAGACAATTAAGTCCATCGACGCCGACTTGATCATAGGGCCATCCGGCTACGGGTTGCCTGTTAAGAGATTAAGTGAGCTTGTGGAGAGTGACTTCTTTTTGCTGACACTGGTGAAGCCGGAGGAGCTTGACAAGATTAGTGTGCTGGCAGGAATGCAGAAATCACTTGCAATACTTGCTAAGGAAGACATCCCCATGTACTTCATCCCCGGAGTCATTCACTTGCCTACGGTTCCAGAATACAGGAAACTGAATAAAATAGATATGGGCACTGCAGATAAACTCTGTTGCGCTGTTCTCGGGATATGGGATCAAGCCAGGATATCTGGTGTAGGGTATAATGAAACCTCATTCATCCTTTTAGAGATCGGGTTCGGCTATACATCCGCAATAGCTGTGGAAGATGGACAGATAGTGGATGGGGTCGGAGGAACCACAGGGGCTCCGGGTTTTGTTTCCCTGGGCTCGATGGATGCTGAACTCTCTTACCTGCTGGGGGATTTCGAGAAGACCCTTCTTTTTCAGGGGGGTGCGTCCTCCCTTGCCGGCGGGGATGTATCACCTGAGAGGCTGGCTGAGTTAGCGGATACGGAAGAGAGATACGGGGATGCCTGGAACTGTTTGATTGAGGGTGCGGTACGGGATGTTTTCATGTTGATGTCTTCTGTTAAGGAACCGAGGGAGGTTTTGATTTCCGGCAGATTATCGAGGATAGAAAGAATTACTGAAGAGTTAACAGGTAGGCTCTCGGGTATTGCTCCGGTGAGAAAGGTTGAGGGCTTCTCCAACGAGATTAAGGAAGCGGCTCAGGGTGCAGCTATTGTGGCTAATGGATTAGCCGACGGGAAATACATGGATTTGGTGGAGAACATGAAACTGCGTGAGGCTGAGGGAACGGCACTTGATTATATCCGGCTGGATGAGGCTGAGGGATTGAGAAAAAGGTATCTCGGTTAAATCCGGAGAATCCAGAACTTTATGTAAACGAATTGTGAATCATCTACTTCTTCGCTATCCTTTTCTTCTTAGCCAACTCGTCCTTTAAATGCCTGATCTCCTTGTCGTAATAACCTCTAAGCTCTGGTATCTTACTCTTTGCTCTTTTCTCCTCATGTTTTATGATCTGGGTCTCAAGGGATTTAATGCTTTTTACAGCTCTTTTCTTCCTCTTAGCCATTTTTCATCTGATTCAGTACCTCCTTAACAGTTCTATTTAGGATAATAAAACATAAAAGAACACGTGGGATTGTATAAAAAGACAGTTGGAAAATCAAACGAACTAAAGAAAAAAAGAAACTATCATTCACCAGAACTCCAAGGGCTCTCCCCACCAGGTGAGGATCCACCTCCAGGGGCAGTGCGAAATCCAGTCATCCAAGGCCAGTCTGCCGGAGTTTCGTAAGTGAGCTCGTCCTTTAAATGCCTGATCTCCTTGTCGTAATAACCTCTAAGCTCTGGTATCTTGCTCTTTGCTCTTTTCTCCTCATGTTTTATGATCTGGGTCTCAAGGGATTTAATGCTTTTTACAGCTCTTTTCTTCCTCTTAGCCATTTTTCATCTGATTCAGTACCTCCTTAACAGTTCTATAGAGTGCCTTAACATCT
>JAYEKX010000020.1:0-5467 GCA_034716875.1 Candidatus Altarchaeota archaeon | reverse complement strand
CCAGGTATTTCAATGCCTCCACGAAACCATCCATTATCCGGCCATATGATCCCACGAAGTCCGAGGGGATGTTATATTCCTGTCTATCCACCGTCACCTCATAGTTTAACTGCTTGGGATCCATATAACCCGCTCCTCCGCCGGTTGAACGCCTCACCACCTTAATGTCATTTTCCCTGCAGTAATCCAGGTTTAATTCCGCCTCCGCACACTGGTGGTATCCCAGAAACACAGACTTTGAGTTGTATTGCTCCAGATAGAGGGTATTCGGACTCCTCCCTTCCACACGAGAGATAAACATCGCCTCATGCACCGCCATCGCCTCATAAGGATTCACCAACCCTATATCGAAATATCTCCACTCCATAGTTAATCTCCTCAATTAATGCATCCTGCACGCCTTACCCTCTATATGTATAGCCCCTGTAGGACAATTCTCTTCACACTCCCTGCAGCATGAGCACTTCTCTGGATTCGCCACAACCACCGTATCCTCAAAGAATTCAAGGGCACCCATGACACACACTTCAACGCATTTACCGCAGGATGTACATTTATCATAATCTATTTTGATTTTCATCATAAAAATCACTAATTTATTATGTGTTAACCTTAAAAAAGGAAGAACACTCAGATTGTATCTAAGGGTTATACCTGGATGCATCCCCTATTTTTTGATGGAATCCATTCTTTATATTACAGAAACAAATCGGTTGAATGGGGTTTAAGATGGGTGTACTCTCGTTTTTAAGGAAGGAAAAAAAGCTGGAATGTGATTGGTGCAAGAAAGAGATGGAGGCACCGTCTTATGTTAAGTCTGTCGGAGAAACAGAATATGGTTTTTGCTCTAAAGCATGTAAAAAGAATTTCAGGAAAAATTATAATAAAAATAAATCATCTTCCTGTCCTGCCTGTGCACTGCGTAAATGAGAGAGAAACTTCAGAAGATTCCATCCTTTAGGAAACAAAAAAAAAGTAGTTAAGGGTCGATGTGGGGGGGTGAACACCTCTTATCGGGTGAAGGTATCATGGCAAGACAACGGAATAAACAGAAGGAGGCTGATTCAACTATTGAAAAACTGAGGATATTGATGCCTTACTGGGTCAGCCATAACACTCAGCATATCCGGGATAATGAGAAGTGGCTCAGAAGAATAGAGGATAAGGGGCTTAAGGAAGTAGCTTGTGAATTAAGGGAGGCTATTGAACTCTTTAAAGAAGCGAACAGGCATATGGAATTAGCAAACGGGAAGATGAAGGAGGATATTGCTTCAGAACCGGGGGAGGCCCTTGAAGTAGGGGGGATACCGAAAAAATCAAATGAAACAGGGCAGATGAAGGAGATCATGAGCTTTGATTTAAAACAGATTGGGGTTATTCGAACCCACTACATCGATAATGCGCCGTATCAGCCAGTGAAGGAGGATGAGGGGGATTTTCGTATAGTGGTTGATCCCCGGTATACCGAGGGACTCTATAAACTCGATGGATTCCGCTACATCTATGTTATCTATTATGTGCATCAGGTAAAGCGGGAGCCGTCAATGATTGTGTCCCCCTCCTGGGCTGGTGGTGTGGATGTGGGTGTGTTTGCGAGTAGGTCACCTGTTCGCCCGAATTACATCGGGCTTAGCATTGTTCGCATAAAACAAATCACAGGTAATGAGATTTTAACATCAGGCCTGGATGTGTTTGATGGAACCCCTGTGCTTGATATAAAGCCTTATATACGGGATCTGGATGTGAAATCCGACGCCAATTATGGCTGGATTGGGGAAATAAATGACTTCGAGCATCTGCTTTTACATATCAGAGGCATCCCTCATGATTACTAAATGAAATGCAGATGAATATCAGATCAACATGGAGGATGTTAAGGGATTAATCCTTTTTTACCTTAATATTGATTTCTGTTATATCCCTCACGCCATGTAGTGATGATACCATCCCGTAGATGGTGTTTGTAAACATCTCCTGAAGAAACCTGTTCAGGGGGATGTTTTTGCCATTAATCTCAACCTTTATATCCCTCTTTTTTTTCTTTCCCTCCATCTTAACACCCTTCATGATATATTCTATAATTTCATCTAAGTTATCTTCATACTTCAATACAGTGTTTTCTTCCTCCTTAATATTGCCCACAGCAATCTTGGGGATATCCGCTTTTTTGCAGCCTTCCACCAGGATAACATCATACCCCCCGAGCCTGCCAAAGATCTCATCAAGCTTCATATTCCGGTTAAATATGAATGCTGTCTCGTTCAGTGATGAAGCAGCCACAGCCCCGGCTCCCGCCTCCCGGTGTCTCCACGTGTCCTTCCCTTCAGAGTCTATGGAGAATTCCCGGGGGATATTCTTCACTGACGCAATCCTCAATCCCTTCAGGGTTAATTCCCTTATCAACCCCTCAACCAGCCCGGTCTTCCCTGTATTATGGTAACCGTAAACTCCAAGAATCATTTCATAAACTCCCTTAAATCCACATGAACCCCCTTCCTTACCTCATCAACAATCTCCTGAAGCGCATCAAACGCCTCCCCCCTGTGTTCGGCAGAAACCAGGATATACATGATCGCATCCCCGGAATCTATTTCACCGGAGTTATGGTAGATTAACGTATTTATCACCCCGTATTTACGGCCGACATCAACTGAAATACCCCTTAATTTATCCTCCAGGTCCTTGCTTAAATCCAGTTGCAGTTTCTCAACAACTCCCCTAATGGATTCCTCCCGCACAACCCCTATGAAGGATACGACACAGCCTATCCTTCCGGAGTCAGGGCCTGATTTAACCAGCTTAATTAAATCCATTAATTCAATCTCCTCCAGCCGCATAACCCGTATGTAATCCATGTTACAGACAATCTAAAATAGGTTCACCTCAACTATCTCGCCTTTGTTAACAACCTCCGTATTCTCACTTATTGCAACAAAGCCGTCTGCGTTAGCAAGCGTTGTGATGGCGCTGGAACCCCGCAACACAGGCTCTGCATACCGTTTGTTGTTTCTGGTTGTGATCTTCACCGACAGAAACTCGTATCTACCTATGGTTGAAGCAATCTTGCGTGTTAATTTTGCTTCAACAAGATTCTCTGTGGAGGTAATGCCCTGCATCCTCTCAAGCAGGGGAATGATTAGGATGTAGAAATTTGAGAGGGCGCTTGTCGGATAACCCGGTAACCCGATCACCAGCCTGTTTTTCACCCTGCCTATAATCGTGGGTTTGCCGGGTTTCACCGCTATCCCATGAACCAGTAACTCACCCAAGCGGGTTATCACATCAACCAGTAAGTCTTCCGTTCCAAGAGATGATCCCCCGGACACAAGAACCAGATCAGAAGCCTTAACGCCTTCACTAATCCGCTCCCTAATCTCCTTCTCATTATCCCGTGCGACCCCTAAATCAACCACTTCACAATCCCGCTCCCTGAGGGAATCAATAAGTGTCCGGGAGTTTATGTCATAAATCTTTCCCTTCTTAAGCACCGTACCAGCAGACATAACCTCATTTCCTGTGGAGAGAACAGCCACCTTCGGTTTTTTCTTAACGAAAACCCCGGAGAGCCCTAGGGAGGAGAGCACGCCGGTATAGCGTGGATTCAAGCGGGTTCCCTTACTAAACACCTTTGTCCCTGATGCCACGTCAGACCCGACGCCTATAACGTTTTCCGTGGGGGTAACACCCTTATAGATAACCAGTTTATCACCCTCCCTCTCGGTATACTCCACCATCAGGACAGCATCCGCCCCCTCAGGCATCGGTGCCCCGGTAGTTAACTCAACACAGGACCCCGAAACCACCTTCTTTCTGGAAACAACCCCGGCGGAGATTGAATCAACTATAGTTAACTCCCGTGGACTGGTGTTTCCTGCACCGAAAGTATCCCGGGCTATGACAGCGAAACCATCCATCGCCGACTTCCTGAAGTGAGGCACATCTATTCCGGCAACAACATCCTCTGCAAGAATGCGGTTTAATGCCTCCGGGATTTTCACCTCCTCATCCCCTAGTCCGGGAATGTTTTCATTAACTAACCTTATTGCCTCCTCAAGAGACACCAGCCTCCCAAACCCCTCCTTAGTCATCTGTTCACCTCCCACACCATGTGCCCCAGTTCAGGATTAATGATTTCCTCCATCCCCAGTTTGACTGCGTTCATAGAGCCGGGGAGAGAGATTATTATCTTGCCATTACATACCCCCGCTAATGCCCTGGACATTATTGCGGAGCTTCCGATCTCTCTGTAGCTTAAAAACCTGAACAACTCTCCGAAGCCCACCAGTTCCTTTTCGATGAATCCGGAAACCACTTCAATGGTTATGTCTCTCTTTGAGACTCCTGTACCGCCATTCGTGATTATCGCCTCCACATCAGGGTTGGAGATTAATTCACTAACTGTTTTTTCAAGCACCCCTCGGTCATCTATCAGGATATCATAAAAAAGTACCTTATGATTACTCTCCTCTAAAGACCTCATTATTAATCTCCCCGAGTCATCATTCTCTTTGGTTCGGGAATCGCTAACGGTTAAGACAGCACACTTCACCCCCTCCTTCGCATGCTGTTTATGCTCTATGTGACCCATCTTCCTTAATCTTTTCTGTAACCCGTATCTCGGTTATCTCTGTATCCGGATATTGGCCTCCCCTGGTTTTCTCTACCCCAATAACGATTTTCCCGCCGCTGGAATTTGCAAAGGCGGAGATTGTTTCAAGGATTTCCTTCCTCTCAACTAGGGATTTTTTGAATTCAATGGTCTGGGATTCTTTCATTGTTAGTTGGTTGTTTGAGGTTCATCTGGCCGTGTTTCCTCACTTATTTTAATTTCTTTTTTGGCTTTGAATTATCTTTTAATTTTTTTGTCTTTCCCGTAATTTCTAGATAATTATCACTGCTTACAACTTTCCTCCTTGTTTTTCTCTCCAGTTCCTGCCTTGCATTCCCCGCAATTTTTCCGCCTTCTTTTGCAGCAGGCTGGTTCTCTGAGAATCCCTGTGCATCCCTGCTTCTTGCTACCGTAGGATAAAGTATACTTATCCTACGGCACAAAATTTTTTGTTATGCAAAAAATTTTCTTGTTTCTGTTGTTGAGGCCTCACCGAGCATTGTGAAGATTAATTCAAGGTCTGTCATGTGGTCTCTTAAATTCTGATTTTTGAATCTTGGGTCAAGCCCCTTTACCTGTTTATGTTTTTTGATAGGTATCCCAAATGTTGCCTTTGATATTTCATTAGTAAGTATTGCGTAGTCCCTTTCCTCTTTAATTCCTCTTTGATTCCATTCGTCCGTTAGTTCCTGCCGGATGGCGATGCCCCTGAGCCTTTTTTCAATCCAGTCCTTGGGGTAATCTTTAAGTTCATAGTATTCCTTTGCACGCTCCTGCGCAAGCTCGGGATTCTCTATTTCCCTGATTCTTTCATAACCGACCTTAGCAAGCCATCTCTTAAAGGGTTCGGCTTTCTTT
>JAYEKX010000019.1:0-19188 GCA_034716875.1 Candidatus Altarchaeota archaeon | reverse complement strand
GCTCTTATCCTTCCGCCTACCTTCAGCAACCTCTCCGGAAACTATGGCATCATAAACAGCTTCCTCCAAAGGCTCGATAGAAATCTGGAATTTATTATGCTTGTTAGGGGATTTACCCTCAAGAGGACCATAACTCCCAGCTATTGTTTCCCTGTAGACAACGATCGGGGGTGAAGTCTCTATGCCAAGGCCATCCGCCTTAATCCTGTTGGTGATAACCTCCAGATGGAGCTCACCCATCCCGGATAAGAGATGCTCCCCTGTTTCCTCATCGATCTTAACCTGTAGGGTGGGATCCTCCTTAGCCACCTGCCTTAAGACCTCAATCACCCGCGGAAGGTCTTTCATACTCTTGGCTTCAACCGCCATAGTAACCACCGGATCTGAAGTATAGATCAACCCCTCAAAGGAAGCAATATCCTCTACCGAAACCGTTTCCCCGGCGGAAGCCTTCTTTAACCCGGTTATACCCACAATATTTCCTGCCGACACATAATCCGTATTTATCCTGGTGGCCCCCATATATACGCCAACCTGCTGAACCCGTTCAGTGGATTTAGCCCCCACGAGATACGCATCCTGGCCTATACGGACTGTCCCCGAGAATATCCTTCCGGTTGCAACCTCACCCTCCCGTTTATCGAATACCTGGATGTTGGTAACCATCATAGCCAACTTCCCGCCGGGATCACAACTCATCATGGACTTACCCACCTCATCTTCAACATCCCCCTTCCAGATCTGGGGGATCCTGAATTTCTGCGCCTCCAGGGGATTAGGGAGATGCTTCACAGCCATGTTCAGAATTATTTCATATGCCGGGGCTTTGTCAGCCAGCTCACGCTCATTACCGCTGACACAGTACTCAATGATGTCTTTAAACGTGATTCCGGTTTTCTTCATGTAGGGGACGTTTATCGCCCAGTTATGGAATGCAGAACCGAATGCCACACTACCCCCTTCCACGCTGACTTCCCAGTTAACCCCATCCGGCTGTCTCTGCTTAATAATCTTGTTTACGCCGGCGATTATTTTGATGAATCTATCCTGTAACTCTTCAGGGGACAGTTTCAGTTCATTCACCAGCCTATCAACCTTGTTTATAAATAAGGTGGGTTTAACCCGCTCCCTTAATGCCTGAGCAACCACAGTCTTTGTTTGAGGCATTATCCCTTCAACAGCGCATGCCACAACGATTACGCCATCTACCGCCTTCATGGCCCGGGTTACATCCCCTCCGAAGTCTACGTGCCCGGGGGTGTCGATCATATTCATCAGGTATTCACTCCCCTCAAACTCGTGAACCATTGAGATGTTGGCAGCGTTTATAGTAATACCGCGAGCCTGCTCATCCTCCCTGAAATCCAGCGCCAGTTGTTTGCCGGTACTCTCCTTAGAGATCATTCCGGCATGAAACAGCAGGTTATCGCTTAAGGTAGTCTTCCCGTGATCTATGTGGGCTACAATACCCATATTCCGGATCAACTCCGGCTTATCAATCAAGGACTTAATCCTCGCCATAACCTGATCTTCCTTACCCATGTTAACCTCTCACTACCGTGAATATCCTTATATATTGTCTTTGAGGTTTAAATATTCGATTCAGGAGGCTAACGTTCTTTATTTTTCATTTTTCCTTTGCTCTCAGGAAACCTTTATAACCCCCCAGAAACATGGATTAATGTTTAGGAATGGTGGATATAGAGTAAATACATTAACCCGGGGACTCTATAAATAATGCGCGTCCCCCTAAAAAAAGAAACCTAGCGTAAAATATCCACCATACCCCTATTTTTTTGATTCTAAATCCAAATCCTTTAGAGAGGATGGAAAAAGATAAACTAAAAAAACTTAAGCGGATGGGTTTTCTTGATAAGCAGTTGGGTGATGAAGACAGAGTTAGAGAAGAGAGAAAGAAAAGGGGAGTGATGCCAACATATAAGATGGTGGATACGTGTGCCGGGGAATTCGATGCAGTAACCCCCTACTATTACTCAACCTATGAGACTGAGGATGAATCAACGGTTTCTGAAAGAAAGAAGGTGATCATACTCGGCTCCGGACCCATACGGATCGGTCAAGGCATCGAGTTCGACTGCTGCACGGTTCACGCAGTCTTTGCCTTAAGAGAGATCGGAATCGAAACCATTGTCATAAACAGCAACCCGGAGACAGTCTCCACAGACTTTGATATTTCAGATAAACTCTATTTCGAACCCATAACCCTTGAAGACGTCCTGAATATAGTGGATAAGGAAAATACAAACCTGTTGGGTGTGATGGTTCAGTTCGGGGGGCAGACCGCTATAAACCTGGCAATACCCCTGCAGGAGCATGGAGTAAACATCCTTGGCACAAGCCCGACGGATACCGACCGGGCTGAAAACAGAGACCTCTTTGGTAAGATCCTGGATAAACTAAAGATGCCATCTGCAAAATGGGGAACCGGATACAACTTCAAAGAAGTCAGAGAGATTGCATCCAGAATAGGCTACCCGGTCCTGGTCAGACCAAGCTATGTCCTTGGAGGCAGAGCAATGGAGATAGTCCAGGATGAGACTGAACTTAGGGAATATATAGAGGAGGCCGTAAAGGTATCACCTAAACACCCCATCTTAATCGATAGATTTATCCAGAATGCCATTGAGGTTGATGTGGACATGGTCTGCGACGGGGAAACAGTACTCATAGGAGCCGTAATGGAACATATTGAGGAGGCGGGTGTTCACTCCGGTGATTCAGCCTGCGTTATTCCCCCCCAAACCCTGAGTGAAAAAATCCTGGATAAAGTCAGGGAGTATAGTGAAAAACTGGCTCTGGAATTGAATGTTAAGGGGTTGCTGAATATCCAGTATGCCGTAAAAGACGACATCGTCTATGTCCTGGAAGCGAACCCCAGGGCTTCAAGAACCGTCCCCTTCGTCAGTAAAACAGTGGGTGTTCCGCTGGCTAAATTAGCTGCCAAGGCTATGTGTGGGATGAAACTGGCTGACTTGGTTTCTGATTTAGATCCGATGAAAGACATAAATCATGTAGCGGTGAAGGAGGTGGTTTTCCCGTTCACCAAACTACCTCAGGTTGATCCAATCCTCACGCCTGAAATGAAATCCACTGGGGAAGTGATGGGCATAGACAATGATTTCGCTATGGCATACTATAAGTCACAGATTGCAGCAGGAAATGAGCTTCCTTTACAGGGAACTATCTTCATGAGTGTGAATAAAAGCGATAAGTTAAAGATCCTGGAGGTTGCGAAGAAATTCCTTGAACTGGGTTTTGAAATAATCTCCACCTCAGGGACATCCGATTACCTGACGAGTAATGGAGTGGTTAACAGGAGAATATTAAAGATTAGTGAGGGCGTACCTAACATACTTGAGTTGATGAGGGATAGGAAGATTGATTTAATAATTAACACACCAAGCGTGGGGAGAAGCCCTAAGAGGGATGGCTACATGATGAGAGTGAGTGCGATAGAGCTTAACACCCCCTACATAACAACGGTGGCTGGGGCTCTAGCTACAGTGAATGCCATCAAGGATGTGCGGGAGAGAAAGATTGAAGTAAAATCATGGAATGAATACTTCAAGAGATAGCATACCAGTCAATACGAGTACTCATAGCTCCCGTATAGGTGGCCTGTCAGGGGTTCTTTTTTCTTGAAGCGATAGCCAAGGATTACACCAACCACCAGACCACCTAGATGCCCGGGTAATGAAACACCGGGGAGAAAGGATAGTAGGAGAAACACCCCGAAGATAGCTATCCACATAGGCATGGGAATTATAAAAAACAGAAGCACGGGCTGATTAGGTTTTAATATAGCTAACGCACCCCCTACAGCGAATATTGCACCTGATGCACCGATAGTAATCATATTAAGGGTGCCAAAGAGGAAACCAGATACAACAACAAAAATGCCTCCGAGAATACCGCCAGCGAAGTAAAGCCTCAGGAATTTTTTTTCACCGATCAGGCTGCATAGAAAAGTCCCAAGAAAAAACAGGGTGAGCAGGTTATATAGTAAATGATTAAATCCCCCATGCACAAACATGCTTGTAATCAATCTCCAAGGTTCCGTAAGGGCTATAAAAGGTATAAGTCCGAAAGTACATTCCACCCAGTTGATGTAAGGGCCACAAGGGTGTTGCATGTCATCTGTAGCTAATGTAATCATAAAAACCATCACATTTATAATTATCAATGCCTCCACCACGCCGATATCATACCCCATGACCCTCATTTTAGCACCCTCATTTTAACTGTATTCCGCATTAATCTTTACGTATTCAGGGGATAGATCACAGCCCCACGCAACCGCACTTTCCTCCCCCAGATTCAGGTTTACTGTAACCTTAATCTGTTTATGCTTAAGGATTTTTCGCGCCCTCTCTAAATCCCCTGGATTCCCCTTTTTTACCACCACCGCTCTTTCATCCCCGGATTCAAAGACTAAATCAAATTTCATTAAATCAAATTCAGTCACCACCCCAACCGCAGCGGCAATCCTCCCCCAGTTAGGATTCTCTCCGTACAAGGCGGTTTTAACTAACGAGGATGAAACGATGGATTTCGCCCCGGCCCTGGCGGAATCCCTATCCAAAGCCCCCAATAACTCCACCTCCAGAAACTTAGTAGCCCCCTCCGCATCAAAGGCCATTAACTTCACAAACCCTTTAGTTATGTAATCCAGTAGAAATCCAAAATCATTCAGTTCACATTTCACACCTCCATTACTCATCAAAAGAACCATATCATTAGTGCTCATGTCATTATCCACAACCAGCATATTGAAGCTGTCTTCAACCACCTTATTTAATGAATCCTGCAGTTCACTTCTACTCAGGTCGGCGTTGGTGGTGAGGAAACAAAGCATTGTCGCAAGATTCGGGGCAATCATTCCCGCCCCCTTACAGATTCCGCCAATCTTTATTCCCTTATACTCAAACGAAAGCTGCTTATCTAGGGTATCTGTAGTCATAATAGCCCGGGCAGCATCTCCACCACCCCCGGTTGATAATTCCGTTGCTGCCTTCCCTGTCAGTCTCTCAATTAGATCCATATCCAATCTCCTGCCGATTATACCAGTGGATGCCACCCCAATATTCCCCGGGTTAAGATCAAGCTCTCTACCCGCTATTTCACACATCCGTTTAGCGTCATCAACACCGTCTCTAACGCAGGCATTAGCGTTCCCTGAATTAGCAATAACTGCCTGAAGCCTGCCCTTCATTATTTTTTCCTTAGTCACCAAAACAGGTGCCGCCTTCAGATTACTGGTAGTGTAAACAGCCGCAGTCTCGCAGGGTGATTCATTCACAATCAACGCCACCCCATAACCACCCTCCCTCACCCCAGACGCCCTGAAGTTGTCTATGCAGACCCCGCAATCAATCTCCTTTATTTCCATCTTCACTCCTTAATTATTTAAACTTGGAAAGGGATATTATTTAATGGAGATGTATATGCAGGAGAAAGAGAAAAAGGAAAACTGTGCCGTGCTTGGTATTCGCTCTAAGGGGGAGGTCTTTGACAGCATATACTCCGGACTTTATTCCATGCAGCACAGGGGTCAGGAGTCTGCAGGCATTGCTACTTATACAGGTGAAATAAACCTGCATAGGGACATGGGTCTTGTTCCGGATGTCTTTAGGGGTGTGCACCTCGAAGGGAATTTAGGCATAGGTCATGTGAGATACTCCACCACAGGTGAATCAGGTGTTGAGAACGCGCAACCGGTGATGATAAATTACGCTAAAGGAAGCTTTGCTATAGCACACAATGGGAATCTGGCTAATTCAGGGGAGTTGAGGTCTGTGCTGGAGAGGAGGGGTAGTGTTTTCTCCACAACCACGGATACGGAAATAATCGCTCAATTAATTGCTCAGGAGCATCTTAAAACAGGCTCTTTTGTAGATGGGATAAAAAGTGCTATGAACTATCTCAGGGGAGCCTACTCGATAGTAATACTTAAAGAAAATCAGGTAATCGCCGTTAGAGACCCCTGGGCAATCAGACCCCTTGCCTTAGGTGGATTAAATGATGACTACGTTATTGCTTCAGAGAGCTGTGCCTTCGATGCTTTGGGGGTGAAGTTTATCAGAGACCTGAAGCCTTCAGAGATCCTGGTGATAGGGAATAAACTGGATTCCTACTCAGGAAGAAAAGAAAGAACCGCTCACTGCATGTTTGAATACGTGTATTTCGCCAGACCGGATTCCATGATGGAGGGTAAAGCAGTTTATGAGGTGAGAAAGAATCTGGGGAGAATTCTTGCCAGGGAGGCTCCTGTAAAAGCAGATATGGTTGTTCCAATCCCGGACTCCGGAATCACTGTAGCTATAGGTTATGCACAGGAATCAGGCATACCCTATGGAGAGGGTTTGATTAAAAACAGATACTTGGGAAGAACATTCATCATGCCTGAGCAGGTGGAGAGGGAGCTGGGGGTTAAGATTAAGCTGAATCCCATAAAAAGCGAGATTGACGATAAAAGCCTGGTTGTGCTGGATGACTCCATCGTCAGAGGCACCACAATCAACCGGATAATAGGGATACTCAGAAAGAAGGGTGCGAGAGAAGTCCATGTAAGGATTTCATGCCCACCAGTCAGATTCCCGTGTTATTACGGAATCGATATGCAGTCTGTAGAGGAATTTGCCGCCAAGAAAAAGACGATTGAAGAGATAAGGAAGGATATAGGTGCGGATTCCCTTGCTTACACAAGCCTGGAGGGTTTAATTAAAGCTATCGATCTCCCGAAGGAAAAACTTTGTCTGGCATGTCTAACCGGGGATTACCCGGTGAGAGAGACACAAATGAAATTGGAGTTATAACTAAATTGTATCTCATAGCAGGCATAGATCCCGGAACCACGGAGGGTATTGCGGCACTGGATTTTAACGGGAATACCGTTGATGTATTGAGTTCTAAAGACCTTGGTTTAGATAAAACCATCAGGCATTTAATGTCATTGGGGACTGTTTCCATGATCGCTACAGACGTTAACCCGACCCCTGGTTTTGTTTCAAAACTTGCCGCCCAACTGGGCTCCGTCGTATTTACACCACAGGAGTCGTTAACCGTGAGTGAAAAGATTGTTATGACCAGGGGATATGAAATTAGTGATTCACACCAGAGGGATGCGCTTGCCGCAGCATTAACTGCATTTAATAAATTCAGGAATAAATTCCAGAAAATCGACTCACTTAAACTTGCCGGGGGAGATAACGTGAAACACCTGGTGCTTCATGGATTATCAATAAGCAGGGCCCAGAAAAAATTGATGAGTGAGAAGGTAAAGAAGGTAGAGAGTATTATTGAGGAGGAGAAACCAGTGAAGCGATCAGTTTCGGATGAAAGAATGATGATCAGGAGACTGGAGAAACAAAGCCGCGTCCTGAAAGAACACATACACGCTAAAGAGGAGGAAATAAATGAGTTGAAGGGTGTTATCTCCAAAATCAAGAGACGATATGATGTTGAACTAAGGGAAAGGAGTGAAGTCAAAAAAAGAAACCGCAACATAAGGAACCTAAGATATCGTTTATGTGATGTTGAGAAGAAACTTAAGAGGATTGAGGGGTTAAAGGAACTCTGGCAGAAAGCAGCCGAGGGAGAAATACGTCCAGTCGGGGTATTCCCGAAGCAAACCAGGGGTTTAATCTGGATAAAAAGCAGATTGAAGAAGAGGGATTTAGATAGATTAGGTGAAGTAGAGGTGGCATTCACAGACGATGCAATAAATAGGAGGTATATGATGAATAAAGGATTCACCACGGCAGATACAAAATATTTGAGTGAATTCGAGGGGTGCAGTTATGTTTACGCCAGAGATATCACCCGGATAAGGTATATGGAAGCAAAGGAGGGGGATATATCACTGGAGGGGGTTATTGAGGAGTATAGAACGGATAGGGGTTAATCCAGTGAATCAAGTAGATTTATTTAATAGTATTATATATCCTTTAATATACTAAATATTAAATGTAAACTAAAATTATAAATAAAATGGAAATAGAGAGGGTTAAAACAGGGATAACTGGTTTGGATGAGATTATAATGGGTGGTTTTCCAAAGGGTCACTGTATCCTTCTTTCTGGAGCTCCAGGGACAGGAAAGAGCATATTAGGTATGCAGTATGCCTATGAAGGTGCAAAGATGGGTGAGAAGGGGTTGTATATGGCATTTACCGAGGATATTAAGGATATGACCCTGCAGGGAGATGTTTTTGGCTGGGATATGGAGAAATTAATGGAGGAAGGTAAACTTAAATTAATATCTAAGGAGTTGGATAAATTCGATATAAAGGATCTGGTAAGGGAAGTGAAAAAGGGAGGGTATCAAAGATTGGTAATTGATTCACTCTCCTCCATAATCTCGCATCCTGTAGCCCTGGAGGATGTTGACGTATCTTATGTGCTTAGGGACAGGCTCGACAGGTTAATTCCTTCACCAGTCCACTCGACAATAGCTAATAGATTACTGGTGAATAAAATCATATCCGAAATCAGGGGGTTGGATTGCACCTCCATAATCATATCAGAGTTGATAGAGGGCGTTGGCGGCTTAAGCAGGGATACGATCTCTGAATTCCTGGTGGATGGTGTTATAACACTCCAGTACCTAACGATTGGTATAGAATCCAGCAGGCATCTGATGATAAGGAAGATGAGGGCTACAGCTCATTCAGAGAATATCCATCCCATAGAATTCAAGAACGGGATTAATGTAAAGATTTTGCAGCCTTAATGTTATTTTTATTTGTTTCACTGCCTTGATCCACTGACTAAATCCATCAGCACAGACCGTGGATCCCCGGCTTTCACAACCCCGGAGGCTAAGAGAACACCTTTTGTCCCTAATTCAACGGCTTTCTTCACGTCTCCGCCATTAGTTATCCCGGCCCCGCAGAGAACCCTGACGTTAGGGTTGATTTCTTTCACTGCATCAACGCTTCCTGAGACAACCTCCGGCTTGGTTTGAGAGACGGATATGCCGCTGCCGATTAACTCCGGCGGCTCAACTGCCACGAAATCAGGGTTTAATGCAGCAGCCGCTTTCGTGGTGTTTATATTGTTGGTGCAGACTATCGACGTCATCCCCAGGGACCTTAATTTGTCTATGCCTGCTTCCAAGTCAGCTAGCTTAATCCTTCTTTCGGAGTGATTCAGGAGGCTTCCAACAGCTCCTGACGCCTTCACTGATTCAGCAAGAACATGCCCTGTGTAGCTTCCATACCCTGCATTATCTATATGTTGAGCGTATACGGGGATGTCAACCTCACTGGAGATTCTGTATAGATCCGCAGGTTGAGGCACAACAATAATCTTTGCATTGGTTTCTCTTGCAACATCATCACAAATCTTAGCTAAGTTCAGAGCATAATCGCCAGTCGCCTCCTCATAAGTCTTGAGGTTTAAAATAATTAACGCATCCATTTTATTTTATATTAGTGAAATATATTATGTTTTATAGTAATTAAGGGTTAGAAGTAAAAGAAAACCACATGCGTCCATAGTCTAGCCTGGTAGGACCTTGGCCTTCCAAGCCAAATACTCGGGTTCGAATCCCGATGGGCGCATGGCTCCCTCACCCCACCTTTCTAATCTAAGACAGCCCCGTAGGGTAGTGGCCAATCCTGTCGGTCTTTGGAACCGATGACGCAGGTTCGAATCCTGCCGGGGCTATTTTTTTAGAATGCGATAGACGATGAAAACAGGGTCAGGATGATAGTTATGGAGGCGTTGCAGGAGATAGTTGGTAAGCAGGATATATCTAAGGCTCTTGAGAAGCTGGAGGTAACGGGGAAGGGGTGATCCTTCCCTGGTTCTTTTATTTTTTCCCAAGAAACTTCCCAAGTTCCATAGCAATGTTCTTAGGTAGTTCTTTCAGGTCTTCTCTCATACGTTTCATTTCTTTTTGTATATCCAGACCAACGTCTACAAATTTTCCCATCTGTTCACATTCTAATTTATGGAAGAATCTGTTAGTGTCTATGGAAAAACAACCCTGTTCTTCATTAATCGGCTTTAATTCAGAAATAGTGAAATTCTTTGCTTTTCCTAATGTTTTTCTTTCCTTTATGTGATTGTGGAAGTTATTTATCGCTTCTTCATTACCTTGTAGATATACCCTGACTTTATGTTCACTTAGATTATCTACTCTTAATTTTAATTCATCGGGGATGATACCTGCAAGGGCAAGGCGTAATCCTACATTAGTTACTGTATCCTCAATGTGGAAATAGAATATCGGATCGGATGATTCAGGGGGCATTTTTTAAACCATGTTTAACATTACATGTTTAACATTATTTGGATAATATTTTAGATTTCTTCTATAAATGCCTGCTGTATGCTGGAATAGATATGTTATAGTGGATATATGTGTGGAGGTATTACCGTAACTGCCGGGAGAGGGGTATGACTGTCAGGGGAATATTGGAGAATATATGATATGTAATATATTCATTTCCCATGTCAGTTCCTAGATGATTTCTCTTAATAAACAGAAAAAATCAAGGAAACTGTTATGTAAATATATCAGAAACAATAGGGCAACCCATGAATGCATTGCTGATGCATTGCTGTGTGAAGGAGACGTAAAATCTATCACATGGATTAGATATATGGTGTGGGAACGGGCGCAGGGCATTCACTCCATGCCTCACCAGCCCCTCACCACCATAACATTTTCGCTCATACACTCTGTTATAAAAGCATAAACTAATAGTTATATGTGAGTAAAATATGCCAGCTAATCCATCCAAATCGGACAGGTTCTTTGCTAGACAGGGTTCTATAAACCCAGGCTATGAACAAGTATGCATGAATTGTAAACATTTCTATGAAGAATATAAACTAGCTTCAGGCAAAATTCACAAAAACTGGTGCATAGGGCGCTATAATATGACTACCCGTGATCCTATGGACAGTGCATGCAGGCAATTTAGCCCAAGATAACTAATGCTGAGGAAGTTTATGGATGAGTCTCCCGGTGAGATCAAGACCATGAAGAAATAACTACTTGCTTTCTTTCAGCTCTAGATTACCACGCTCATTGAAATGGATATCCAATTTCTGCCCCTTAACCCACCATTTAGCTTCCACTATCTTTTTAGGTCGCTTATAAATACCCTATCCTATGAATTAATGAAATGGATATATTAAATGAAATGGATAAAATGGATATATCGCTCTTTTTCATCGCTTTTTTTGTGATAGTCATTATATTTCTAATATTAATTTTGTTCTATCACCCAAAACGAAGCGGGGTGGACGTAGAAGAACATAGTGAAGAACCAATAAAAAAGTCAGAAGTAATATTCAAAATCTCGGTAGATGAGGGGGTAAACTTTGGTTTTGGATTCGCCTTAGGCGTCCTGTTAGTCTATATACTATGTTTCATACTTTTGGCTCTTATCGGGGGAATGGCCTTGAATCGTTATACCTCTATTTAGTATCACAAAGCTCTATGTTACCCCGCTCGTTGAAAGATACTAGAATGTCAATCCCTTTAACCCACTTCTTTTTCTTTATGTACTCCTTGGGTATGCTTACGAAAAACCTGTTGTTTGCTTCCTGAAGTTTAACCATTTTATTTTCACCATAATCTAAAGATAGTCAAATCCAGTTAGTAGGGTAGGGCTTGAACGTTGGCGGGTAATTCCTGCCGGGGCTATTTAATGCTTTTTATAATGGCTCTTTCTTAATGGATCAACCGGTTCTCTTGAGTTTTAACAGAAGAAAGCCTGCTAAAAACCCGCCGATATGAGCGAAGTAGGCTACTCCACCCTCTGCTGCAGTATACAGGCTGCCTAAACCGAAAAAAAACTGATAGACCATCCAGTAAAGCAGCATGAAATAGGCAGACACTTTATATGTGGTGATGAAGAAACCCCAGATAAACAATACATCAATCCTAGCCTTGGGAAACAAGACCAAATAACCCCCCATCACACCCGCTATTGCCCCTGAGGCGCCGAGGTTAGGTATAGTGGAGCCTGGGTCAACAACTATCTGAGCAAAGGAAGCTATTAATCCACAGGATAGATAAAACAACAGAAATTTTAATCTACCCAGCTTATCCTCCAGGTTATCGCCGAATATATGGAGGAAAAGCATATTACCTAATAGGTGGCCGAAGCCGCCGTGAAGAAACATGGAGGTAATCAACGTATGTAGATTACTTCCCTGAACAACCTGGGAAGGAATGACTGAGTAAGTGTAAATAAATTCCTTCAGATGCGTTTCACTTAAAGAAAGCATCATAACGAATACCAGGATATTGATGAGGATTAATGCATAAGTAAAAACAGGAGTGCTGCCGGAAGGATTATTATCCCTTAATGGAATCAATTTACATCACCCCATAATTACCTTAATCACTTCAGTAAACCACCCCTTTTAAAGGGACGGTCCTGCCTTTTTTTACGGAACGAATCTTAGGTCGGGTATTCTTCTTCGTGCTTAAGTGCTTACTCTTACCCTTGCTGAGATTCTTCTGCTCATCCCTCAACCTCAGCCTCTTAACTGAACGAGATTTCTTCCCCACAGCCTCATTGATTACGAAACGCACATTAAGCGGATCACCGGATAGATTATATTTCACATCCGGCTTGAGTAGATTAACCAGGTGACTTATTATTTGATCCGCCGACTGATTACCGAATTTCCTCCCGCGCATTTTCATGTAAACTCAAGATTCAGCTCCTCGCCCGCCACCAACTCCAGATTCCTTATCTTCCCGGTTCCCTTAATGTCGTCTATAATCCTCTGTAGTTTATCCATAGACTCAGGGATTGTAGTAATCTTCACATGCTCTATCTCGCTGCCTAAGGAGATGCCTTTCCCGGACTTATATTGCCTTATTTCGGCCACCACCTCCTTAGCTATCTCCCCAAGCCCCTCAGCCTCCTCATCCACGAGCCCCTCATCAAACTCAGGCCATTTAGCCACAGAAACATAACCTTCTCTAAAGAGGTTCACCCAGAGTTCATCGCAGATATGGGGGGTGAACGGTGAAAGAAGCTTCAGAACAGTCTCCAAAACCCGCTTCAACGTGTACTGGGCGGATCTTTTTGATTCAACACCGTAAATCTCCGGCTTATAAAGGCGATGCTTCACCATCTCCAGGTAGTCATCCGCTAGATCATGCCAGATGAACGCCCTCACAGCATCAAGGGGTATGTTGAATACATACCGGTCTAAATCCCCTGTGCAGTTCTTCACCAGATTCTCTAGCCTGGAGAGAATCCATTTATCCAGGTCATTCAACTCCCCGGGTTTACCGCCGTCAAAATCCTTCAGATGCATTTCAATAAACCGGGAGATGTTCCAGAGTTTAGTCAGGAATTTCTGTGAATGCTCACACTCCTCCCAGCTGAATGGATAATCATCACCTAATGTTCCTGATGCCGCCCACTGCCTGATGGTGTCTGCGGAGTATTTCTTCAGCGGCTCCTCAGGCTCGATAACGTTACCAAGAGACTTAGACATCTTCCTTCCGTCCGGGCCTGCAACCATACCATTAATCACTAAATCCATAAAACAGGGTTTCCCGGTCAAAATAAGATCCCGGTAGATAGTGTAAAACGCCCAGGTCCTGATGATCTCGTAGCCCTGCGGCCTTAAAGAGGAGGGATAAGTCTTATCGAAGAATGCATCGTCTACACCCCACTTAGAGATCATCAGGGGTGTGACGGAGGAATCAACCCAGCAGTCGCAGACATCCACTTCCCCGACAGCCTCTTTACCGCATTTAGGGCACCTTCTCACAGACCCCCTGGGGTCAACAGGAATTTCTTTCTCAAGAGCAGGGATCACCTCCCCACAATCACAGACCCAGAAGGGTATGGGTGTTCCGAAAACCCGCTGCCGGGAGATAATCCAGTCCCAGTCCATAGACTCCGACCAGTCAACCAGCCTCTGAAGCATGTATTCCGGAAACCAGTTCATCCCCTTCGCAGCCTCAATGATATCCGGTATGGAATCCTTAACCTTGATGAACCACTGCTTCATCGGAATCAGCTCAATAGGGGTTTTACATGAACCCCTCTCGGTATGTGAAAGAACATTATGCCTGAATTTCTCTATCTTTCTAATGTAGCCGGCCTCAATAAGATCCTCGGAAATCCTTTCCCGGGCTTCTTTAATACCTAAGCCAGCATATCTCCCGGCCACCTCAGTCATATATCCCCTCTTGTTTATGGATTCAATAACAGGCAGGTCGTATTTCTTCTGCCAGGCGATATCCTGCTCATCCCCGAAGGTGCATAAGTAGACGACTCCGGTACCGAATTCCTTGTCTACGGCATCGTCTGCCATAATCAAAACCTCCCGGTTAAATAGGGGTAGTCTGGCTTTTTTGCCAACGAATTTCTCATACCGTCCATCCCCAGGATGTACGAAGACCGCTACGCAGGAAGGCATCATCTCCGGGCGTGTTGTTGCGATAGTTAATCTATGACCCCCCACATCCAGGTCGATGTGATAAAGCTTACCCTCCTTAGCTATATGACCTACTTCGGCTTTAGCGAGTGCAGTCCCGCATTTAGTGCACCACAGCACGGGATGCTTCTCCCGGTACAAGAGATTTTTTTCATAAAACATTAGCAATGTCTTTTGAACCAGCATCTTGTAGGAGTCACTCATTGTCTGGTAGCCATAGCTCCAGTCAGCCGAGTAACCTATAGCATCGAATTGACTCCTCATCCTTGTTATAGCCTTCTCGGTCCATTTTACACAGCCTTTAATGAATTCCTCCCTATCCTCTTTTTTTACACCGAATTCCTTCTCCACCCTCAGTTCAGTGGGAAGACCATGGCAATCAAATCCCTGGGGTAGATACACGTTAAAACCCCTCATCCTCTTGTAGCGTGCGATAATGTCGATCCATACATGATTATAAATGTGTCCCATATGCAGTGTCCCGGAGGTGAAAGGCGGCGGAGTGTCTATGGAGTAAATCTCCCGGTCAGAATCAGGATTAAAGTTATAAAGCCCCGCTTCACTCCACAATCTATGCCACTTCTCCTCAACCTTCCCTGCCTCATATCTCTTATCTAGGATTCAAACCACCCGTCTGTTTATTGATAAGTTTAATTATTGATACCGAAGAATAAATAGCTTTTTATATACCCGATGACATAGATAACCAGAGGTGATTTATATGAGTTGTATAGCAGGTATCTCCACTCTAATATTTGTAGCACTTTTTGGTTTTCCGCTTATTCTGGCAATACTCGGCTCGTTTATAAAGATTATTAAGGAGTATGAACGAGGTGTTCTCCTGGCGTTTGGTAAATACGCGGGAATCAGGGGGCCTGGGTTAAACTTTATTGTGCCTATCTATCACCGCCTGGTGAAGATGGATTTAAGGATAATGACCATTGATGTCCCGAAGCAGGAGGTTATGACTAAAGATAATGTGCCGGCGAATATTAATGCTGTTATATATTTCAAGATCAAGGATGCCAAAAAGGCCTTTCTTGAGGTGCAGAATTACGGGTACGCCATATCGAAGTACGGGCAGACCGCTATAAGGAATGTATGCGGTGAAACCAGTCTGGATGAACTGCTCTCTGAGAGGCAGAAGATCGCTGATAAACTAAGGATTATTGTGGATGAAGCCACAGATGCATGGGGGATTGACGTCACCTCCATAGAGTTGATGGATGTGGAGCTCCCGGAGAACCTGAAGAGGACTATGGCCAAGCAGGCGGAGGCTGAGAGGGAGAAGAGGGCGACCATCATCAAGGCCGAGGGGGAGGTTATAGCCTCCGAGAATCTGGCCGAAGCAGCCAATAAACTATATAAAGTCCCCGGTGCCCTGCATTTGAGGACACTCCATGCCTTAAACGACATATCATCAGATCAAAGCAATACCGTGAGATTCATAGTGCCTATAGAGATTCTCCGCGCACTGGAGGAGGTGGACAAAAAATGATATTCAGGGTTATTAACCAGTATGAGAGAGGGGTTCTCTTTGCATTCGGCAGATTCGCCGGTGTGCTGGACCCGGGGCTGAAAATTATCATACCAATCTATCACTCCCTGGTTAAGGTTGATACAAGGATTAAGACGGTGGACATACCCAAGCAGGAGGTTATGACTAAGGATAATGTGCCGGTTAATATTAACGCAGTAATCTACTTCAAGATAACCGATCCAAAGAAAGCGATCTTGAATGTGGGTGACGTCATCTACGCCACCTCGAAATATGGGCAGGCTGCGTTAAGGAACGTTACCGGGCAGGCGACTTTAGATGAACTGCTTTCGAAGAGACAGAAGATTGCGGAAGACCTAAGGAAGCTTGTGGATGAAGCCACAGACCCGTGGGGTGTCTCTGTCACCGCTATTGAGCTCCAGGACATAGAGTTGCCTGAGAACCTGAAGAGGACCATGGCTAAGCAGGCCGAGGCGGAGAGGGAGAAGAGGGCGGTAATAATCAATTCAGAGGGTGAGGTAATAGCCTCCGGTAACATAGCTAAGGCAGCAAACACCCTCAATAACACACCCGGTTCACTGCATCTGAGAACACTGCGCTCCATCAATGACCTGTCCTCAGACAACTCCCTTACCGACGTCTACGTAATCCCCATAGAAGTCCTGAGGGCTATTGAACGAGTGGGTGACCTGCTGGAGAAAAAAAAGAGAGAGATATAGAAGCTACATCAGTAAGGTGAACAACAGGGGCACATAGATTAATCCGATCACTATAGCGAGGGAGATTAATGCTGCAGTGAATTTCGTATCCAGTTTCTCCTCCACCGAGTAAACCAGGGTTAGCATGGCGGGTGGAGCCACCGACGCTATTAAGACCGTAATTCTCTCTAATCCCTGCAGATTAAATACTGAAACCAGGAGATATGCAAAGAGGAATGCAAGCAGGAATCTCGTGAATATGACTGCCGTCATCGCCTTAGCCTCCCTGATTCTCGGCTCCATGAATAAACCCAGGGAGAGCATGATCAGGGGCACGGTGCAGTTATGCAGTATGTCTATTAAGGGACAAACGGGTTGGATTAATGAGGTGAGACTGAGACTGTTTATCAACAGGGCGAATGAGAAAGCCCACATCACAGGGAAGGCTATCATCTTCTTCATCAACCGCCTGTAGTCAACGGAGGCATTGCCGAATTTGATAGCAAAGTAGTACCCTAAAGTTAAAGCAAGAATTGCCTGCCCGACATCATAGAAGGCTACGTATGAAAGACCTTCATCCCCGAGATACATGAGGAAGAAGGGGTATGTAAACAAGCCCTGATTCATGGCACCGCAGGCTATCAGAAAAGGCCCCTGGGTTTTCCTCTCCATATCTAAAGAACCCTTAATCAGAAACCCGAATAAGTAACATAGTAAGGCCACAATGAATCCGGATACGGGAAGTACCAGTAGGGAAGGCGTTAAAGGTAATTTAATCAGGGAGTGGATGAGGGTGGCTGGCAGGAAGATGTAGAAAACCAGTTTAATCAGGTAGTCTGCAGTCTCCTTAGGCACTATATGAATTTTCTTAAGCGTGTATCCCAGGATTACCAGTATTATAGGGTAAAGGAAGTCCATCTGTTTAAAGCCCCAGAATCCTTATGGCCAGATAAGCGGCGTTAGCTCCATTATCTATGCCCACACAGGCTACCGGAACCCCACCGGGCATCTGGACTATGGAGAGGAGGGCATCTAAGCCACCTAACTTGGCGGATACCGGAACCCCGATAACCGGCTTATCCGTCAAGGCCGCTACCGCACCAGGCAAGGCCGCAGCTAAACCCGCGATGCAGATAAAAACCCCGGCATCTGAATTGGTTACTAACTCCTCCAGTTTCCCAGGTTCCCTGTGGAAGGAACAATGCTCTACAGAGTAATCTACTCCAGCATCCTTCAACACAACCTCAGCCTTCTTCACAACCTCCTGATCAGACTTGCTTCCCGCAATTATTAATATATCCATGTTAATTATTTAAACAAGATGGTTAAAATTGCAGTACTTGGTTTAGGGAGGATGGGTAAGGAGATTCTTAGAGAGTGTGTGGCTGAAGGAATGGAGATTGTTTCAGTGGTTGATGCAGAGGACAGTCCTCTACAGGGGAAGGATGCCGGGGTGTTGGCTGGTTTAGAGCCGCTTGGGGTTCTTGTTACAAACACTAAAGACCTGGCTGAGACCCTGGATGAAACCAGGCCGGATGTGGTGGTTGACTTCACTAATGCAGGAGCATGTATAGTTAACTCTAAACTGGTTTGTGGGAGGGGAATTAACCTGGTTGTTGGAACCACCGGCTTTAGTGAATCAATGCTTAAGGAGTTGAAAGGGAATGTAGAGAATTCCGGTGTCGGCGCAGTGATCAGCCCTAATATGAGCGTGGGCGTTAACGTCTTCTGGGAGCTTGTGGGACAAGCGAGTGAATTACTGAAGGATTATGACGTTGAGGTGGTGGAGGCTCACCACCGCTTTAAGAAAGATGCCCCCTCCGGAACCGCCCTGAAGACTGCGGAAATAATCGCCGGGAAACAGGGAAGGAACCTGATAGATACAGCAGTCTACGGCAGGAAGGGGGTGAGGGAGAGAAGCCCTGGTGAAATCGGCATACATGCCGTACGTGCAGGGGATATTGTCGGCGAACACACGGTTCTGTTCGGAACCCTAGGAGAGAGGGTGGAGTTAATCCATAGAGCCCACTCAAGAGCAGCATTCGCGAAAGGCGTAGTGAACGCAGTGAAGTTCATTAAAGATAGGAAAGGGGTTTATGGAATGAATGACGTGTTGGGGTTGAAATAATTTAAAGATAATTTAATGAAAAGTGAAAGAGAAGGCTTTATTTTTATATTGCAGGAAAAAATGTGCAGCATGTAGGTTGCAGACTTAGAGTCACTTCAGCTTTGATTCACGCCGGATTTACGAAAGGAGGGGCGTTTAATCTCCCTGACGGTAGAGTAGAGGTTGTACTAGAAGGGGATAGGGAGGACATAGAAAAAGCTCATAGGGAGATATCTGAACACCTTTGTTGAATGGCTTAAAAAAGATGCCGTTGATGTTGATAACCTGGTTGAGAAAATAGGCAGCCCGGGGATTAAAGTCACTGAATTAGAGTATAATGAGGATATTCTTGTTCTTGATATAGGTTTATTCAGTCATTCACTTACCTTCGACCAGATTTATAAAGGCGTTGATGTGTATAAGGGACTAGCGAAC
>JAYEKX010000018.1:0-19204 GCA_034716875.1 Candidatus Altarchaeota archaeon | reverse complement strand
CTGATTGTATCCATCAATGTCAGGGCCTCCCCCACGTTCCCCAACCCATCAACCCCCCCAGCAAGTTTACTGCAGAATTTAGGGTCTGCAAACCCCCCAACCCAGAGCGGGCCGGCTGTATGAAGCCCTGCCCCGCAGCCGCAAGTTGACTCCAGCCGGTCTAATGTATTAAACCCCCTCTCAAGGCAGCTGAAACAATGTTGGATAAAGGCTATATCCTTAAGTGACCGGGTAGCATGACCCTCACCCCGAAAAACCTGCAGGTAAGTCCTGAAGTAGTGCCGGGTACAGTGAGAAAACAAAGGCTTTATCCCCTTCCCATACCTCGCTGCGGATCTGGCTATATACCCTATAAGTATCCTTAAACCAAGCTCGTTATAGTAGTCCGTCCTCAACGAGAGAGCATCATACTTCCTCAGGCAGGCTCGGGGATAAGTCCCGCATAAGGCGGAGGTATCAGTAGCCGTCACCGCCAGAATCCCCCTGTTATTCACCGACCTTAACGCCGAGTCTATGAAACGGACCGGGCATCCGAAGGGGTCTACGTCAATGAAATCAAATCTCTTTTTGGCCAAAAGAAAATTACCCTTCAGGTTAGTTACCTCCAGATCCAGGGAATTCAGTTTCATGTTCTTTTTTATTAAGCCATATGCCGTTGGATTAACATCGTTCACCAAAACCCTTGCACTGGTTTCATTCGCAATCCTCACCCCCCGGGCCCCGGAGCCTGCGAGTAGATCACAGAACGTCTCCGGCTCAGTAATCCTTGCAACAGCAATAGAGAGGTCCCTGCTCAACTCCATCCAGGGATTAAAAAACACCGGGCTTTTCTTTGTGAGTTCCTCGTTCTTAGGCACCAGAAGCCTGGTCTCCCCTTCAGCAATCTCCTTTAATTCAAGATCCATATTTTTCTTTTTAATCGTTTATTGTCGTTTAAGGTTGAGTATATTATTAAGTCCATTAAAATTAATTTATTAAGTAGAGAAAAATGAAGGTTGTTGTAGCGATTACCGGGGCATCCGGCGTCATTCTGGGGAAGAGACTGATTGAGTTTCTGAAAACAGGGGCGAACAAAGATAGATTCCAGGTTCAATTAATCATATCTAAATCCGCGAAAGAGATTGCCGGATATGAGGGGGTTAATTTAGATGAAACCCAGGGTTTAGCTGATTACTGTTATGAAGAGGATGAACTTGATTCATGCATCTCAAGTTCCTCATACGGGATTGATGCAATGATCATCATCCCCTGCTCCATGAAGACCCTGGCTGCAGTAGCCAACGGATTCTGCGACAACCTGATAGGCAGGGTCGCGGAGAATATCCTGAAATTAGATAAAAAATTAGTGGTGGCCCCCAGAGACACACCTTTAAGCCTTGCGGCGATAGAGAACATGGGGAAACTGAAATCCGCAGGGGTATTAATCGTCCCGCCAAACATGGCATACTACTATAAACCAAAAACACTGGATGATGTCACAAACTTCTTCGTGGGGAAGATCCTCGATGCCTTAGGGATAGAACACAATCTCTACAAGAAGTGGAAGGGTTTTGATTAAGCAGGGACAGAAACAGGTTCAACTAAGTCATTTGAATACGCCTTACATATTACATTATTCAGGGCATTTGTCTTTTTCACTATCTGGTTACCCATATCTATTTGATAGAATGTTGCCCTGCCAATGCTTCTTGTTTTTTTAATTATCCCCCGTTTTACAAATTCATCCCAGAATGTATTCAGGGTTGTCCTTGAGATATGAACATTTCTGGCAATCTCCGTCTTAGGGTAGTCAAAAATGTTATTCTCCAGGAGAAACATCAGTACTTTAAGGGCGGGAGAGTCCCCAAATGTTTTGATAAATAGTGTATCGTCGATCATTTTCTTTTTTGATTAATATTATATTGCATTCCATATATAAATGTCTTATATGAGGACATATCAGTATATAGTATTGAACATAAAGTATTACTATAACCATGGAGACCAAGTTAAAGATATGGATACTAAAGAAACTTCATAACAGGGGTTATTGGAGTAGACGACCAATGAACCTTGATGATCTGACCCAGGGATTACCAAGTCACATTAGTAAAAAACTCGTCAAAGAATTAGCCGATGAACTAGTCAAAGAGGGATTATTAATTAAAAAACCAGGTAGACTCGGCTTTCGATATGGTCTCAATTCACATAAAAAGACGAAGATAGAAGAGCTATTAGAAATATAAAATGAGCCTCAGAAATTTTTTAGACGAACTTGAAAAGTCTGGAAATTTAGTAAAAGTTCGAAGAGAAATAGATCCGAATCTGGAGATCACCAGGATTCTAAATGAAAGAGGAACAACCGTTCTCTTTGAGAATGTCAAGGAATCTGAGTATAGGGTGGTTGGTAATGTCTGCAATTCCCGTATAAACTTTGCAACGGCTCTAGGTATTAGAGAGAATGGATTGCTGAAGCGTATTTCAGACGCCATGGAAAACCCTAAAGAGCCGAAGGTGGTGGAGAAGGGCTCTTGCCAGGAGGTTATTGAGGAAAAAATCGATCTCTCGCGTATCCCTATCCTGACCCATAATAGCGGGGAGCTAGGGCCTTATATCACGGCGGGTGTTTTCATAGCAAGGGATAAGGAGTATGGAGTGAATATGAGTTTCCATAGGACCTCCCCTGTTTCAGGGAGTAAGTTGGTTGCAAGGATTTGTCAGAGAGACCTCTACAGGTATATTGAGAGGGCTGGCGGGGAGCTGGATGTGGCAATCTGCATAGGTTTGCATCCATCTGTTTTACTGGCTTCCGGGCTTTCTATGGGGATTGATGTGGATGAAATGAGTATTGCTAACTCCCTACACCCGTTAAATGTCGTCAGATGCAAAACAAGTGATCTTTATGTCCCCGCGGATTCCGAGATAGTGCTTGAAGGCAGGGTAACTAAAGAGAGGGTTGATGAGGGGCCTTTTATAGATATCACGGGAACATATGATATAGTGAGGAGAGAACCGGTGATAGAAATAAACTCCATAACCCATAGAAAAAACCCCATCTATCAGGCGTTGATTCCATCCTCCACAGAACATAAGCTTTTGATGGGGATGCCGAGGGAGCCGGTAATATATAAGGAAGTGAATAATGTATGTGTCTGCAGGGATGTTTTACTCACCACAGGAGGGTGCTCCTGGCTTCATGGGCTGGTGCAGATAAAAAAGAATGAACCGGATGATGGGAGGAAGGCGATTGATGCCGCCTTTAGGGGACACCGTAGTTTAAAGCATCTGGTTGTGGTGGATGAGGACATAGATATACATAACCCTGAGGAGGTGGAGTGGGCTCTAGCTACCAGGTTTCAGGCAGAAAAAGATATGGTTGTGTTAAGGGAGAAGGGAAGTTCATTAGATCCAAGTGCCGAGGAGGATAGAACCACCTCCAGGGTAGGGATTGACGCCACCATACCAGGGGATAAAGAACGAAATAAATTCATGAAAGCCGGATTGGGGGAGTAGGGAGATGGATTTAACTAAACAGGAACAGCTCATGCTCAATGGTGAAGAAGGTGATGGTGTAGAGAAGGCTATGGAAATTCTCGTTGCCCTTGGGGAGATCTATGACGCCAGGGGGATGATTGAGATAGAAAGCGCTCAGGTCTCCGGAGTAAGCTACAAGAATCTGGGGGATGCCGGCCTGGAGTTTCTGACTGATTGGGCTGAAAAGAATGCCCGAGTCAGGGTTAAGACTACATTAAATCCCGCCGGAGTGGATATTGAGAACTGGAGGGTGCTGGGGATTTCCGAGGAATTTACGAATAAACAGAGGATGGTGTTGGATGCATACACGAGGATGGGTGTAATTCCCTCCTGCACCTGCACCCCCTATCTCATAGGTAATTTACCCCGATTCAGGGATCATATCTCCTGGTCAGAATCCTCTGCCGTCTCATACGCCAACTCGGTTCTGGGGGCGAGAACCAACCGGGAGGCGGGTGTATCTGCATTAGCGGCGGCAGTAACCGGGAGAACACCGTGTTATGGCTACCACCTGGATGTGAACAGGAAGGCTGATTTTGTTGTGGAGGTGGAATGGTGTATGAATGGGTTTTCTGATTACGGGGCACTCGGGTATATGGTTGGAAAGGAAATCGGGAATTCAGTTCCTTACTTCAAGTTCAAGAGAAATGAAGTAATCAGCCGGGATGAATTAAAAACCTTGGGCGCGTCTATGGCCGCATCCGGTGCTGTCGCCCTCTACCACGTTCACGGGGTGACGCCGGAGGCTGAGGGAGGGGATGTGATTGGTGATGAGGTGGAGAAAATCATTATTGAAGACCTGGATGAGGGTTACTCCGCCCTGAACTCCACAGTATCCGAGATCGATTTCGTCGCCGTCGGCTGCCCCCACGCGTCTGTAGATGAATTGAAAAAGATTTCTGCTCTCTTGAGAAACAGGAGAGTCAAGGCGGAGTTATGGATAACCACTGCAAGGGAGACAAAGAAGAGGGCGGAAAAGCTGGTGAAAGAGATCGAGGAATGCGGTGCTCATGTTGTAAGCGATACCTGCATGATTGTGGCTCCGATTGAGGAACTCGGCTTCAGGAATATGGCGACCAATGCCGGGAAGGCTGCTTTTTACGCACCGTCTCACTGCGGCCTGAATGTCAGATTCGGTTCCCTGGAGGAGTGCATAAAAGCAGCTATTAACAAAAGGTGGCCCACTGAAGATGTCTAAGAATAAAAATAAGTATGATCTTGTAGGTGTGGCTGGTAAGTTTATATCCAGTATAGAAAGAGCGATAATTGAGATGTCACCGATGCTTATCTTTTTCTTCCTTTTTTTCGTCCTTATGGATAGAACGTCGCTAAATCCAGGTATAACTCAACTGATTATTTATACATTATCTCTGGCAACAATACTCTATTTAATTCACCTGAAAATCAAGGGTGTGAATACATTAAAGACTGAGATGCTGAGCTGCTCCTCAGCCATTATGCTCTCGATTTTCATATTAACCTTTGTGTATCCCTCACTGCAAACACCCTGGTCACATGTTGAGGATATAGTAGCTGAAGGTATGATAGGTAATGTAGTGGAGGGCTTGATTGGCGGTATCTGGCTTTTCCTACCGGGTTACATCATATACACTGATTTTTGTGGCAGATACGGGATACCCCCTAAATTAAAGTTTAGGGTTATATTATCCAGCCTCCTGTTCTCCTTCACCCTTTATCTGCTTTATTTTGATCACATAATCTTGATTGCGGAAGAATACGCCTCAGATATTGCAAGAACAGCCTTTTACATCCTCTTTGGCGGGTTAGCATACATCTACCTCAATTTCTTATTTCTATCTAATCCTTGGAAACATCAGCGAAATTAGAGATCCACTCCGGCTCCTCCGGAGGATTTTCTTTAAGTAAATCCCTCCATTTCTCATCAGTCAGCCTATCTTTCATCGGGTGCTTGAACTCATAGTAACTCATGACGGGGCCGGCACCAACCAGGACTCTGCCATCCGGAACCTTATAGGCAACAACGACTAGATTAACGTAACCAACACCCTCCTCCAGGACCTGCAGTGTATTGCCGTCTGTATGTACATCCGCAACAATAGTGGTCTTCTTCGCCTTATCATCAACCTCTGCAATTACGGAACTCAGCTCATCCCCGAAATTCTTGATGAAATCATAATCCTCCTTCCCCAGTTCTTTATTCTCCAGTTCCCTCTCCGATAAATCAACCAACCTCTCCAGGATTTTCTCCAAATTCTGTAATCTATGTTTCGCTGAATTATCCAGGACATCCATCTCATCCAACCCCTCAGTCGTCATCCTCGTTAAAGCCAGCAGTCGGTTATAAAACTCAGGAACCGGCTCTATGTACCCCACCACAGGTTTATCCGGTGGAGTAAAAATAGCAGAACCTGCCTTCATTGTATAACTCTGCTTAGCATAGAGGATGGTATCATGCCTTAACTCAGTCCACGACGCCAGGGCAGTGGTTAACTCCTTATCCTGCCATGTCTTCGTTTGCATAAAGGTTGGATAACCCTCCGGATACTCTTTCAACAGAGGCTTTAATGTGAATAACCAGCTCCAGTAAAGATTTTTATTCCACTCGCTTTCATTAAAACCGTTAAATTCCTCCCCCAGTTTCTCAAATCGTATTTCATAGCTTGTGTTCATTCCAGAGTATTCGGTATCGCCATACTCCTCTAAAAGCTCCCTTGCCCTGGTTGAACCAAGCAATGCCATGATATCTAAACCCCTGGGGAAGCATCTTGCAGGACCCCCCTCTGTCATACACATTGTGAAGGGTTCATTGCTTCCTGAATACATCCCGACATAGGGTGAAACCAGGTTAGAGAACATATAGGAATCCGGGATGAATCTCTGCCCCATTAACCTGAAACCCTGTGTAGCTTCCAAACATTCATCCGCCTGCTCTGGAGTAAACGGTGGCCAGATTACACAATCCCCCGTCCCACCGTATATCTCAGGGGTTCTGTATTCAGCTAATTTAGCCTTTAATCTACCGACATTCTCTTCTGTTAAATCGTTCGGATCAAATGAGTCTCCAAAAACAGAATTCAATGATTCAATGTATTCATAAGGACCTAAATCATCCGACAAACCAACATAGAAGGCGGTTACTGAATAAATCCTATCCCATTTATCCATTAAATCCTTGTTTCCCGCAAACTTTGAGGCAGTTAAACCCGCCTGCATTGTCTGAATCCTTGCATCATATAAAGAAATGAGGGCTTTACATGGCGGAAAATCATTGCAACTTTTTCCAGCCTCAACCTGATCCGTTCCCTTAAGAAGCATGCTCACCCGCCCATACCACATAAACGCCTTAAAGTAATTCTTCAGTTTCTCTGACCTAGTGTAATGCCCTCTCGGAATATATTGAGAGTAATCCTCCTTGTAAATAAAGAGGGGAGAGGCAGAAAACCCCTCATGCTTCTCTATCAACTTTAATTCCTTCTCAACATCTTCTTTAACGAAATCAGGCACCTCAAACGTGTATTTATTTAATTCCTCCCGGGTGAAAAAAGCATCATTTCCTTCACACTCCCATTTATCCCCCTTACATAACTGCTCAGCTGTTGGCTTTAACAACATCAATCCAACAGCGAAATAGGCGACATTCCTTTTTGACGCCTCCTTTAAATCGCCGGTAGCGCTATTATATTCATTTACTGAATCCTTCAGTAACTCGTTGCTGATCACCCAGATATTGCCATAGAATTCCCGCTCCTCAATCTGCCTCAATGTTTCATCGAACTGGATATGATACAGGTGCAGCAGCGAATCCGAGGTGATGAAAACAGGGATCTCCTTATCCTTCAGGGTTTTATACGGTTTTGTGATGTACTCCTCCCGTGAATTAAAGGGATTGTCGACAACAACAAAACCGTTTTTTTCCAAGAGATTTGAGGCTTTAGAACTTAAGGGTATTTTTTTAGAGAAATCATTGAAATTAGATATCTGGTTGGTTTGCAGAGGCAGATTATATTGGGGAACCTGTAGGGTTATGTCTAAGGGATTTAATGAGTAATATTTTATGAAACTCAGTTTCTCCGTCTTAACACCAGACAGGTTGATGGGTTCTGTTTTTAAAGTGGAATTCTCGTCTTTAGGGGGTGTAGGCTGCTTGACACATCCGCTGATTAAAACAATCCCCAATACCATCAAAATAGTGAAAAACCTGTTGTCCATGATATACCTATTAGCTGGGGGCATATAAATAGATTTCTGTTTTTATTCGGTTTTAACCGAAACAATATCTAATAATTAACTGCAATGGAATTGAATGCCCGAGTAATAAGGAAGGGTAAAGTAGACGGTATTGCCTTGGTCTCAAAGTCGCCACTGTCTTTCTTCGGCTGCATGAATCCGGAGACGGGGGTGGTGACGGAGAAAGGGCATGAGCTGGAGGGGGAGTGCGTAAAGGACAGGATCCTTGTGTTCCCCCATGGGAAGGGATCTACGGTAGGCTCCTACACACTCTACAGAATGAAGAAAAACAGTGTAGCACCCTCAGGGATTATTAATGAGGAGTGTGAGCCTATTGTTGCGGTTGGAGCGATAATTTCAGACATACCCTGTGTGGATAAAGTCGATATCTCAAAAATAAAGACAGGAGATAAAGTAATTATTGATAATGAAAAGATTATAATTAATGAATAGAATGAATCCAAAGAAGGAGTTAATAATCCTTAAACTCGGGGGTTCCGTGATCACAAGGAAGAGCGAGGATAAAGCGGAGGTGCATGGGGAGAATCTGAAGAGGCTGGCTGGGGAGATTGCGAAAGCTAAAGAGAAAAGGAATTTTTCATTAGTGATTGTTCATGGAGCAGGCCCCTTCGGTCACGTTCCAGCCAAGAGATATGGGTTGGATAAAGGCATTAAGGATGAAAGGCAGTTGAAGGGTTTTGCATTAACTCATCAGTCTATGGAGAAACTGAATTACTTTGTTGTTGATGAACTGGGGAAGGCGGGGGTTAATGCCGTAGCGTATCAACCCTCCGCGGTTGGAATCCTGAAGAACAGTAAATTGATTTATTTCCCGACTATTGTTATGGAGGAGTTAATCTCTCTCGACGTGGTTCCGGTAGCCTACGGAGATGTTCTTGTTGATGAGGAAACAGGGGTTAACATTCTCTCAGGGGATCACCTGGTTCCCTACCTCGCCGAGGCTTTGAATGCAGAAAGGGTTGTGATGGCTGCTGACGTCCCCGGGATCTTTGACTCGGACCCGAAGATAAACAAGGATGCTAAACTTATAAAAGAGATTAATCCAGGGAACATCGGCCGGATAAAGGAGATTGGATCCTCACAGGGCACGGATGTGACCGGAGGTATGGAAAGGAAATTAAGTGAACTACTCCGGCTGGCTGAATCAGGGATTGAATCCGAGATTATTAATGCAATAAAGCCCGGACTCCTAAAAAAAGCCCTGCTCGGTGAAAAAGGATTGGGCACTATAATAAAAACTAATCCATAAAATTTAATTAACATGAACAACAGGAAACTTGATCACCTGCGGATTTGCATTGAGAAAGAGGTTGAGTCCGGGAAAACCGGTTTAGAGGGGATTAACTTGATTCATGCGGCTCTGCCGGAGATGGATTTCGATGAAATCGATACGGAGGCTGAATTTCTGGGGAAGAAATTAAGGTATCCAATACTAATCGAGGGGATGACGGGTGGGCCATCTAAGGCATTAAAGATAAATAAGGATCTTGCTTTAATCGCCCAGGAGTTCGGAATCGGCTTCGGGGTGGGAAGCCAGAGGATGGCTGTTGAGGATACTAAACTGTCCGATTCCTATAAAGTCCGGGATGTCGCCCCCGACATACTGCTGATAGCTAATTTAGGGGCTGTTCAATTAAACTACGGTTACGGTATAAAGGAGTGTGTGAAGGCTGTTGAGATGATTGATGCTGATGCCCTGGCACTGCATTTGAATCCGCTGCAGGAGGTAGTTCAGCCGGAGGGGGATAAAAATTTCTCAGGTCTTATTGAAAAAATAAATCATATCGCAGGGGAACTTAAGACGCCGGTAATTGTGAAGGAAACCGGCTGCGGCATTTCATATGAAACCGCCAAAAAATTGAATGTTTCTGCCATAGATGTCTCCGGTCACGGCGGTACGTCGTGGAGCCTGGTTGAAAGCTACAGAGCTAGGGGTAATCCAGAGACTGGGAAAACATTTGCTGGGTGGGGAATCCCCACCGCCGATTCATTAATGGATGTTTCAAGACTGAATGTTCCGGTCATTGCTTCCGGAGGAATCCGCAGTGGACTAGATGCCGCTAAATCCCTTGCTCTTGGCGCCGCTTGTGTGGGAATAGCCCTTCCAGTATTGAAGGCCTGGACATTAGATGGGAAAACGGGGGTCAGGGAATTTCTGAATGAATTCATCTATGAACTAAAGATTGCTATGTTCCTCACTGGTTCTAAGGATATAACAGGTCTGAGGGGGAAGATTAGGGAATAAATTGAATTTCTTGGATAAACTCTTTGGAAAAAAAGTAGAGGTAGTGGATGAATCAATTCGATTCAGACTTAATGAACTCGATGACTGGCTGAGAGATAGGATGGATGAAAAAGAGGAAAAGATCCATAAAGAAGCTGCACCAATACTGGGTGAAATCACCAAACATATACGAAATATTAAGAAACAGGCATTAAAGATAGATACCCTAAAATGCCCCGATGAAATCCCCCAAAGAGCCAGGAAGGTTATCATAACCTCTACGCCAGCGTTTGTGCGAGGGATTCTTGACGCTATTAAGGGTGTTGAGGAAAAACCAGCAAAAGAGGATATGAACACCTTCAACGATAAACTACAGAATACACTCTCCACACTCCTTAAGGTAAGTATGGGCCAGGGAAGGTATCTCCCACTAGCCTTCGGTGATGAATTAATGGAAATCAGGAAGGAATCCAAACAGCTATTCGAAAAGAAAAAGGAGTTGGAGGAGTTACTTAGGGGTGATGCATTAAATGATGTTAAAAAAGACCTTGAAACCCTGAAGGAGAAATCCCTACTACCACCTGCACTAGATAAAGAGTTGATGCAATTTAATGATGAATTAAAGAAAGTAAAGACTGAGAAAGAGAGACTCCATAACGAATATAATGGGCTTGATCAAACAAAAGATTTCAAGGATCTTTCAGAAAAAAAACACCAGCTTAAGGTAATCAAAGAGAAAAAAGAGGGGATAGAAAATGAAGTCCATAACCTCTTAACACCCCTGAGGAGACCGCTGAAAATGTTTAGAAGATTTATTGTTGAGAAAGAGATGCCTGAAGTTGAGGGGATCAAGGATTATATACAAAATCCTGTGGAAATGTTTTTCTCCGGGGAAGAGGAGGATATCAACCGGTTGTTGGAAAAAATGAGGAGTGTTATGGAGGAGGGTGAACTAGGGATTAAGGAGCAGGAGAGAAGTAAAATATTATTTAAAATCAATTCACTCCTGAACACAGATCTTGAGAAACTAAAGAAGGATTTCCTGTTTCTAAAAAGGAGGGAAGGTGAGATTTCAAATGAAATAGAATCCGCATCGGTTTTACGGGAGAAAAGGGACCTAGAGAATCATATAAGGAGAGTAGACCGGGATATTGCTTTAAAAAAGGGTGGGATAGACAGGGTAAGTGGGAAGAGAGATAAACTGGTGGATGAAATAGAGGGGTTAAAAAAAGCCCTGGAGGAGAGGCTCAGCAACCTGGAGAATAAAAAGGTGAGTCTGGAATTGAAATAATCGTTAAACATATATATTTCTCCTGCGATAAAATATTAACGAATATGGAAAAGAAAAAAACCATGACGAAGTCACTGGCGACTGAAGAAGATAAGGGCATAAAGAAGCTTATGGGTGTGGAAGAGAAGGTATTGGAGGCTTGGTTAGGGAAAACCAAGGATGGCCTGAATATCGGGAAATGGCTGAAAAACGCCAGGAAATATGAGAAGAAGGCTGAATACAAACGGGCACTTGATTATTATCTCAGATTCATGGAAAGTAAGCTGAATATCATCAAGACACAACCAAAGTACACCATGAGTGATTACCTTGGGCTGGTTAGATACTACATCAAGATAGCGGAATGCTATGAAAAACTAACCCACACCACAAAGAAGGGAAAGATAGTTGATATGGAGAAAGCGGGGGAGTACTATACAAAGGCTGCTAGGATGTATATAGAATTAAAGAGGTATGATAACGCCCATAAAAACTATGAAAACGCAGCTAGATGCTATGGGGAAGTTGAGGAATACGATAAAACCGCTAAAGCATATATGGAAGGGGCCTTTATGCACCATAAGCTTAAGAGGAAACTGCTGGCATGTACTTCATTCATCAAAGCAGCGAAAGCCTATGAGAAAGCAGGAGACTATGAAAACGCCTCCCAAGCATATCTGGAATCTGCAGAATTAAACCATGAGATAAGAAACATCTATGGATCACTTAGCAGTTACAAGAAGACTGCAGAATGCTATGATAAACTTGGTAAACCACATGATGCCATACAGTTTTATATCAAATCTGCAGAACTAAGCTCTAAGGTTGAACGTTATTCGGAGGTGGCAGAAAAATATGAGGGGATTGCAAGGGGTTATGAACGGCTTAAGGATTATAAAAAAGCCATGTATTACCATCTACGCTCTGCAACCCTGAATCAGGGAAATGATAATCTCGTTGCGAGTTATGGCTATGAGAATGCTGCTAAATGTTACGCTAAACTGGGGAAGTATGCTGAGGGTATTAAGCAGTATGAAAGAGCTCTGGATTTGAGAAGTGAATTAAAGAAATACCTTGAAGCAGCATCAGCTTCTCGGGGGATAGCAGAGTACTATGAAAAGATTAATGATCATGAAAATGCAGCTAAATTCTATTTCCAGTATGCAGAGTTGGGTTTGCTTGGAAACCAGCAGGATACTGCTAAGGGATATAAGGAGGCTGCAGGGTTGTATGAGGAAATGGCAAAGAAAAGGGTGGATGAAAACAAGTATGAAAAAGCAATAGATGATTACTTGAAAGCCACTGAATGTTATGATCGACTTAATAACAAAAAGACTTCCGCAGATTTATACTATAAAATGGCGGAGATGGAGTTGAATAGGGATTATAGTAGTGCAATAAAATTTTATCTGGAGGCAGCGAATAGATACATCGAGATAAAGAATATTGTTCGTGCTGCAGAGTGCCATGTATTGGCTAAAGACTACCTTAATGCCGCTAGAAACTATGTAGATTACGCTGAAATGCAATTGAAGAGGGATAAACCTTTTTATGCCGGAACTGGTTATAGAAAGGCCGCAGATTCCTACAGGAAACTAAAAAGCTTTGAGAATATGAGGGATAAGTACAATAAGGCAGTATATAACTTCACTCAATTCCTAGAAAAGGTCGAATATGTAAAAGGGGATGATGAAGCTAATAAAGGTAATGCCTACAGGAATATTGGCGAGTGCTACATTGAGTTGGATGATGTACCTAATGCCAAGAAGTATTTAGAGCAGGCACTTAGCTACTACAAGAACAAGAAAAGTGAGAGGGAAATCGTAGTTACTGAAGCACTCCTAGCTAAAGTTAATGCAAACCTTTCCCTGAAGTTGGGTGAATATGAGAAAACCAGCGGGTTACTGCAGGACTCATTGAAACTTTTGAAACTAGCGATTAAAGAGGGGGGATGGAGTAATGAATACATAGAATTTTTGAGTAGTAATATAGAGAAGGCGGAGGATTTATTAACGGGGATAGAAACCAAGCCGGAGATTGATTTGGTTATGGATCAGCCAGAGAAAGTTTTCTCTCCCGGATCGATAAGCATTGTGGGGAAGATTACGAACAACAGCAAGTATAAGATAGAGAGCATATCATTCCTGTCTAACGCACCTCACGCCTTTGAGGTTTTAGAAATCCCGGATGTGTCTGAATTAAATCCTGATGAGTCCAGAGACATAGTCCTTGAAATAAGCACCAAGTCCACTGGAAAATTCAGTTTCTCCCCCCTGGAGATGCTGTACAGGGGCAAGAAAGGCAATAAATATATGAAAGCAGCAAATAATATATCGATTGAAGTTAAGTAGGTATAATCTAATTCAATTCAAAAAAAATGGCTGAAATAGAGCATGTAGGAAAGGATAGGGATGTGTATCAACAGTTTGCGCGGTTATATGATGAGATACATAAAAAGATTGTAGGAAATGAGGAGGTGGTGGAGTGTATCTTAATAGCCCTGCTTTGTGACGGCCATGTTTTACTGGAGAGCGTTCCTGGTATGGGAAAGACTATGCTGGCTAAAACCATATCAAAAACACTAAACTGTGAATTCAAGAGGATTCAGGGCACGCCGGATCTCACTGCAACAGACATTACAGGTAAACTAACCTATGACGATAAAAAAGACACATACTCCCTGAGAAAAGGTCCAGCCTTCACCAACATACTCCTTGTGGATGAGATAAACAGAGCCCCTCCAAGGACACAGGCCGCTCTTCTGGAAGTGATGGAGGAAAAGAAAGTGACTTTAGGAGGGGTAAGCTATGAACTGCCTAAACCATTCATCGTTCTTGCAACAGAAAACCCGGTTGAACAGGAAGGCGTCTACCCCCTACCTGAGGCACAGAAGGACAGATTCCTTTTCAAGGTCGTTATGGAGTATCTCTCCACGGAGGAGGAGGCAGCCATCGTAAAAACTAAATTGAGGACGGAGAAAGTACACAGCATATTTAATCCAGCGGAAATCCTGATCCTCAGGAAGGAGGCGAAGGAAAGCGTCACTATCGATGAATCCATAGTAGATTACATGATCAGGATTGTAGATGAAACACGTAACCGCAGGGAATTCCAGACTGGAGCCAGCCCGAGGGCATCTATAGCATTTATGAATACTTCAAAGGCTAAGGTATTCCTTGAAGGGAGAAATAATGTAACAACAGCAGATATAAGGAGGCTGGCATACCCCATACTTAGACACAGGGTTATTTTGAATCCGGAATTTATGGAGATGAGGGTTACAGCAGAGGACGTCATCAAAAAGATTCTGGACAAGATTGAAGCCCCTATTTGAAAATCCCCAAGGCTTTTCCGGCATCCAGCCAGCCTTCAGCGTATTCCAGGGCAGCGAGTGCATTAATGTACTCGCCTTTTTCATGGAAATGCTTTGCATCCCTGTAGTAGCCTAAAGCCATCTCCCTGAATTCCTTCTTGATTTCTTCCATATCAAATTCAGCATCCCGGACCTCTAGATTCTCAAACATGTCCCCGGCTTTCCCTAGATACTCCTCTACCTTCGCCTTCAGTTCGGAACTCATCTTTTCGTCAGAGTAAAGGTGTTACCCCTTACGAGAGATAGGTCCGCATTAGCTCTTTTGGCAACCTCCCCGGCAATCACTCTCCTGTCAACGGTTCTGGCCGACTTCAGTATCCTAACCTTCAGAATCTTCTTTCTCTTCAACTGCGCCTTTATTTCAACAATAAGGGAGTCTGTAACCCCTGATTTACCGACCTGAATTTGCGGTGTAGACTGCTTCATTTCATCGCCTCATTAATCCATTCCCTGCCCTGCCTCACCAGTTCATTAAGCAGGTCTTTATCTTTCGCCTCCGCCGTTATCCTGACATAGGGCTCAGTTCCTGAGGGTCTAATCAGAATCCAGCCATCTTTTGTAGTTAAACGAATACCGTCGATATAGCTTACATCCCCCTTGATTACTTCCTTCAGGTGGTTCATGATCAAGGGCTTTGACTCCTCGCTGCAGGGAATCTTCACCCTCTCCGTGGGATAAACAGTTATTTCCCCCAGTGTTTCATAGAACCTATTCTCTGAAATTAATTTAACGGTCTTGGCTGCAGTCAGAGGACCGTCCGGAAATAAATGCACTTGGGGGAATATGAATGAGCCAGAGGGTTCACCGCCAAACCCTGCATTCTCCCTTAATACAGCGTTTGCCACCGCCACATCACCAACCGGAACCCGGATAACCTCCCTACAGACCTCCTCAATCCTCATTGACGCATCCACTGTAGTAACCACCTTCTCGTTACCGTAAGCCAGTACCGAAAGAAAGGAATCCCAGTCAATGAGTTTACCGTCTCCATCGATGGCTGCTGATCTGTCCGCATCTCCGTCGTGAACAATCCCTACATCAACACCACTCTCCTCAACCAGCCTGCAGGTTTCCCTTAAATTCTCTGCCGTAGGCTCCAATCCATGGGGGAAAACCCCATCAGACTCCGTATTTACGGCAACTACTTCACAACCCATCTCCTCCAGAAGCCGGGGTGTGAGAACGGATCCTGCACCGTTGGCGCAGTCCAAAAGAACCTTCACAGGTTTATCCACCTTACCCACATACTCCAGAATACGTTTAATGTGTTTCCCTATATAATCCCTCCTCGACACCTCCCCGGATCCACCTACCCTGAACTTGTTGGAATAGAAAAACTCTTCCACAGCTTTTTCCTGCTCCGGTTTATAGGCTCCGTCTCTGCTCCAGAATTTAAAGCCGTTCCAGTCCGGGGGGTTATGTGAGGCCGTAACCATCACCCCGGTTCCATAGTCTAAGGCCGCCATCCCCAAAGTAGGGGTTGGGACGATCCCCAGCTGGACTACATCATGCCCGGTAGCCAGGAGGGCGGAGGTGAACCATGATTCTATTTCAGGCGAGGAAGCGCGGGTGTCTCTACCAACCGCAATGGTTCTGTCCCGGGAGTAAGTGCCGAGGGAGTATCCCAGCCGGGCTACAAATTCCTCACTCAGTTCATCAACCCGCCTCCGTATTCCTGAGGTGCCGAAGAGTCTTCCTGAATTTATCATTTCCATGGAGTTATATATGGATTTCAACCTCTTTTATGGTGTTTTTCAGTGAATCTGTAATCTCCCTAACCTCTCTCTCAGATAATTCCTGGTGGAGCCTGTCCAGTTCCTTACCGAATGTTACCTCTATTTTGTAGACGCCCCGGAATTCCTCTTTCTTAAGCCCGGCTTTTATCTCCTCCAACCCCTTATTCTGGTTAATTAATGTTTGAGGAATCTCCCTGCCCCCGGCGTTTAAACTATAAAGTTTCTTCTTCATTCCAAGGGATATAGCCTCTAATGCATCAGGGAATTTATTTAAATCACTTCCACCATACTCCTTAAGAACCAGATTCAGGGAGTAACGGGAGCATATACTCTTTAATTTATCAAGCCATTGGGTTGAATCACCCCTGCGGACGAAAACCAACATGGATATAAGGGTTTTCTCTCTGGTGAGGACGTCGGCTGGATTAAACAGTAACAACGAGGGACCTAGTAATCTGTTGTTGTATTTAATATCCACAGTAATAACCATTAGCATATAGAAAATTCAACTTAATAAAGAGAGTTCACCTCATTCAGAATCATCAATCACTTCTCCACCACGTTCAGGAATACCTCATCCTCTATCGACTCTCCTGTATGCGTGACCAGGATCTTTATTCCATACTTGCCGCTGTCGGGTGCATTCACATTCACCTTGAAATCAAGCTCCCTGCTCTCTCTGGGACCTAATATTCTGCTTTCATTTGTTCTCTGATTTCCGGTTTTTTCAAAGATTAGGTTTTTATCATATGTCTGCAAATCCACATCCACTTCCACCTTCTCATCCCCCCTGTTCATAACATCAATCCATACCGTGCTCTTCCCTTTCAAATCAACCCTGCCGGGATCCACCCAAGACCTGATTTGGATATCCTCTTCCCCCTTATACCCCGGACCAAAAGGATTTAGGGTAAGGATTGCCCATAAAACAAACAAGATCAAGGCTATAAATGAAATCAAACCCAACACCGACTTCCACTTTACTCGGGAGATAATGCTTTTCAACGCTTTCATTGTTTACATTAGATTATTTGATGAGATAGATATAAATACTATCTACCTACCAGATCCAAGGCTACTTCAGAAGCCTTCTCTAGAAGTTCCTCCTCACCATCAACTTCCCGACCTTGCATCAATAATCTGCCGTCGCAGATTACTGTGTCCACACAGGAGCCGTTTGCTGAGTAAACCAGGTTAGGGATTAAATCATGGTTGGGAGTCAATTCCGGCCTTTTCAGATCTATTAGAACCAGGTCTGCCAGCTTCCCCTCCCTTATCTCCCCCGCATCGATATTAAGGGATTTAGCGGCATTCACGGTAGACATATCCAAGGCTTCCCTAGCAGTTAATACCGTTGGATCCATCTCAAGAATCTTCTGCCCCAAAGAAGCGAATTTCATCTCCTCAAACATGTCGAGGTTGTTGTTGGATGCTGAACCATCCGTTCCAAGCGAAATCAGTAGGTTATCCCTCTTCATCTCCCGATAATTTATCTTACCGGAAGCCAGCTTCAGATTCGATGTCGGATTATGGGATATCTTCACATTATTCCCTGCAAGAATCCTGATCTCCGCCTTATTTAGCCAGATACCATGAGCACATATCAGATTCCCGCCTAGAAAGCCTATGTCCTCCAATAACTGCACAGATCTCTTCCCATATTTCTTAACGCAGTCTTTGTTCTCCTGCTCTGTCTCCGCCAGATGTAAATGAATCAACAAATCCTCTTTAACAGAATACTCCTTAATCCACTCTAGATTCTCAAGGGAGACTGTGCAGATAGCGTGTGGGCCTAACGCAGGGATTATCCTGTCATTCCTCATCTCTTTCAACTCACTTATCAGTTTCTTGTTCTCCCTTATCGCCCTCTCCCCCCTTCCGCTGTCAAATAAGTCAATGAATACCCCGCTTAATACCGCCCGAACACCCATTTCATCAACCGCTTTAGCTGCCCCGTTCATGTACCAGTACATGTCATTAAAACAAGTGGTTCCGGTTTTAATCATCTCAAGACATGCAAGCTTCGTACCCCAGTAAACATCCTCCTGTGTCAGCTTAGCCTCCAGAGGCCAGATCTTCTCCCGCAGCCATTCCTGAAGCCGCATATCATCAGCGTAACCCCGAAATAAAGTCATGGCCGCATGAGTATGCGTGTTAATCAAACCGGGGATGACAGCCTTCTCCCTACCATCAATTACATGATCAGCTTCAACATTCACCCCAACCCCAATCTCCTTAATCAGATTATCCTCTATGTAGATGCTGGTTTCTTTACCATCCAGCAGGATGTTTTTTATAAGGATTGACATTTTATGTAATTAATTCTATTTTGCGTGAAATTAAAACCAGCACCACCAACCAAAACACCAGAACCTATTTGAATTCCATCTAACATTAACCTATGGAAATGTGAAAATAAAAACTAGGAGAACTGCACTAGAGAAATCACCAGACAGAACCTGAGGTGCTTAATGGAGAGATATAAGCACCGCTTTGTAGAATAAATAAAATCCATCTTAATATTTTTAGATATACCCCCTAAATTGGTTATAACCATGGAACAAATGTCTATCCCTGCAGGAATCGTAAAAGAGCTAAAAATAATTCGAGCGGATTTGGATTATATAAAGGAGCATATGGTGGATGTAGATACCATTTTAGCCCCTATGGAAGAAGTGAGGCTTGAAGAAAGCCTAAGGGAGTACAAAGAAGGGAAAACAACCAGGATAGAGGACTTTGAAAAGGAGATTAACAAATAGAAATGCTTCAGGTTCAACTGGGCTCCCATGCCAAACGTTTTCTTAGAAAAGCCCACAAGAAGGTCCGTGATAGGATTATGAAGAGAATTAAGGAATTAG
>JAYEKX010000017.1:0-5481 GCA_034716875.1 Candidatus Altarchaeota archaeon | reverse complement strand
AAGGAGAAGAGTTGAACTGCTGAAGGAGGGGAAACGGAGAAATCTAGCAATAATCGGGTTGAGAAAAACAGGAAAATCCTCCCTGCTTTTAGAGTTCATGAATCAACATAGACAAAAAGCACACTTCGTGTATATCTACCTGCCCCTAAGAAATACCCCCGTATTCCTTGATAAGATGATCAGGACCGTATTTTTCACCGTCGCCTATGAACATGATATCAAACTGGATCCTGTTGATTCCACACAAAAAATCATAACCGGACTAATCAGGATTTGCCCAGACTCCTGTGCATTCGCTTTAGGTCTGCTTGATAAGGAAGCGGATGAGAAGTTTGGATTGATACTGGATCTTTATGAGGTTATTTCCGGGGAACTCTCAGTACCCTTGGTTGTCATGCTGGATGAATTTCAAAGGATAACAAACTATGACCTGACCTCGGCAATAGATGTGTTCAGAGAGAAGATTATGCTCCAGAAGATACAATATATCATTGCCGGCTCTGCCGTGAGGATGATGAATGAAATCGTTACCTCTACAGAATCCCCGCTATACAACCATTTCGAAATCATGCATCTAAAAAACTTCGACTACATAAATGCCAGAACATTTGTTTTAAGTAAATTAAAGGGATTTAGGATAAGTGAATTAAATCTAAACTTTTTAGTCAACTTTACAGGCGGAAACCCGTTTTATCTCGACATCCTGTGTTTCAGGCTGAAAGACATAACCGAAAAAACCGCCATATCCAAAGAACAAATAACCGATGCTATCGCCCATGAACTGTTTGGGTCAAGCGGTGCCCTCTATAATTATTTCAGGTTATACATTGAAGAAAGCCTGGAGAAAAGAGGGTACTCCACCTTCACAAGTATCTTATCCGCCATTGCTTTTGATAAAACAACGATATCCAAAATAGCCACAAAAACATCCATTCCGGTAACCTCCTTACCCAGACTACTAAACAGGCTCATAGAACTGGATTTGATCCTGAAACAGAAGAAGAATTACCGGTTCATAGACCCCCTCATGCTGTTTTGGTTTAAGTATGTCTATCTCATTTCCGAGGAGTCATATATCCCTGAACTTGATCTTCGCCTGAAAGACTTCAAAACCCAGGTCACTCAAATGATCCTGGAATTCAAAACCGAATTAGGTCACGCCAGGGAATCCCAGATCAGGGAGATATTCACAAAGAAGGGTTTTGATGTGAGTTCCGGCTTTCTTGGGAGCGGGGAATTCGACCTGATAGCGGAAAAGAATAAGGGATTACTTCTTGGAGAGTGTAAAACAGGAAACATAACCATCAAAGCAGTTACCGATTTTACACACAAGATCAAAGAGGTGGAGAGAAAACGCAGGGTAAACAAAAAAATCCTCTTTACCCTGTTTACAATTACGGAAAAAGCCAGAAAACTCTGCAAAAAAGAGGGAGTGGAAATCTGGGGTATGGATAGGATCAACAAGGAAAGGAAAAAACAGGGATTGATTCCTTTAGGAATTTAACCCACACCCATGGCCCCCCCGTCTCATCATTGCAATTATTCCGGGCATACCATAACAGTCTTATACCCCTTATACGAATCTATCGCAGCAATAGCAACCTCCAGGGCATACCGCCCATCCCGGGCGGTCACCAATGGCTCCCTACCACCCACAACACACTCAACGAAATGCTCTAACTCATTCATCAAAGGCTCCCTCTCCACAATCTTCACCTCAATCTCCCCACGCTCATCACAAATCTTTAACGACTGACTGATGTAATCAGCATACGCAATACCCTCAGTCCCGGTCACCGTCAACCGCCTGATCTTATGAGGGGTAAGCCAGTTAGTCTCAATAATCCCTGAATTCCCGTTATTAAAACCCAGGAGGATGCAGGCATAATCCTCGAATTTATGAATCACAGAGCCGGCATACGCATGAACACTCCTAACCCTCTCAGAATACAAATAAGACATGATATCAATATCATGAACAGCAAGATCAGTGATAATACCCACATCCCTGATCCTCGGATTATAAGGACCCACCCGGGTAGTGGACATGGCAACAACCTTGCCTAGATTACCTGAATCAATCACCTCCTTCAGCTTCAAAACAACCGGATTAAACCTCTCAATATGACCCACCATAACCTTAACCCCCTTACTACCGGCACCACGTATAATCTCATCCGCACTCTTTAGAGAATCGGCAATAGGCTTCTCCAGCAAAACATGAACCCCCCTGTCTATCGCATCCAAAGCCACCTCCCTATGAAGAACAGTGGGAACAGCAATACTCACCGCATCCAGTTCCTCATCCAAAAGAAGCCTGTGATCAGTGAAAGCACGGGTCTTATACTCCCCTGCAAGGGAAGTAACCCTATCTTGGTCAATATCAGCCACACCCACAAGATCCACATTATCCATTGAGGAATAAATCCGTGCATGATGCTGGCCCATGGCCCCCGTTCCGATAACACCTACCTTAATCATACAAAACACCTGAATAAAATACAAGTTAACATTATATATTATGGTAATTGTTCTATATATATGGTCAAAAAACAATAGTATATACGATATTGAGTGAATCCCCATACCCGGGATAGAGGGTATGAACACATATAATAAATAGATTCAATTCAATATAACTGAAAAAATGCCACCTGAACAAGTAGACAACATCATCGGAAAGGCTGTATTAGCAGCAATAGTTATCGGGGTGATAGTCACACTAATCCTGGTAACAGCCATGCGCGAAGAATCCTACTCCGCACTCTACATAAAACCCGACTCATACACCAACTACATTAAAGAAGATAAAGTAAGCTTCACCTACGGGGTGCAATGCTTCGAAAACAAAAAAACCAGATACGACCTAAAGATAATCCTGGGAGAAACACTGATCACAAAAAAAGAGTTCACGCTGGAGGGGAAAGGGAAGGAATTAGTAGATAACATATCATTCGACATCCCAGGGGATATTGAGTTTCCGGTGAAGGTAAAACTGCTGTTAACAGCCAACAACATGAACTACTCCACACACTACTGGCTTAAGGGAAGAGGATAAACTAAAGAATGAAGTACTTAGCTATAGGAGCAATACTCCTGCTTTTAATAACAGGCTGCATCAACGACGAAAAACGGGAGCTGGTTCCATTAAACAAAACAGTAACCTGCAATAAGCCATACATCCTGGTTTCAGGAAGCTGCTGCCTGGACATCAACGACAACGGCATCTGTGATATAAAGGAGGAAGTTGCTACAACCACCACTACAACATCCACCTCAACCACAACCCAGCCAAAAGAAACCTGCTTCGATGGAATCTGGAACCATAATGAAACAGGAGTAGACTGCGGAGGAGCCTGTAAACCGTGTACAACACCCTGCGATAACCTGATCAGAGACTCAGTAGTAAAACCGGCTGCAAGAACAACCAAACTATGCCTGTCAAACAACAGCTACGTACCCTTCAGGGGATTACACCTTAAAGTCAAGGGGTTGGGGGTGGATGAAATAACGCTGACTATCAAGGTTAATGAGACATACAAGGATAAATCAATCCTAAATAAAAGCGACCTGGTCATAGGAAATATCTCCATAAGGCTTATTGGAGCCGTTGAAATAAACTCAACCCAGTATGTGCAAGTCTACGCCTGGATTATAGAGGGGGAAATAACCTGTTCAACTAACCTGGATTGTGGAGCGGATGAATTAACAGGATACAGCTGTGTGGAAAACAACATTGTTAAACAAATCAGGCATTACCGCTGCATTCACCCCCAAACAGTATTCTCCGAATGCCGGGCAACAGAGAGATATGAGACCTTGAAGTCATGTGGAAGAAAAAAGATGTGCATACATGGCGATGATGAATGCTTCCCAAAGGAATGCTTTGATAGGATACATAACCAGGATGAAAATAGCATAGACTGCGGCGGGGCATGCAGACCCTGCCACTGCTTTAACAAAAACCAGGACGCGGATGAGGAATGGATAGACTGCGGAGGCAGCTGCAGACCCTGCATTATCCTTAAAAAGGATACAACACCACCCTCAATCAACATAGCCTCCCCCATAAATACCGTCTACACTAAACAAATCATCAACCTCAACTATGACGTGAATGAATTAACCAGCTGGTGCGGATACTCACTAAACGGCAGAAGGAATATTACTGTGGATGGAAACGACAGCATCTATGCAAGAAGGGGTTTAAACGAATTAATCCTCTACTGCAACGACACATCCGGCAACATGAACTTTACAAAACAGCAGTTCACAGTATACCTGATCCAAAACAGGATCTGTCCTAAAGACCCCGTCTCCGTCGCCTACCTGGACTACTTCGACACCGTAATATTCTACGGGGAAGATGAAAACCTGCTGGGGGTCCCGGACAAATGCTCTATGAAAACCTTCAGATACTCCCTGAGTTACATGAATGACTCAGGGATACATAAAAATAAATTCGATGCAACAGACTTAATGAGGGACTCCAACTTCACCATCCCCAAGGACCCGGTCATAACCTATGACTGCAGAGAAACAGGCAAACTCAAAATCAACTATGTGGGAACAAAAAGGGATTTAAACCCCCAGGTATTATCCAGGATCAAAACCATCATCTATTTCTATGAAAGTAAACCGGTGGGGAGGACTAACGCCTTCTTTAGGATCCACCCGTATAATCCGGAAGGGAATCAGGTGAATACTGAAGAGTATCTGGATATCCCATACAACCCGGTTGAATCAGTATGCAACGGGTATGTGAAGCCACTATACCAGGAGATTGATCTCACACCATTGCTTGAAAAAACAGGATCACCCACCCTGGATTACAGAATCGGGTTTTACACCAGCAAGATAAACTCAGAGATAAGGGTGATGGAGATGGAGCTTTATACAGAGTATAAACAGGATACATGATGGACTCCCTCTTTCATTTCGTATTCGCCCTGGTAGGCGGCTATGTGTTAGTGAAGGGTTTAGGCGTTAAATACAATCCATATATCCTGGTTTTATTATCCTTTTTTTCACTCTTAATCGACCTGGATCATCTGACGGTCTTTATAGGGTTATCCGAGTCACTGAAACTACATAATATCTTCATAGTTCTTATCCCCCTCCTAGCTTACATCATCTATAGAAATATCTATTTCATAGTATTCACGGTAATGCTACTCGGACACCTGATTGCAGACATGGTCCAGGGGATATACGGCATCCCACTCTACTATCCCTTCATAGAAACCACATACCTGATACCGAAGAAATGGGAGATTTATCTGGGAGGAGACCCGACAAGCCCCATAGTCTCCACCTTCGGGATAGGCATAACACTCTACTTCGGATTAATTCTTTTGATAATTATTACCCCTCAACTCCTTTCTTCAACAGGTATCTGGAGAAAAAAATGTACCAGAAAATAAACATCCAGATAGTAAACGCAATCCAGCCGGCATGGATATGGGTTTCAATAGTGGCCCC
>JAYEKX010000016.1:0-5516 GCA_034716875.1 Candidatus Altarchaeota archaeon | reverse complement strand
TGTTGTAATGTGGTCTGGGGGGTTGTAGACAAGAAAAATCGTCTCAAAGACGATTTTTGTGCAACAAATTTCCCGAAAATTTGTGCACACAAAATCCGTCAAACGGATTTTCTTGTGTCATAAAAATCTGTCAGACAGATTTTTGATGAACCCCCCCCCCCCAACCCCGTTGTGATGACAAGAAATTTTGCTTTAGGCAAAATTTATGTCCAAAAAATCGCTTTGCGATTTTTTCGGATCAACCTTTCTGAAGGTTGTTTCACTCCTTAATCTCCAGCTCCTCTGTTGATGCTATTATATGTACTACTGGAACCTCCATAGCGGCTTCGATTGCAATCAATGCTATCTCCATGAAATTCAGGATTCCGATCATCATCAGGGGGGCTGCAGACAACGCCATGAATCCCGCCAGCCCGAAGCCGGTTTGCATGGTGGAGTCGGGAATAAACTTCAGTAATGGACCTGCGGTGATTCCAATCACCGCCACTATTATGGCTATCAACGGTTGGATGAACACCCACAGCGCCGACTGTCTTATTATACTCCTCCCAATTCCCCTGGTGAAGTGTATTGAGTAGAGGAATACGCCTGCCGGGAATAATAGGGTGAAGATAAGGATCATGAAATACCTGAGTCCGATTACCAGAAAGGGTGTTATGGCTATCACGATTATATACAATAAGAGAGGCAGGATAAGCCAGAAATTAAAGGGCATGGTGGTCCATATATGAAACCACACCCCGTCGATTCCAGCCCTTAAAGTCATTAAAGCAATCTCTATATTCCCTTTGTTGGTGGTGATAATGAATTTTGTGAGATACAGGGAGAGGTCCATTAACGCCTGGATTATCGGGATCGTGAAGATGATGACTGCTGCAGAGAGAATTAATCTCAGTAAACTACCTTTAGCCTTTGCTCTTCCCTCCGGGGAACTGGAGACAAGCAGGAGGTATAACGCCAGCAGGAGGAAAGCCAAAAAATAGAAGGGCAGGAGGAGCTGTATGAAGAAATTCACTTTATTCGCCACTATCGGCTTAGCATTCCCCGTTTCATCCATCACGTCGGGATTACACTGCAGGAGCAGGTTGTTGAATCTCTCCGGTTTCAGGGAGTTCTTTAATGGCTTAATAATTGCTTGATCCATAAATCCGACATATACTGCATCCGCAAGTATTTCGCTCGCGACACTGGTGACTGCTTTACTCAGGCCTAATGTGGCGACACCTGCAATATCTCCGATAATGTCTTTGGCGGCGGAAAGTAAGCCCCCTCTAGCATGTACCTGGGTTGAGAGCATCATAAACACCACAAACACCGTAATAATCTTATTGTTCTTCATTTTAGGGTTTCATCCAATACAACCGCAGCTATTGAGAGAGGGGCGGCCTGCAGCAGCTCGAACATAAACACGAGATTGGCGAGCCAGTCCCCCACCCCCATGATGATCATCGGCGAGCCTATGAAAAAGAAAAACGCCCCCATGCTTATGTAGAACTCAGGGACATACGTGGGGATGCTGCTCATCACTGATCCGATGATTACCAGGGATAACGCCCATGCCACCGGCGTGAACGCCCACAGGAAGGCCTGAACCAGCAAATCCTTTCCGACGTTTTTTGTCGGATAGAATGAATACAGGACAAGAGATAAGGGCAGAAGCATCCCGAACAAAACCACCATCACCTGCCTCAGAAATAACATGGTGATTAAACCCGTTAGCATGACTGAATTGAATGTAAACACCTCAAGCCCCCCCTCCCTGTGGATTATGCACAACCACGTAAACTTACCAAATAAATTGCTGCTGGTGTTTTTCATTGCACTAATCCCCAGGCCGGCACCGCCTGACATTACTGTCTTAGTGAGGTTTTCGGAGATCAGGAGCACGATTTGCAGGATGAGGGGGGAGAGGGTGACCAGGATTAATCCTATCACCAGTTTACCCAGTATTGACTTCGCCTTAGCTATGGCTCTCGCGGAGCCGGATCCAATGATTATGTAGATTGCGGTGAACAGGATGGCGAAGATATAGAATGGGGCGATTATCTTCATGAAAAACAACATCCCGGGGAATATCTCACCCATCGGGGGGTTTAGGGTGATGAGGTACTCCATATTCTTAAAGATTGCTTCAAGAAATCCTATCGCAGTCTTTGCAGTAAGCCATATCCACCATTTAGATATCTGTTTAAACGCCTCAGCTATCGCCTCTGCTATGAGGAATGGAACAATTTTAAGACCCTTCCAGATACCTTTCACTGCAGTCGCCATCCCGGAGGCAGAGACGCACTCTGACAGCAATATGATTGCATTCACTACGATCAGGGTTTTGATTCTTTCCTTGTCCATCTTTATGGTATAAACTTCTTAAACATTGTGACCATTATGAGTGGTGAGACGAACACGACGGCGTAGGCAACTAATCCAAGGGCTATTGTCTCCAGGTTGGTGCTGATGAAGGGCACCTCCATGCCTGTTGATGCCATAATCTCTATGATGAGTGAGACTGCGGCGGACACTATTAAAGCTACAGGACCCAGGAATGCGAAGGGTAGAGCAATCATTGCTGCATGTAAGCAGTTTATGGTTGGATTCGGGTTTAGTTGGATGAATGAGGCCGCCTTAGCCACGGAAACCAGTGCAAGGGCCATGAATGTCTGAAGGAACGTCCATACCAGGAATTGCTCTAAAATACTTCTTCCTATAGACTTCAGGTGCGGGATGGAGTAACATAATATCCCTAATGGAAATGCTATCATCATAGCGGTGAGCATGATGTTTCTCAGGGAGATCATCATGTATGGCATCCAGGAGAATACGTAAGTCAGCATATAGGGGACTAACCCCAACACACCCTCCGGGACAATCAACCATGTGCTAAAGACCATCATGCCACGAAGCCCCTCCAGGAGTATTCCCCTGATGAGGCTGGTGCCGGTGAGAGAGAAAATACCCCCGGTTAATCCACCGGAGATTTCGAATATCGCCTCTATAATCAAGGGTGAGATTGAAACCAGCACCATGGTAATTATTAATTTCCCGAGCATGGATTTAGCCTTCATCCTGCCTTCAGGGGATGATGAGAAGAGCAGCAGATAGAATCCGATGGAGACTATCAGCAGGAAGAATATCGGAAACAGGATTTTTAACAGCATATCCATGAAGGGTAAAACCCCCTCCACCGGCGGATTATACATGATTGCTTTATCAAAATTCTTGGCGAATGATGTTCCCTCAAGCACCAGCCACGTTGCCTGCTTTATGCAGATACCCAGGTTTATCAGTGGTTTGATTATTAAATACTTGAATGCCGGCTCAAGGAGGATTTCGCTTCCATGCTCACTGTCTGCATATACCCCTGCCGTCAATAGCAGTGTCAACACCCCTAATGTTGTTAATCCCTTGTTCATGGCAAAAACCCTCTGAAGAATCTTATTATGAAGAGCGGTGCTATTGGGAACATAAAGCTTGCTATCACGAATACGAGATTCGGGAGGAACATGGTTACCGTCATGAAATCGGGCGGCAGGCTTGTGATACATAGAACGACGGTGAGCACCACCAGGGCGTTAACAGCCTGCAGGAAGGTCCATATTATTGTCTGCTCCACCATCATCCTACCTAACGCCCTTGTGAATTCAAATGAATAAAGGAATATGGAGAGGGGAAATAAAGCTATGAAGAGGGAGACGATAAAGAATCTGACTACTATGGGGAATATGAATGAACCCCACACCAGGACCATGAGGAATAAAAAGAGGTAGAAACCTAATTCAATGCTAACGAAGGTTGTAATCAGATGTAGTCCTATCAACCCTGTTGGCCGTGGGAGCACCCCCCCCAGTGAATCACTTAATGCTGCGGAGTATATTCCTGTTTCAGTGAACGCCAGGATCGAGGATGTGAATTCACTTGATATAGTCAGCAGGAGCTCAATTAAGCGGGGGGATATTGAAACCGCAATCAAGCCGATCACGAGCTTGCAGAGTATATCCTTTGACTGCGCCCTCCCTATGTGGGAGGTGGACAGGAACAGGAGGTAAACCCCTATGGAGGTGATTGCGGGGATGTATAAAATGAACGCCATCTTCAGAAACATCTCCATTAAACCCCGGACATCATCTATTGAGGGGTTTGCCAGTATAATGTCACTGATATTGTCTCTGAGTTCCTCCCATCCCTCGGTTCCAAACTCAACGGCTTTGTGGCTATACACCAATCTTTTAATAACCCATAAGGCCTGGGCCTCCACCTGCGTCTGCAGTAAAATAATGCTTAATAGCACCCCGATCATAATCAAGATTTTTTTGTTTTTCATAGTGGCGGTAGTAATTTCCGTAGTAACATGAATAATATGAGTGGCCCCATTATCAGACTGACGCATGCGGCGATTTCAAAGAAACTGATGGTCAGCCTCAATCCGGTAACGTCAATTCCGAAGAACTCGTAGAGTCCAAGCCCGTAGCTTAATAAACTATCCGGCAGCATTATTAATCCCATTCCAACAGCCATAATCGTTACTGCATAAAACTCCTGCAGGAGGGTCCACAGGAGGGTTTGTTCCAGCAGCGTGCCCCCCAGTTTCTTGGTGGGGTCGAAGCAGATGAAGAATATGGTGAACGGGAATATCAGGGTGAAGAACATCACCATGAAATATCTGAATGCGAGCATGCCGTAGACCCCTATGGTGAGCGCGAAAATCGTCATAAGCATTGGCGCGGTTCTCGACGGCTCCGCCTTCAGGTGGAGGCCTTTAAGTGTTTTTCCAAGCAGCTTACCTGGTTTATATTTATGGGTTGCTCCAGCCACCCCTAAATTAATCATGCCTGGTCCGTAAATAGCGGCAATGCTCATATCCCATGTCTTCAATAGAACGGTGTTGTATGTATCAATGGTTGCGGTCATCTCCATTTTTCCGCTGTTGAGTATGTGCTCGGTCACCCCCCGGGATATGCCGAAGTACAGGTCCAGGATGTTGGGTGAGACGGATATCAAAATCATCCCGATAACCATTCTTGTCAGCATGGTTTTAGCCCTGCTCCGTCCTTTAGCTGATGTCGACAAAAAGAGGATGTACACCCCTAAAAGGACGGTGGCCAGGATGTATGCCGGGGTCAGGAGGGAGACGAAGAAGTGTAGGGTGGATTTCACGCCGGGGTGGAGCGGGGAGGGATTCTCCAGTATGTATTTCCCCAGGTTCTTGGAGATATCTGATGTTATAGCGTGCACTATATGCTCCATAATCAGGATATAGACGGCTGTTATACCCTCCTCCAGAAACTCGAATGATAAATGTGTCAGCTTCTCTGCACGACCCACCATTTCTCCCTTTGTGAGATGGTGTATACCTCCTGCTCCTGGAGGTAACCTACCTACTGGTGTGTTCAAGAAGCTTGTAAGTTGTGGTCGATTAATCACTTCAGCAATCTTGATGATCTCACCCCAGGGGTGTTTAAGCACCTTAAAAAGATAACCAGCTATTCCCACCGTCTCACTGCCCATCTCCGGCAACTCTT
>JAYEKX010000015.1:0-5553 GCA_034716875.1 Candidatus Altarchaeota archaeon | reverse complement strand
CAGGCTTCTTCTTAGCTTTCTCTTCCTTCACCTTCTTTTTTACAGGCTTCTTCTTAGCTTTCTCTTCCTTCACCTTCTTTTTTACAGGCTTCTTCTTAGCTTTCTCTTCCTTCACCACTTTTTTGGGGGCGGGTGTGGACTTAACACGTATGGCTTTTTCCGCCAGGTATTCATCCGTCCACCTAACCCTCCTTGGTTTTCTCTTTAATTTAAACTGGTTTTTCTTGCATTTGCTGGAGCAGAAGTACAGGGCTTTGCCTTTTTTTGTGACATAGATGTTTCCTGTTCCCTTAGGGATTTCATGACCGCAAAAGATACAATCCATTTTTTTTGATTTATCATCTATTCAGGGGTCTTGCTTCTCTTTCAGTCTCCCTGAGGTTGAGTATATCCCCTATCCTCACGGGGTTTCTAACGTTCCTCCTGATCACCCTGCCTGTGTTGTGCCCCTCCAGGACCTTGCACATTACTTGCATCACTTCACCGTAGATGCCGGCTCTTCCGATTATTTTCACGACTTCAGCTGAAACCATTTTTTTATTTCTTTAGCTCACTTAGTTTAGCAACTACGTCAGGGATTATGTCTTTAGCATCTCCTTCCTCAACTACGCAGCCGGCAGCCGCAGGTACATGTAATCCTATTGCTTCCCCGATATCTGCTTTAGGAATAAAGATGTAGGGTATTTCTTTCTCTTCACAGATCATGGGTAGATGCATCACTATTTCAGGCGGAGTTACATCACTTCCGATGAGAACTAGTTTAGCGTTACCTCTTTCCACAGCCTTAGTCACTTCATTCGTTCCCTTCTTTATTTTCCCGGTGTCTTTGGCGGTTTCAAGCGCTTCCAGAGCCTTATCAATTAATTCCTTTGATGCCTCAAATTTCACGTAACTCATTTTTTTTACCTCCTCCATACGTCGTAGTCATAGGTACGGCAAGTAAGATAAGTTATTGTATTTAGTTAATAAATATGCTCGGAGGGTTATCTATGGCTTAAATAGAAAATCAGTTTCCGGTTTTTTTCGTCCAGTTTCACGAATCCAAAGCGTTCGAACTGCACCTCATCCCCGGGTTTTAAATCCATGCAGTTTCGCTCACAAAAACCCTTGATGATTCCCCCGGGCTTCACCACCTCAGCCTCCAGGTAATCCCAAACCCACTGAATTTTTTTCACATCCAGCCTCTTCTCCCTCAGATACTCTGCAACAACCCCTCTGGAATCAACCTCCTTAACCCGCACATTAAAGAGATTCATAAGCCTAAACACCTCACCCTTAATTAGATTACCGGCATCCTTTCCGGAGATGAATAACTCCATATCCCCTTTATCACCCGGCCTTAAATCAAACTCTTTAAAGCCTCTCTTGGGAAAACCGATATGTAAGGGAATCCTTACTTTAGTCTCAGATGCCCCCTTAACCACCAGCTTCACCGGATCCTGAACAAAGAAATACCTGTTGGCTACCGGATCAAGGATCTTCCTGTTTTCAGCATAGATATGCTCCATACTCAGGGATATGTCGTTCTCCCCCATACCCAGGGAAACCATAACCTTTTTAACAGCCTCAGGGGTTATCCCCCTCCTCCTTAAGGCCATTAAGGTCGGCAGGCCGGGGTCATCCCATCCGGTATACACCCCCGCCTGAATAGCCTTCTTTAACCCGCTGGTGCTGAATTTCCCGAATTCCTCCAAGCGTATCCTGCCCCAATGCAGTGTTTTAGGGTATCTCCAGTTGAGATAGTCATAAATGAATTTCTGCCTCCTCCCGGAATCCATCAGGTCTTTACCGCGGATGATATGTGTTATGCCCAGGAGGTGGTCTTCAATGGCTGATTCGAAATCCAGCATAGGCCAGACCCTGAATTTCCTCCCGACCCGGGGGTGCTCCTCCTCAACGATCCTGAATCCCACCCAGTCCCTTATTGCAGGATCCCTGTGTTTCATGTCGGTCTTAATCCTTAAGACTGCTTCACCTTCCCGGTATCTACCCTCCAGCATTTCTTTCCAGCGTTCCTGGTTTTTCTCTATTGACATGTCCCTGTGAGGGCAGGCTTTCATTGAATCCTTCAGCTTCTTGAATTCATTCATACTGCAGAAGCACACGTAGGCTTTCCCCAGGCTGATTAATCTCTCAGCTAATTCATAGTACTCTAAAATTCTGTCGGATGCGTAATGAATCTCGTCGGGTTTAGCATCCAGCCATACGCAGTCCTCAATATACCACTCATAAGCCTCCAGCATAGGTTTCTTGTTCTTGGGGTCGGTGTCATCGAATCTGATGATGAACTTCCCGCCGTATTTTTTTGCCAACACCGAATTGATCACTATACCCCGGGCCGAGCCTAATGTGGCGGGACCGTTGGGGTTGGGTGCGAACCTCATCACCACTCCCCGGGGTTTATCGGGGAGCTTGAGTCCGGGAATTCTATCTCTCTTATCTATCTTATCCACCACCACATCATCACTTTTTAAATCACTTATATCCAGTTTGTTGACTTCAGCCACTATTTCTTTTATTTCATCTGAAACATTCTTTATGTTTTTTTTCGCCTCCGGAACCTGGGACAGTACTTTGCCGAGAACTGATTTCTCCTCCGCCTTCCCGTATTGTAGTCTGTTCTTTATAGCGCATCTCTTTATGATTTCACCTAGATTATCGGTCATTCTCGCTTTTTTTACAATGAATTTATATATTATTTTGAGTGCCTTAAAATGCAGCCTTATGTGATATTTAATACCGCCATGAGTCTTGACGGCAGGGTGGGTAAGAGAGATGAGCAGATTGTTTTCTCTAATAAGCTTGATAATTACAGGGTTCATACCCTGAGGGGTTCTGTTGATGCTGTGATGGTTGGTGTGGAGACTGTTATCAGTGATGACCCTAACCTGGGAATGAGTGAGGTGGTGAATGATCCTTATAGGGTGATTATCGACGGTAAGGGTGAGATTCCCTCAGACTCCAGGGTTTTGGATGATCCTGCGAGGGTTATTGTGGTTGTTTCCAAGGGTGCTAGTAAAGCTATTATCCGGAAGTTGGAGGATAAGGGGGTTGATGTGTTGATTATAGGAGAGCATGTGGTTAACCTTAAGGAGCTGTTGTGGGCTTTATATAGGAGGGGTATAAAGAAAACTCTTTTGGAGGGTGGCGGCAGCTTGAGCAGGCGTATGTTTAATGAAGGTTTTGTGGATGAGGCTTATATAACTGTTGCCCCGATTCTTATCGGGGAGGGCGTTGATTTATTCCAGGGGCAGTTGGACCAGCATATTAAACTAACCCTGGAGGGGATTCTTCAGTATGGCGATCAGGTGGTTCTCCATTACCTGGTTAAGAAATCTTAAAGTTTTTTTATGTCGGAGTCATCGATAGTTAGGTTCTTCGCTGTTTTTCAAGTTTAAATGTTTGCATTAATAATTAATATACTCGCAGCATAGCTTTTTTTTTAATTCTCAGCTGGTAAACTTCCGTTGTGGTTTACTTATGCAAATATCAAACGACCTTTGGGTTCAGGAATCGGGCGTTCTATTTCGTTAGCAGTTTCAACCCATTCTTGGATAATTACCTCTACATTAATCAATGCTTCCTGGTGGGTTTTTCCATCGGCCATACAACCGGGTAATTCAGGGACTTCTGCAATAAATGCATTATCCTCATCGCTCCAATAGATAATCACTTCATGTCGGATCATTTCTACCACCTAACCTATATTTTAGGATTACTTTACGAATCTGCTTGACTTGATACGGTTTAGCCTTGGAAGCCTTGGGCTGTAAGTTTAAGATTTCTTCAACCCCGTCTTTTGTGAAAATATGATGGTCGCCCCGTATTCGCTCTTCGAAACCTAATTTACGTAGCAATCGGCATGCTCCTATGAACGGGATATTTGCATCGGATGTGCCACGTAGGATTCGTGATAAAAGTTTAGCATAAAACATATTATACTTTAGATTTCATCCATAAATAAAAACTTATCGGACTATCCATGTAGAGCGATTTCCTTTATGCTGGTATAGGTATCTCTCTTCCCCCCATAGGTTTCCTTAAGGTTTTCTTTTTCTTTTCGTTAGGTGGGGATTCTTGATATAGACCACTCTTTCTTCCTTCTCTTTCCCTTTTTTATTATAGGCGAAATATCCAGTCAATATCAGTAATAAAATCACTCCGGATATCGTTACTCCATTCCCTGTTGTGAATGCTATTACTGATCCGATTAATCCCACAGGGGGGTGTGGTTGTGGTAGTTACCCCCAGGTATTGTTGCGGTAATGGGGGGTTTAGGGGTGGTTGTTGATTCAGCCGGGGTTGTTGTTACTGTTGTGTATGTTGGGGTAGTTGAACATGGTGGACAGGGGCCTCCGCAGTCTATATCCTCCTCACATGAGCCGTCATGACAGTTCTTTATTCCATCTGAGCATGTTTTCTTGAGTTTAACATAACCGGGAATCCCTGATCCGCCTTCGTTATCCCCAACCCTCTTTACCGTGGTTGTTGTGCTTGAGGTTGATGAGGTAGTGCTTGTTGTTGAGGTTTGAGTTGGATAGGGATATTAAACTAACCCTGGAGGGGGATTCTTCAGTATGGCGATCAGGTGGTTCTCCATTACCTGGTTAAGAAATCTTAAAGTTTTTTTATGTCGGAGTCATCGATAGTTAGGTTCTTCGCTGTTTTTCAAGTTTAAATGTTTGCAGTATTAACGCAAGCTTTTTAAAGATGTTTGCATTAATAGTTAATATACTCGCAGCATAGCTTTTTTAATTTTTTGCCGGTAAACTTCCGTTGTATGGGGAGTGGTTTCTCTATTGAGGCAGTGCTTCACTTTGAAACATAGGTGCGCCTCCAATTTGCCAATGCTAGAGCTTGAATAGAGATTACAGCAGTATCTATACTTTATCCGGTTGATTCAGGATATTTATCCACCTATTGCAGACAACATCTTAAGAGCATCCTTCTGTTTTTCGCTGAGTTTATCTTTCATCAATTCTGCGTATGCTCCTCTGGCTAATATTCTATCAACCATTTTTAAGCCCTCTGTATTATCCTCCTCGCAGTAAACAATGGGTAATTCCTTTGTCAGCATATACTTAGTTAGCTCTGCCTTTTTTAATCCCTCTGAAGATGCGACCATGCCTAGGGTTATCTCATCATCTGAGTAATACATCCTCAACGCCTTTAGTATCTCAAATTCTTTTTTCATTTTAAAATTTTCTCTGAAAATTGGAAAAATTCCATAAAGTGAAGTTGGAAGGATTGCGAAGCAATCTTTGCAAGCAAAAAATTGCGGAGTAATTTTTTCCTATTTTTAAAGCCACAAAATTTCCTTTAAGGAAATTTTCTTGTTTTTGATTTAATGTTGATTTAATATTTGTTTTATTTTTCTAGACTTATATCCTGCTTGATAATAGATTTTATTTAGCAGGTCTATCTCCTCCTCGTTACTTATCTTACCTCTCTTTACACCATCCTTAAAAAAATCAAGTAGAGTAAAGACTTTTTTAATGATTTTCAAGCTGGATATTGTTTTCACTGCTTTCTTGTCCTCAAGTATCAGGGGGT
>JAYEKX010000014.1:0-5575 GCA_034716875.1 Candidatus Altarchaeota archaeon | reverse complement strand
TGCACATGCCCAGAAGACCTGAATTTAGATCCAAATTTCTTTTGCACCTCCCGTTTATCATTACCCAGGTCCCTACAAAATACTGCAAACTCCCTGATGGTCAACGCCCTGTCTAAGTCAGTAATCCCTGTGAAGGTGTTCCTATGGTTTATGCTCACGGAAAACGAGGATTTCTCATCATACGGGATGTCATCAGCCTTCAGGTACTCCGTGACAGGGGATTTGCTACCTGACTCAAGGAGGTCTGACATGAACGGCAGCCCCAACCTCTCCGATATTTCCCTGCCCACAGCCACACATATCAAGCCGCCGCCATCCCCCCTCATCCGGACAATATCCTCTGCCTTCACAAACCCTGCAGCCATTACGAGGTCGGTCTCATTCTCCCTCCCCGTTGAATCATGAATCAACACGAAATTCCCCTCGCGTAATCCCTCCAGAATACTGTCATCCACCATTCTCTACTTCCTCAACAATTTCATCCACAAGCTTTCTAAAATATTGCTCACCCTTATCGGCACTGGCATTCACGGCATCCCCGATGACCCCTGAACTGGAGTAATCAATTGTACGCCAACCCTCCCTCTCAGGGATTTTATACTTAAACCCCTTAATTTCATTCACCCTCACCCTCTCAGGGTAGAGATAGAGCATTAAGGAAGTCTCCACCTCCCCGGCATGATCAAACACCCCGATCCTGCCTAAGACCCTGTGCAAAAAGACCTCGATCCCCCGTCCCCTGATCTCTGGAAGTAATTCAATTAAATGCTTCTTGTTACTGCCGTGATAATTAATGATATGCTGTTTCTTAAAGCCATGCCTTTTGAGGCTGGTGCAGATATCCAGCACCATCCCCTTAAAGGAATCAGGCGTAAGGGTTAAAGACCCCTTAAAATCCATATGTTCCTCAGAGATGCCGAAACATACCGTGGGAATCAGGATGCTGTCGGTTAATTCAGCAACCTTTTCAGAAATCCTCTCCACCAGCAATGAATCAGTACTCAGGGGTAGATGGGGGCCATGCTGTTCTATGCTGCCTACAGGTATGATCACCTTTCCTGTCTCCTCCTTCAGTTCACACCATGTTTTATCAGCTAGATTATAAGACATTTACATCAACCTCAACCCCAGAGACCCCTCTCTGCCTTATCCACTAGTTTAGGATCCAATCCCTTAGCAATCAATTCCTCCCTCAAAACATCCGGATCCTCACCCTTCCTGAGACCCTCTTTTAAATTATCGATCAGTTCACCGCGAGTCTCCTCGCCAGCCCTCCTCTTTATCTCCCTTCTCATGCCATAAAAAACCAATGCCCCGAATACAAGCAATACGATGAATACAAAGGGTAGGGAAGGTAGGATATCTATCTGTTTACAATCAGGATCCTTCCCAGGGGGGCAGTCCGGGTCACATCTTCCATCTGATTCAGCGTCGCAGTAATTATCTTCTCCCCCAGAGGGGCAATCTCGCCTGCAGTTTTTATAGTTTTCATGTCCATCACATATATTGTTATTATCGCAAATACAATCCGGATCCTTCTTCCCATAGCAATCAGGGTCACAGAGGCCATCTTTTACCCTATCGCAGTACCCGTCCTTGCGACCGGTGGGACAATCACTGGGACAGGTTTTGTAGTTCTCTCCCCTTGCAGGTTCACAAAGAGCGTTTTTATTACAAATCCCTATAGTAGGTGTGGGGATTATCGGCAAAATTCTGACGGTGGTTGAGACAACAACAGGTCTTGTGGTGGTCGTTAAAAGAGGTGAGATAGTGGTTGTTGAAACTGTCGAGGTGGTTGTTGAGGTGGTTGTTGAGGCACATAGGGAGGCATTTAATTCCACCTCCTCCGTCTCATAGCCACTCTTTTCCACCTCCATTGTATAGATACCCACCTTAGTCAGTGTGAACTCGAATACTCCCTGGCTATTTGTTCTGCCATATGCATTCTTCCTGTTTCTATAATCATAGATATCAATATCAACATCCCTCAACGGTTTATCCCTTTTCCCGAATACCTTGACAGTAGTTACCTTATTTATACAGACGTCACCTACCTCAATCGTCATGATATCCTTGTCATCCCCCCTACCCACTACCATAGATACAAAGGCATCTACCATGAATGCAAAGGCAAGGAGTAATATGAATAATGCAACAAAATTTCTTTTCATCATGATTTAGTTTTATGTATTTCTAGTTAATATCTTGAATCTTTATTGATTACAAACACCCCTGCAACCATTATTTTCCTGACGTTTTCTGCTTGGCACCTGGAAACAATAGTTGCGATCAGATTACTAGTATGCCTCAGGTTGGGGGCATTCTTGTCTATGAATATTAAATCAGCTGCTTTATCCCTCAGTATTACCCCTGAATTCGTTTTCAGTGCCTTGGCGGCATTTACTGTAGCCATCTTCAATACATCCTCTGGTTCAACTCCACCGTTTAGGTGTGAGTATTTCAGCAGAAACTCCATCTCCCTGAACAAGTCAGGGGAATTAATCATCACGTTATCGGTGCCAAGGGCAATGTTTATTCCCTCATCCAGAAGATCTTTCACCGGAGGGAAACCAGCGCCGAGTGCGGCATTACACCGCGGACAGAGAATAACGGATGTTTTCTTGGTTGAAGCATCCTTTACATCATTTTTAGTACAGTGGGTGAAGTGAACTATGATATCGGGGTCATGCTTTAAGGCAGCCTCAACCTCACCACAAGCTTCGCCGGCGTGTAAGGCAATAATTTTTTTCTTCCTGTTTACAGGTATTTGATCCAGTTGATACAGGTTTAACCCAAGTCCGTCACAACAATCCAGGTTGTTGCCCAGATCCCTGCCTAAGATGATGGCCTTGATTGAGGTAGTCTTTACTGCATTCTTCAGCTGGTTAATGCCTTCCAACCCGAATTCCCTGAAATCCGCGAAGGTTGTTATCCCTGAATTCAGCATGTATTTCACTGAGTCCTGCATGGAGTTTATGATGGTGTTTTCATCTGTATCCTTGTATAAGGTCCATTTCATCCCTGTTTTACCTACTGCGTCACCCACACCTAACCCCTGGACGGCTTCTTTAGCGAAGGAGTCTCCGATGTGTGTATGCGCGTTTATGAGTCCTGGTATTACTATGTATTCCTTGGCATTGATTCCTTCATGCAGGAATCCATCACCCACCTCAGTTATGACCCCGTTCTCGATTATTATGTGCCCTTCTTCAATAAACGTAAATTTTTCATTCGCGAGGATTGAACTGTTTATGATCATGGTTATATATGTGGAACAGGAGAATATAAATATCCAAAAATGAGTATTTACTCAGAATTGAGTACATGTTTAAACTCACCAAGGGAATTATAGTAACTAGATAAGATATGTTTTAATAGATTAAATAGATTATATTATTAAAAATATATTTATTATAAAAGGATATATTAGATAGATAGGATATGATATATTGCTTTAAATAGATATTACCTAATTAATCAATCATGAAACGAATATATTTTCTTCGTTTTGATGGTAGGGCGCAAATGAAGAAAAAAACTTCGTTTTATTGGATTTAACCCCTCTAAAAGACCCTGTTTAGACCGTTTAGGCATGGGTAAACAAGTAAAAAAGGCATGTCCCGGCAATCTAACCCTTATACCGCTTCCTGCACCCTACATGCATCTTGTGATCGTTTATTATGTAAATCGGATCCGTAAGGGGCTTCCTGCAGACAGAGCATTTAGGATTCAGTATACTGTCTAGATACATCAGGCACTTCTCTTTTTCATAGGTGCAGGCAATGCCTTCCACCATATGTTTCTGTATCTCCCTGAGCTTTTTTATGTCCCTGTTTGAGAGGTGATTTACTGATGTCTCTGTCTCTTTTATTTCATGCATGTTGAATTATTTATTTTATGTATTAAAATACGTAAAAATATCATAGTGATATACGAAATATCCGGCTACCCCTGAAAAACACTGTTTTTGTTGTTTGGGCAAGGGTAAACCATCTAAAAAACCCGTTCCACACCGTTATGATATACAACTAACCCGGGATCACTTTATCTTACCCTGTTGAAATATATCATAATGATGTTTTTTAGCCTTTCCTGTTTTTTTCGTAGTAGACTAAAATAAGCGAAGAAATGTCTTTCGTTTAGATTATGGATATTGACGAAGGTTTTTTCTTCGTTAAACACATCCAGTACTAACGAAAAAAAATTATTCGTTTTTATAAAGAGTTTAACAATAGTATTTAAAAGAATCCTTTCTAATAAATCTAATAGATAAGATAAGTTATAAACAGTTTGATTTTATAATTAATATTTAATATATCTATTTTAATACATATATTATAAAAGCTTGGAATTTCAGGTGAGAGTTAAAAAAATAGATAATAAATGTGAGAGTTCAGGATAAAGAGATCTCCGAAGACAGCCTAGATAGAAATACAGGGATATGGGTGTGAGAGATAATACCTTATCCCCCAGTAAAAAAGTTTGTAGTTATTAATTCCCTCTGTGTTAGGATGGATGAAAAAGAAACAACGGGGAGAGTAGAGAAACCTCAGTTGGATAGATACGGGGGTGAAGTTGGCTTTAGGGTGAGCTAATCCTTAATGCCGACATATAAAGTTAGCTATAGATTTATAAAGTAAAGAAAAAATGTATTTTTATACCTTTTTCTTTGACTAAACCCTGTGTTTTATCCGTTTAATCCAATATACTATCATTAGGTGATTATTGTATGAAAAAAATACTTTTTTTGGTTTTATTGTTGTCTTTAGTCGGCTTTGTTTCTGCCGGATGCATGGATTGTTTCGATATAGGCTGGGTCTGGTGTGATATAAGTATTACGAGTATTCCTTCCTGGAAATGTACTCCTAGTTGTGGTATGTGTCCCGGTTCTTGCATCAGTGAAGTGACTTTGTGTCCTGATTTTCCTTTAAGCGAGTGCATTAACTGCACTGCCTCGGGCGGGGGCTGGTATATGGGGGAGTGTCATCTCCCTTACCTAGTGTATCCACCCCCCGGTATTCCTGGTCCTCCTTATACTTTCGATTTCTGCAATATGCCTTCAATAAACTGCGAGTACTGTTATGAGACTACTACCACTACGACTACAACAACTACGACGACAATTCCACCAGTCCCGGAATTCGCATCAGGTTCAATAGCAATAATAATTTTGTTGACCAGTCCTGCATTTGCTTATTTGATTGTCAGAAAAATACGCCACTGAGTAAGTGGCTCTTTATTTATTTCTTTTTATAAACCTACTAGTTATAAGAATTCTCCCAATGATGACTGTAAATTCTGGAAAAGGGATTGGAGAAAGCTTTTGTTTCACAATGAATCTCCAGGTTAAGCCATTCCTCTTCAGGGAGGATGATACTGAAGGCGCCGGAGTATGTAAGAAAATTTCTGGAAGCATATTTTCCTAAATAAAACCAACAGAATATATATGTATATCCACAATGCCTATATAATTTCAAAATGAATGTGATACACGAAAGCCCCCCACATAAAACAACCTACGTCACCATCAGCAGAGACGAATACGAGAGCATGAAAGCCACAATAGAAACCATAG
>JAYEKX010000013.1:0-5747 GCA_034716875.1 Candidatus Altarchaeota archaeon | reverse complement strand
AGGATATTTAATAAAGAAAAAAAAGATAATCTAATTAACATGAATCGTCCGTTCATCTACATGAATTCCGCTGTCTCCCTGGATGGGAAGATATCAACCTTCGAGAGGAAGCAGGTGAAGATTTCTAATGAACAGGATATGCAACGGGTGGATAGACTCAGAGCTGAATCCGACGCCATCCTGGTTGGCTCCAACACCGTGGCTATAGATGACCCTAAGTTAACCGTTAAATCAGAGGGTTTAAGGAAGGATAGGGTCAATAAAGGACTTCCCGAGAATCCCGTGAAGGTTATGGTTGGAAGCATCAGAGACCTGAAACTGGAATCGGATTTCCTTGACTACGGAAATGCAGAGAAAATAATCTTCACCACAAAAAAAGAGGATCCCGAAAAAATCAGTGGGTTGAAAGAGAAAGCCCGCGTATTTACCTTGGGGGAAACGCGGGTGGATTTAGGGGAGATGGTTGAAGTCCTCGGTGAACTCGGGATTAAGAGGATTATGGTGGAGGGCGGCGGCACCCTGAACTACAGGATGCTGAAGGAGGGTCTGGTGGATGAAGTCTATGTGGCTGTGGCATCAAAGATCTTTGGAGGCAGGAGTGCACCCACGTTAGTGGATGGTGAAGGATTTAATAGGGATAACATCATTAATCTGGAGTTAATTGATATAAATAAACTGGGGGATGTGATTGTGTTGAGATATAAAGTTTAGTGTATTACACAATCATCCTCGTATCGGAAATAGATATGGAACTAGCTCCCATTCTCTTTAACTCCGGAAGAAGATACTTCAATTTCTTTTCATCGATTACTATGAAGATGTCATGTCCGCCGTCTTTCAGGTCGGTGATGGTGGGTTTCTCCACGTAATCATTGATTACATCCAAAACCTTGCCCAGATTTTTGGAGTCAACAACATTCAGGTACACATTCACTTTACCCCTGCCCGCTAATACCCCTGTAAAGAGCATGATAATCTCCCTGATCTTTTTCTCTTTCCCACTATCCCCTAAACTTTCCTTGTTACAGATTAATCTGGAGGTGGCTTCAAGGATGTTGTCGATGATTCTGCATCTATTCTCCTTAAGGGTTCTGCCGGTTTCAGTGGTTTCAATAACGAGGTCTGCCTCCGGTACGGGAGGCGTCAGCCACGCCTCTGTTTTTCCAGCCGGCTTTCTTATTATTGCTTTAATCCCTTTTCTCTTTAGATACTCCCTAGCTATGTTGGGGTATTCTGTCGCCACAACCGCCTCCTTATTCCCCATAAATTTCTTGAAGTCCGCAATATTTCTCACATCAGGCATGATGTCTTCTGAAATCGCTACACAGAGATTAGTTTTTCCGAATCTTAGATCCAGAAGCTCCTGGAGTTTATCTGCTCTTTCAGGATATCTCAGTTTAAATTCCTGCAGTATATCCGACCCTGTTATGGCTAAATCACCCTTCCCGATTGATAATACGAATGGAAAATCCTGCGGCCTCAATCTCTTCAACACCACCCCAGGGTCATCAATCCATGGATTATACTCCCGCTCAGCCACCACTACATCAAACCCCGCTCCTTTAAATAACTCCAGTGTTTTTTTTTCAAGGTGCCCATCGGGTATATAGAATTTTATCATTTTTACCTTAGAGTTAATATTACTAGATTACTAATTAATTAACGGTGTTTATACGATGGTAAAAATAGGTATTAACGGATTCGGGAGGATTGGACGATGCGTCTTTAGGGCGGCATGCGATAATGAGGATATTGATTTTGTGGCGATAAACGATTTAACTGACGCCAAAACACTTGCTCACCTGCTGAAGTATGATTCAGTCCATGGGAGATTTAATAGAAAGGTTGAGGTAGGGGATAACTCGCTGGTGGTTGATGGGAAGATGATTAAGGTTCTAAGCGAGAGAGACCCGGAGAATCTTCCCTGGAGAGAGCTTGGTGTGGAGGTTGTTATTGAGTCCACAGGCAGATTCAGGGACAGGGAATCTGCAGGTAAACACCTTAAAGCCGGTGCTAAAAAGGTGGTTATAAGTGCTCCGGCTAAGGATCCTGACTGGACGGTTGTTTTAGGAGTTAACGAAAAAGAGTATGACCCTGAAAAACATAACATAATCTCTAATGCCTCCTGCACCACCAACTGCCTGGCTCCGGTTGCGAAGGTGATGCTGGACAGGTTCGGGATCAGGAAGGGATTTATGACTACCGTGCACGCCTACACCAGTGATCAATGTCTCCTTGATCTGCCGCATAAGGATCTGAGGAGGGCGAGGGCTGCGGCTGCTTCCATAATACCAACATCAACCGGTGCGGCGGTTGCAACCGCTCTAGTAATACCTGAATTAAAAGGTAAGCTGGATGGATTAGCTATGAGGGTGCCTACAACCAATGTATCTATCGTCGATTTGGTTTTGGAGACTGAAGAAAAAGTCTCGGTGGAGGAAGTGAATAATGCACTTAAATCGGCTGCTGACGGTGAATTAAAGGGCATATTAGCTTGTATTGATGAGCCGCTGGTTTCAATAGACTTTAACGGGAACCCTAACTCAAGTATCGTTGATTTACCCTCAACCAACGTTATCGGAGACAACATGGTAAAGATACTCTCCTGGTATGACAACGAGATGGGTTACTCCCACAGGATAGTGGATCTGACTTTATATATAGCAAAGAAGGGGATGGATTAAAATATCTGAAGAGATTATTGAGAGGAAGGATTTGAGGGTTAAACCAAATCCTGAGAACTATGAAGATATGTGTAAAAATCTCGAGCCTATATGGTGGAGTGTATGTGTTTTCGGCTTACCTTTCCAGGATAACTGGTAGCAGACTGAAGGCGGCGGTATTCTAATAGCGAATTATCCTCGTATGCCGATTAAACCCGGGTCTATAGGTAAACCTTTCCTAGGAATTAAGGCTGCTATAGTAGAAGGCTGAGTGGGACACATCAACCCTTGAGGAGTTTTAGCACATCCCCCAGGATTTTTTCGTGGTCGAAGGCTAGTTCAGGAAGCTTGGATAACTTAAACCACCTAGCGTCTATAGCATCGGTGTCAGGCTTCAGACCCCCGCCAACTGGGGTGCATAGGAAACAAACAGATACCGTATGCCCCCTAGGATCCCTATCCGGATCGGAGTAAACATCAGAAAGCTTATCTGCATTTATATCTAAACCAGTTTCTTCCTTAGCCTCCCTGACGACGGCATCCTCAACCCTCTCCCCGTACTCCACAAAACCCCCGGGGAGAGCCCACTTCTCTTTAAACGGAGGATTCCCTCTCCGTATCAAAACCACCGAATTATCCCTTAGGATTACAGCATCCACCGTCAGCATAGGAAATTTTTCCGGCATTTTCCTAAAAAGAAAAGGGCTGTGATGGGTCCTTATCAACCCACTTCCCCTCCTTAAAAGATGATTTTCTTTTCCGCCAGCGCTTTTCTTTTTGGAAAAGAAAAGGGCTGTGATGGGCCCGCCCGGATTCGAACTGGGGATCTCCGCCAGTTTGAAGCATTTTTTTTCTGAAAAAGAAAGGGGCTTCGTCAAGGCGACGTCATAACCAACTAGACTACGGGCCCTATGAGGGTATTTCTCTATTTTTTTCTTGTATTTAAATTAGAATTAAATGAATCAGTGGTTCAGTCTCTTGCTTTTTCCGAAGCCGCAGGAGGCGCAGATTTCCTGTCTCCTATTGAATGAGCTTTTGCCGCAACGCGGGCATCTCACGTGGGTGTGCTTTCCCCTACCTCTTTTCCCGAAACTGGGTGTTCCTTTAGACATTTTTTATCGTATTGTAAAATATATGAAAGGTAAATTTGGTGGTCGATAATGCGTCCAGAGGGGCCATATACCCTTCAGTACTCGCTGTTTCTCGTCGGGAAACTCCGACTTATGAAACGAACAGTATCATATCTCCTCTGAGGAATAGTTTCTTGAATTTCTTTTCCACGTCATCATCTACAAATGATGCATTCGCTAGGACTAGGTTTATGTGGATGTCAAATGCCTTTAATTCGCCCTTAATTATCATTCCGTTCTTTAATCTAACTAAAACAGGGTTATCCAGTAATTCACCTAATGCATCTAATGGTTTCATATATATCACCTAAATAGTTAATACTAAGTAAGTGGTGTATAAAAAGCAGTATAGGGTGAGTGTATAAGGGAAAAAAATGTTCATGGATGAATTGAAGAAAAGGGTTGAGAGGATTCGTTTTGCCATGGAGGCTGAGGGGGTTGATGCCTTCCTTATCTCGAATTCAAGGAATGTGGAGTATCTCACTGGGAGGGATACAGGCAGGATTCTGTTGACGAGGGATAGGGATATACTGTGGGTTAAGGAGTTGTATATGCATTCTGGATTGTATTCACGTGGGGGATACCCTTTCGATGTCAGGGTTTATGAAAAGGATGTTGTTAAAAAAGTGATGAATGATTTGGGGGTGGGGGAGCTTGCGGTGGAGAACCTGAGTTTTCTTGGTTACGATAAATTGAGGGGTGAATTAGGGATTGATTTAAGGGTGACAGACTTGGTTGAGAGAGAGAGGGCTTTAAAGTCAGGTTATGAGATTGAGGCCTTAAAGAAATCAGCCCATATTGCGATGGAGGGGATGAAAAAGGCTTTTTCGGTGGTGAATGAGGGGGTTATGGAGATGGATGCATTATCTGAGATAGAGTATGTAATCCGTAAACAGGGCTCAGAGAGTCCGCCTTTTGAGGGAGGGATGCTTCTTGCTTCCGGAAGGAATGGTGCCGACATCCATGCCAAGGCAGGTGGGGAGAGGATTAAAAAAGGCAGTCTCGTTGTCGTTGACTTGGGGGCGAGATACGGGGGTTATTTCTCAGATATGACCCGAACCCTGGAGGTTGGAGTGATTAATGCAGAGGGTAGGGGGGTTATGGAGCTTGTTAAGGATATCCAAAAAGAGGCTATTGACCGGCTTGAAGTCGGGGTGAAGGCAGGGGATATCCATGACTTCGTTGAGGAGGAGATGAGTAAACACGGCTACAGGTTCTATCACTCCACAGGGCATGGAATAGGCTTAAATGTTCATGAGTTACCTAACATCGGTCCGGAATCAGGGGACATACTTAAGGAGGGGATGGTCTTCACTATTGAGCCGGGAATCTATATTCCAGGTAAATTCGGGGTAAGGTTTGAGGATATGATCCTGTTAAAGAGGAATAAGGTAGAGATATTAACCAGATGATGAGAAGGAATGCTAGGAAGAAAAGTAAACGGGAGCAGCAGGATATTTCCGGGGAGAGGATTAGGGTACTCTTCAGTCTGGCTGATAAAGCAGCCCTTAAGGGGGATATGGAACTTGCCAGCAATTATGTTGATCAGGCGAGGAAGATAGGGATGAAGTTTAATGTCCGGATGCCCAGGGAACTTAAAAGGAAGTTCTGTAGATACTGCTACCACCATCTTATGCCCGGGAAAACCTCAAGGAGCCGATTAAATTCAGCGGAGAAAAGGGTTGAGGTGGAATGCCTCCACTGCAAGAGAAAAATGTTTTACCCGTATGTAAGGGAGGTTAAGGAGAGGAGAAAGAGTAGGGATTAAGTTAAAAACAACCTTCAGAAAGGTTGACACAGCCGATCTCTGGTCGGGTGTGTGTCTGACCAAAGGTCAGCAACATCATCACAACGAGTTGTGGGGTTTCACCCCGTTCAACCCCACGAACGCATTATAACCCTCAATTAATCTATATTTACCACAGGAACCAAAATGTTATAATAAAGTTAAAAA
>JAYEKX010000012.1:0-5772 GCA_034716875.1 Candidatus Altarchaeota archaeon | reverse complement strand
CACACATGCCATTCTCGCATTTATCAAAGCCCAGGTTTTTGCAATCAACTGTAAGTGAACCACATTCATTATACTTACTAAGACATAGTTTCTCTATTAGACTTAACCCATCCAGTGCACACTCATCTGTATAACTCCCTGAAGCGTCAACACACACCCCTTTAACCATTAAATAACCTGGAGAACCAAGATACTCGTCAGAATCCTCACAGTCCCCGATAGTTGTTGTGGTTGTTGCACCTAGTGTGGTTGTGGTTATTTGGCCACTACTGCAACATACCCAATCGCTGAAGCAGTCATATTTCCCTATGTTTTTTTCTCCATATTGGCAAGGAAGCCAGTGGCAGTGACCTCCCATCTCATTACAGGTTTTTACTATGGGATCTTCTTTACAACATACCCAATCGCTGAAGCAGTCATATTTCCCTATGTTTTTTTCTCCATATTGGCAAGGAAGCCAGTGGCAGTGACCACCCGCTTCTGTGCATGATGTGGATGGTGCAGAAACTGAATTTGAGAAACATAAACAGGCCGCTATACATAACAAAAAGTATCTAACCCAATATAATTTCATTATATTGAATTATTAGCTGGATAAATATAAAAACCTGACGGTTTTTTTTGGACTGTGGGCTAAAGCATATGCTTTATCAGAAAAAATCCTTAGGATTTTTTTTCTGAGACAGAATAGGAAAAAGGTTTTGCCTTTTTGCTTGCAAAAATTTACTGCGGTAAATTTTCCAACCCTAAAGGAATCAAGAGATTGGAAAAACCTTCTAGGTTTTTGCATGCAAAAATAGGAAAAATTCCAAAGGAATTTTTGCTTGCAAAGATTGCTCTGCAATCTTTCCAATTCTCAGATAATTTTTCCAATTGCTCGGGCAATCTATTGACCCACACTTCTCTGAGAAGTGTCGGGTATTGACCCATGCCTCTCTGAGAGGCATCGGGTTTTGCTCATCCTGCGGCACAAAAATTTACATAGCAACTTTTTCTTGTTCACATATTTGATAAATAAAACACTTACGGCCTCGAAATATCCAGGATATCAGAGAATATAGAACTTGCGGTTTCAATCTCTCCCGCACCATGACCCACCAATGTTATGGCCCCCGCTATGTCCATATCCAGTGTTACGGCATTTAATGTACCTGAGACATTCAGGGGGTGGTTTAATGGAATCAGTCTCGGTGAAACCTCCAGCTTACTTACGTCTCCGATCAATTTTATCACGAAACCGTGCTTCTTAGCCAGCTCTATTGATTCAGGGGTTACTTCCCTGATTCCATTAATCTTTATGTCCTTAAATGAAATTTTTTTGTTCATAAGAGAGTTAGCCAGTATCACCAGTTTCAGTCCAGTATCGATGCCATCAATATCATAACCTGGATCCCTTTCCGCTATGCCGAGTCCCTGAGCCTCCTTCAATGCTATATCCAAGACAAGGTCCTCCTCAAACATCTTGGTGAGGATGAAATTACTAGTCCCATTAAGGATTCCGTATATAGAATGAATTTTATTAACCTGCAGGTTACTTCTATACAGGTTTATGATGGGAATAGCCCCCCCGACAGTAGCCTCATACCTCAGCATTAAATTACTCTTTTTTGCCATCCCGGTTATCTGAGAAAAACTTAAAGCGAGTGGTGCCTTGTTTGAAGTCACCACATGTTTTCCACACATCAACGCTTTTGTGATGTGACTTAACCCCGGTTCCCCGCTTTTTATATCCCCTGGTGTGAGTTCCAGAACTATGTCGGCATCAACATCCTCAATAACCTCCAGACTCTTCATAGGCCTCCAGTCCGGATGTTTTTTCAGTTTAACCTCTTCTGCCCGTTTCAATGCAGATGTCAAGTCAATCCCCTTCTCATTAACCAAGCAACCATCTATCTCACAGATTGCGCACACCCTAAGGTCAATGCCGTAATCCCTCATAAGTTCACTATGCTTCATAGTGATAACCCTGGCTACACCCCTGCCAATCACACCAAACCCAATGATGATTAATCTAGCGGTTTTCATCTTAATCAAGGGATCTTATCAAAAGGAATTTTTTCTCCACACAAATTTCTTCAACCACTTTCAACAAGGAGCCGTTCCTTTTTTCATCCACATCAACATTCATCATTACAGATGATTTTTGCTCTGGAGATGGCATCATCACATCAATATCTGAAACCAAACCGAGGGTGTTTATCCTGTCTATGGTGTCCTGAATGTCGGTGTCTATGACATGCCCCACCAGGATGAAGGACAGTGACTTCTTTAGGTAATACCTCCTTCCTTCCACCTTGATTTCGGATATACCCATTTTTTGTTTCTGCAATGTTTCTTTAATTAAATCCAGGGAGGTTTGATCCCTTACTTGGAAGGTAATGTATACTGAAACAAACTTCTCTCTTCTGGAATGCGTAACACTTATGATGTTCCCTCCATGACCAGAGATTGGTTCTATCGCCCTGATCAACATCCCAGGAACATCCTTTAATTTTAATGTCATGTCGACTTTCATTTTTCCGAATCAGTATTCCTCCATTATCTCCTCTTCATCCAGCTTTATGTGTGATACACTTACTCCCGAATTCTTTAATACTTCCAGACCCTCCTGGTCTGTGTATTCGTCACTAACTACCACCCTTTTTACTCCGGCATTAACCATTAATCTCGCACATATCCTGCATGGGAAACCGTTCACATATAACGTGCAATTCAGGCTTTGTTTCCCTGCTTGAATTAATGCATTCTGCTCCGCATGCACGGCTGGACAGATCTCATGACCCGTCCCGCTCTCAATCCCCTGCTCATCCTTAATGCACCCGATTTCATCACAATGAGGGGCTCCCCGAACCACGCCGTTATAGCCCGTCGCCACTATCTCCTGTTTCTCATTCACTATAACAGCACCGAATTTATGCCTTATACATGTAGACCTCTCAGCCACATCCACCGCTATCCTGGAGAAGTATTCATCCCATGAAGGTCTAGACATTTTATTTTTTTTTAATTATTTATCTTCTATGTAAAATAATTAATACTAATGGATTTGATGTAGGAAAAATGGAGAAGAAGATTGCTCAGATGAAGGATCTGAAGGTTGGTAAGTATGTGTTAATTGATGATGCACCAAGTAAGGTGACTTCGGTTGTGCACTCTAAACCCGGGAAGCATGGTGGTGCGAAAGCAAGGATTGATGCGGTAGGGATATTTGATGGACAGAAAAGAAGTCTTATGGGGCCTGTAGGGCAGAATGTTGAAGTTCCCATGATCAACAAGAAAACAGCTCAAGTCCTTAATATCCTCGGGGAGAAGGTTCAGCTTATGGATATGGAGAGCTATGAAACCTTTGAGTTGGATAAACCCCCTGATCTCGGCAGCGAACTAACCCAGGGATGTAATGTGCTCTACATGGATGTCATGGGTAGGAAGAAGATCCTCCAGGTTCAGTAGCCTATGAGGTGAAAGGTATTTATAATCAACTGACTTAATCTGTAACATGAAGAAATACTTATTTTTACTGGTTATTTTAGTTGTTCTGGGGCTTATGGGGTCTGGGTCGGCTAAATCTTATCAGGCGTTAAAGTATAAGTGGGATTACACCCTGACTGCGGGGGATTTATATTCTCTGGATTTGGATCGGGATAAAAAGACGGAGTTGTATGCATGCTCATATACTCACTATAAGAGTTATGTTAATGTCTTTGATGATAAGGGGGTGATCCAGTGGACTACGTCGGTTAGGGGGAAGCATGCGAAGTCATCATGTATTTCGGTGGGTGAGAATATTCTTGTCACCTACGTGGATGATATAAACAGTAACAGGGATCTGGACATAATCGTTGGCTCCATGGTAAGGGGGGGTCAGATAAATATCAACACTGTCTCTTATATAGAGCGGGCGACTGATCCATTGCATAATACACATAAACATAAGTTGATGTGGAAATATCGGCAGGTTGCCGGCCCTATTACCGATATTACCTCTGCGGATATGAACCGGGATGGGGTTAAGGAAATTCTGGTGGCTTCCGCTGACGGTAATGTCTATGTCTTTGGCATACAGGGGAGCGTCAGGAATAAATATGATTTAGGGTGTATGATATATGATCTATTCACCGGAGATGTGGATAATGACGGGCGGGTGGAGATTGTCGCAGGGGCTTATGATGGTGTTTATTTAATTGATGGGGGAATTAAGTGGCGTTATCCAACAGCTAAGAAGGTGTCGAGTGTTTATGCAAAGGATTTAGGTGGGGATGGGAAAGCCGAGATTATTGCAATGGATGAGGACAGCTTTTATGTTATCAGCCCCAACGGGAAGGGGAAGTTAAAGATTGATGTTGAAGGGATAAAGGATGTAACTGCTTTAGACATAGATAATGACTCCTCCACTGAGATACTGGTGGCGGTTGGAGAGGGTATAAGGGCTTTCTCATCCAGCGGTTCCCTTAAATGGGAATACCCTATGGGTTCCAGGGTCGCCTCACTGTTTCCATTATCCGAGAATGAATTAGCTGTTAATACCTGGAGGAAGATATATGTCTTGGAGACGGATAACAGTTATAGAAAAAACCAGACTGCCTACAAATACTATCTGACGGCAAACAAGCATTATCTTGAGGGTAATTGTTTTGATGCACTGCCTAAAGCAGAAGAAGCCCTGAAAATCTTTATAGAAATAAATAATACTAAGGGGGCTTTAGACTCTGATAGCATAGTAACAATCTGTAGGAATATAACAACTGCGATAATAGCTACGCAAGAACTGGCTGATGAATATCATTTCCTGGCAGGTAAATATCTTAAGGAGGGAAACTATGATGATGCAATACTATATGCTGAAAAGGCGATGGACTTATATAATGGAATTAACCGTATCCGTGATGTTATAAAATGCGATAAATTAATACAGGAAATAAAAGGCATTGAATACGACGTAACACTTGAAAAGGCGAAGGAGTATTATACTGAGGCGTATTATCTCTATACAACCGGGAGCTATAGGAATTCAACTGTTTATCTGGAGATGGCCAGGGATATGTATGTGGAGTTAAACCATAATGAGGGGATTAATGAGTGTGATTTCTTGCTGAGGGAGATAGAGGCGATGGAGAGGGAGAAGGTTGCGGATGACTTCTACTCCATGGCTCAGGAGAGCTACCAGTTGAGTGAATATGATGATGCGTTGGCGTCTCTGGAGCAGGCATTGGAAATCTATGAGGAACTGAATTTAAGCGATAAACTCACTACAGGTAATTCACTGAAGAATCAAGCTGAAAACTACCTGAAGGCTGATGAATACTACTCTCTCGCTATGGAATACTATGGGTCAAAGTATTATGTGAATGCCACATACTATGCGAATGAATCAAGAAAGATTTATCTGAAGCTGGAGGATGTTGAGGGGGTGGAAGTCTGTGAAGACCTTCTATTGGATATAGAAGAGAAGGTGAAAGAGGAGGAGATGAATCGGTTACTCAAGATCTCTGCAGGGGTAATTGCGGTCATCCTCTTTATTATCCTCATCTTTTTTGTTGTAAGGCGGTTTAGGGAAATGAGGCGATGATAACAAGAAAGTAAAAATGAAAATTGTTGTTCTCCGTATTGGACATCGCTTTGCCAGAGATAAGAGGATAAGTACCCACATAGCCTTGGTAGCCAGATCCTTTGGCGCGGATGAGCTTGTTATGGATGCCCTGGATAAAGATGTGGCTGAGAGCATCTCCCAGGTCTGCGGGGAGTGGGGAGGTAGCCTGGTGATTGATTACATTA
>JAYEKX010000011.1:0-5786 GCA_034716875.1 Candidatus Altarchaeota archaeon | reverse complement strand
GTCTAAATAGTAATAAATGTTCATGACAGGGGATTTCAGCCGCAGATATTCTCTCCTGGACTTAAATACCCTGCAGGATTCAATCAAATCCATCTCCCGCATATTCCTGATGTATTGGCTGACATGTGAACTGCTTGGCTCCGAAATAATCCTTCGGGTGTAGAGAATAGACGCCAGATCCTTTGTACTCCAGACCCCTGAACCAATCAACCTAAGCAGGGACTCATACACCCTACCCCTCTCCCTCTCCTCCTCAGTGAAGATTTCGCCGACCAGGGAGGTTACTGTCGCACTCAAATCAGTTATTATCTTGTAGAGAAATTTTGTTGTCTCTTCTCCAGAAAACAAGGGTATGAGCCAGAGCTCCCTCAGAAACGTTGAAAGCTCCAGGACATTATCCGGATTCATACCTCCCGCAAGATTACTGATCATGTCTCTGGGTGGAATTAAATCAAGCCTCATTGATCTGAAAAACCCGAGGAGAGGTGATTTAGGGGAGAATACGTCCTCAACCACCCTGAAGCTTGAGCCACAAAGGATTAATTTACCCTTAGGGTGAACCCGGGTTATCTCTTCCAGGATGCCTTCATCCATCCTCTGGAATTCATCTATAACCACTGTTTTTCCCTGACCCAAAAGATTTCGGACCTCACGTGAAATAGAGTCTACATCCATTTCCGGTTCAGACCATACGGATAGATCTCTTTTAATCAGGATGTACACGTCAGGCCGATAAAGGTTTCTTAGCATAAAGGTTTTCCCTGTTTTTCTCCGCCCGTATAAGAGAATCCAGCCCCTCTGCTTCAAAGATTCTGTCTCACTTCTGATAATTGAGGTTATATAATCTATGTTATATAACTGGAATTATTTATATAAAAAAGGGGTTTGGGGATTCATCCATATCCCAAAAAAACCTTAGGGGGGAAATATTTCGAAACCAAAAGAACCCTAAACGCCATTCCTACCCCTCCAAAGCCATACCAACAAACTCTAAGCCACAGGCCGCCTAATAATCACCTAACAGTCCCTGAATAAATATTTCACCCAAGTTACTAAAAAACAATTACACGATGTTACCCACTCATTAGCCAAAATTTAAGCACCTCTTCACCCAACCAGGTTTCATTTGAATTGGGTTTCTGAGGATATGGAACATATTTATATTGTGAAGTGCAATAATTCAACCTCCTACTTGAGTGCATTACTTAAAAAAGCAGTCAATAAAGCCCTCTCAGAAGAATTTAGAGAAAAAGTCAAGAAATGTGGGAATCCCTAGGGGGATGGAAAAACTGGGAAAAGAGTAGCGGATATATTGGCTAAAATTAATGTTGATATTTAAATATTCGGATATAAAAGATAATCATGCAAAAGATAATTTTTAAAAATAGAAGAACGGAGTTAGAGTTCCTGAATAACCTTTATAGAAAAGAGAAAGGTTTGGTGGTTATTTATGGTAGAAGAAGGGTCGGCAAAACAGAGTTAACAAAAGAGTTTATAAAAAACAAAAAAGCCATATACTTTCTTGCAGATAAAAGAGGAACAAAAGTAAACACAAAAGAGTTCGCTAAGTATTGTGCAGAATTCTTTAATGATATACCTCCAGAGGTCAATAACTTTGATGACGCCTTTAAGTATATAACAAAAAGATGGAATAAAGAAAGGCTCATTGTTGTGATAGATGAATTTCCATACCTAATAGAAAAGGATAAGTCTATACCATCTGTATTTCAGAAGATTATAGATGAAATTATTAATAAAAAAAATATACTGCTTATCCTCTCTGGCTCGAGTATGAGCATGATGTATGAAGGCGTTCTTAGCTATAAATCACCATTATACGGAAGATCTGTTGGCAAGTGGGAGTTAACACCCCTAAAAGTCAGGGATATGTTAAAATTCTTAGAGGGCATAAAAATAGAGGATATATCCAGGTACTACGCAGTGTTTGGAAACATGCCGGCATATCTTGTTGCTATTGATAAATCCAGTAGTTTTGAAGACAATATAACCAGGAATATATTGAAAAAAGGCGGGAAACTCTATAAGGAACCGGAAATAATCTTAAGGGAGGAATTAACGGAGCCAGAGACCTATTTAACCATATTAGAATCTATGACCCAATCTACAAAACTTTCAGGGATCGCTTCTTTGTCGGGTTTAAAAGCCAAGGACATGCCCAAGTATTTTAAGGTTTTAATGAAGCTAGGAATAATAAGAAGAGAAATCTCAGTAACCGAGAAAAAGACGAAGAAGTCCAGGTATTATATAAACGATAATCTCTTCACTTTTTGGTTTAGGTATTGTAAGCCACATCTCTCTTTACTTGAGATTGGGAAAGAAGAGTACGTATTTAAGAAGCATATAAAAAATGACCTGAATACATTTATTGGCAAACAATTTGAGAGACTATGTCTTAAGATAATTGAGGACAAACTCGGAGAAAGATTCGATAAATTCGGAAGATTCTGGAGTTATTACAGAGAAAAAGGTGAGAGAAAGCAGATTGAAATTGATGCAGTTGCATTAAATTTCCGAAGTAAAGACATTGGATTTTTTGAGGTTAAATGGAAGGATTTAAAGCTGAGAGAAGCAAGGAATATTTTAAATAAACTGAAGGAAAAATCTATGTGGGTGGACTGGCATCTAAAGGATAGAAATGAATATTTTGGGTTAATCGCCAAAAAGATTAATGGAAAAGAAAAATTAAAGAAAGAGGGATATATCTGCTATGATTTAAATGATATTCTCATTGTATAGTCAATCACCACTAATCAACCCGTAAGTAGTTATAAGATAGAAAATGGGCGCATTACTTAAACTCGTGGATAAGCTTCTGGGTACAATACTTATACTGGTTGCTATACTGTTTAAGTGGCTGGATCACTTCATTAAACCCAAAGACAAGAAGGTTTTGGTGGTAAGGCTTAAAACCCTGGGCGAAACACTATTAACCCTGCCTACAATAAAGAAACTGAGTGAGGAAGGCTTCAGGATCAGTGTTCTTTGTTCCAGAGAAAACGTTGACGTCTTCAGGAGAGCCGGCTACATACATGAGGTGTTGATGGTGGAGGAACACCTGAAGCTGCTGAAATACCTGAAGCACTTCGACTACTGCATAGACACCGAACCATTCTCCAGGATATCCACTACGCTGGCGTTTCTTTTCGGGAAAAAATCCATCGGATTCGATAACATATTCCTCCGGAAACAAGTCTACAGCCTCGGTGTTGAATACAGGGAGACCCATGCAGTCCAAAACTTCTCAAGGCTTTTAACGCCGCTTGGTATAGAATTTAAACCCACGGGATTGGTTGAACTAAGTTACTCTAAGGAAGAGGAGGAGGCTGTCGAAAAGATGCTGGAGGAACTAGGTTTAAGCGGGAAGATGTTGATTGGAGTGCACGCGTCCACCGGAGAAACCACCCCCTGGAGGGCCTGGAAGCCGGAGAGGTGGTCGGAGTTGATTAAGAGAGTGCTTGATGGATACGAAAACACTATGGTGTTATTAACTGGAACAAAATCCGATGAAATAATCAATAAAAGGGTTATGGAATCAATCAGGGGAAGGGAGGGGGTCATTGACCTGACAGGGAAACTGGGTTTAGGGGAACTAAGCTGTTTAATGAAAAAATTCAGGGTCTTCATATCCAACGACACCGGACCAATGCATTTAGCTGCTGCTCAGGGGTGCAGGGTTATTGGATTATTTGGACCCAACCTGCCGGAGAGATTCAGCCCCTTCGGTGAGGGAAATACCTCAATCTATAAAGCCTCTAAGCTGAGTTGTAGCCCCTGCATAAATGTATATAGATACGAATTCAGGAATTGCCGGTTTAATGGAAAATGCATGGACTTAATCTCTGTTGAAGACGTGTTTAAAGAGGTTGAAGAGATATTAAAGAACAGAATGCCCTCTTAAACCCCCCATCAAAGGTCCGTTAGATCATAACATATGAATCCCTCATCCCTCAGCTTTTCCTTCCCCCTAATCTCTCCCGCAATTAACCCGTAACGGCTTTGTTTACTCCGGTAACCAGTGTACTCCGACTTCTCCACCAAATCCGCAAGAACCCTCATCGAGTCTCTCAAGCCTAAAGCACCCCACTTAACCTCAAAGAATCCGGTTATCTCATCCCCCAAAGCAACCAAATCAATCTCCCTCTCCTTATGCCACCACCGCCCAACACCTGTGAAAGAAAAACCCAAATCCAGAGACTTATCCCTCATCAAATCCTCAACCAAAAACTCAAACATTGTGCTGTAGTACAGGTTCATATCACCCCCAATCTTCTGAGATTCTTGGAAAAGATAAAGCATTCGGAGTTCTTTAAAGGATTTAAACAATTTAATATCATTCGTCTGGAACCATTCACGAGGGAAGACAGTATTAAACTTGCAACCAGGATATTTAAGACACAGCAAATGAAATACTCCGGATTGCCACCGATCCATAAATACTCTGGAGGCCACCCGTTTTATATAACCGTCATCTGTGAGCGAGCAAGCCTGCTGGCAAAGAGATTAGAGGATAACATAAATGAGGACCTACTCACAAGAGCATTTATGGAGGAGACATTATCCCCCGATGGCAGAATCTATCTTATCTGCGATTATGTATATGATACCTCACTAAAACGAGTTCAGGGTGGATTAACCCTAAAAACAATCCTCAACCTCCTGGCAAAGGAGGAGGGGTTAACCCTGACCCAAATCGCGGAAGGAATGTATCGTCCAACCGGCCAGGTTTATTCATATATGATATCCCTTATCGAGTCCGATTTAATTATCGAAAAGGGAAATAGATACTATTTCAGGGACCCGATACTCAGGTTCTGGCTGGCAAAAACAATCCTGGGTTTGGATATAGACTATTCGGTTAACCTCAGGATGATCAGAGATCTGACAAAAGAGTTCGAGGAGAAATAGCTCAGGGCCTCCTCTGAACTGGGGAAAGCCAAGGAATTTGAGATAAAGGCGAAATTAGAGAAGAAATTTGAAATGAAATTGGGAAATTACTCCAATAGAGATGGTCAGATAAAATTGGACTTGGTTGGAGAGAAAAATAATCTCTCACATATCTTTGAAATTAAGTGGAGGAATAAACCGACTGACTATAGAGAGACAGAAAATTTCCTTGAGAAGGTAGAGAGGTCAGAATTCTCAGGGAAAAGGAAGAAATTGTTCCTTATCTCAAAATCCGGGTTTACTCAAGGGGCACTAAAATTTGCTGAATCAAATGACATAGATGTATTGAACAAAAATCTGGAAGGGGGAGAGATAACCTAACACCTATAGATCCAAATATTTATATACAGATTCGTATATATACAAAATGGTATATTTAATAGAAAAAGAGCAAAGGTTATTCACGAATAGAGAAAAAGAACTTGAAGAATTGTCCAGAGGATTAAGATTACTGAAAGATGGTTTCTCTAAAAATTATTCCCTGCTAGGTCTGAGGAAGATAGGAAAGACGTGGTTAATAAGAAAATTTGGGAAAACCTGTAAAAAAGCAATTCTTTTTAATGTTGAGGATAACTTTTCACCCCCGGAGGATTTTGCCCTTCGATTTGTGTACTCCGTCTTTTATGCTATTAATCCACGGGGTGACTATCAACCCACTTTAGCTAATTTGAATAAAATTTTGTCGGATAATGATACATCAAAGGAAATATTTAACCTGTTCCTCACAGAATATGAAAAGAAAAATCCAAACAGGATCTTACTTATCCAAAAAGCCTTTGAATTACCGGATAAACTTGCAAAAGAAGAGGGTATATTTTTAG
>JAYEKX010000010.1:0-5844 GCA_034716875.1 Candidatus Altarchaeota archaeon | reverse complement strand
CAGGCTGAGGTATTCCTGAGAGTAGGGAGAACCCTTCGATGCCTCGGTCAGGCTAATATACTCTGAACCCTTTTTGAATACATCCAGATACAAGTTCAGGCTTCTTTCAACGGTTCTGCCGATGAAGTCAACAAAAGGATTTATATCTCCTCTATCAGCTTCTTTAAGTCTAGTATAGTATTTTTTTCTATCTACCTTAAGCACCATCGTAACAGGGTACCCATGCCGCAGGAGAAAGAGGTTCGTAAGAAGCCGCGTAGTCCTGCCGTTTCCGTCAGTGAACGGATGTATCTCAACGAGCCTGTAATGGATTAATGCCGCCATCTCTATGACGTTCAGTTTATCTGGATTGTCGTTAACGTAATCCACATACTCCTTCATTTTCCGTGGAACCTTCTCGAATCTCGGCGGGCTTTTTACCGTAGGATAAAGTTGTACTTTATCCTGCGGCACAAAATTTTTACCTTGCAAAAATTTTCTTGTCGCACCCAGAATTCGTACATTAATGTTCCTGTACCTGCCGGCATAGTCGTCATCAATTCCGGACAGTATGATCTTGTGTATGTCTTTTATCACGTCTTCTGTGATTCGGGTTTTTTTATTCACAATACCTTCCAGAAACTCGAACGCCTTCTGGTGGTTTATGGCCTCGAAATGTTCCCTAAGTGGTTTACCCTTGATGGTTATCCCCTCCTCTATCACAAGTTGCGTCTCTTTCAGGGTGAGGGAGTTGCCCTCTATTGCGTTTGAGTTGTATGCAAGCTCTATTGCAAACTGTTTTCTGAGTTTTTCAAGAACGTTTTTTGGCAGAGGCCGTAATGCGTCAAGTTCCCCCTTTTTCCTGACTACTCGTTCATAGATTGTTTTATCGATTATCATGGTTAATTATTGTATCGGATAGTCTATAAATATATCTATCCGATATATAATGTATTTCAGAAATCAAATCATCCCCTCCCAAGGGGGTTTCCACACGAACTGCAATATACGCTCTCTTCAGGATTACTTAACCCGCAGTTGGGGCAGATTATGAGTGTGTAGACCTCGGCTTGGGGTTCATAGGGCTTATTACCTCCAGCAAAGCTATTTTTGTAGTACGTGAAAAACTCATTCGTCTTAGACATCATCGACCCTAAAACAGCCCCGACTCCGGTGAACAGAAAAGCAAACAGATTCCATACCAAGAAAATCCACCACAAAAAAAAGTTCATGTCAGGGAAAGCAATGTGAACCAGGTATAGAAAGCCGGTAAACCCTGAGAGAACCCCTATAAAAAAACCCTTCCGTACATTACACCGGGCAATCCATCCAGCCGTCAACCCCACAATCAAGGGACCGATTAAGGGAATCCATACCAGGATTACATAAAGTAATGAACCGGCAAGAACCGCGAATAAAAGCCGAGGGATTTCCTTCAGGGACATGGTGTTATTCTATTGGAGGGGAGAATAATAAGATGTGTTGAGATAAAGTAATATGGAGATTAGAAAAATACTGAGTAAATTCTTTGAAATTTGTAAGAACTGGTTTTATAAATTTAATGAAGTACATCTCCAGTTCTTTGTAGTTTTTCCTGCATTAATAATCATAGTCATCATGATATTGAGATTTTTTAATATCTTCACTTTATTTTCTAATGATGCGGAAACTGCCCGTTATCTATTAAGTGCATTTATTCAAGCTCAATCAGCAATACTTGCAATTGTTGTTTCATTAACACTCGTTGCAGTTCAACTTGCAGCTGGAGTATACTCTTCAAGAGTATTTGATATTTTTACAGAAAGTAAATGGTTTCAGGGCTTATTGAGTTTTTATATCCTCTCAATCGTCTATGATATAGTAATTTTAGGGAATATAACTGGAACTGGTGTTGAAAGCAATATCAAAATCCTTCATCCTCTTCTTAACATGGAAATGGCTGTTGGACTAATGATGATGGCACTTGTATATTTGCCCTATTACATAACATCTACTTTGGATCTACTTAAACCGGAAAACATCATGGGACATTTAATCAGAAATATAAATAGGGATACATTCGTGAGAAATGTATCTAATCCGGATAAAAGCATAGAACTACTACCAGCAATCGACATAATCAAAAAAGCAATTAAAGAAGATGATTCAATAACATCTAGAAATGGGATCAAGGAATTGGGAGAGTTCTATAAGAGAGTCATCATCCATAGAAGAGGTGATGACGATATCTGTGCAGAAGTGGTAAAACATTTTAAATCCACTTTATTTGTCATCTGGGAACACGCGTCTTTTCAAGCAGATAAATCTAATATCCTAGAGATTGTGAGTACACTCAGAGAAGTTAGTAATATATCTATTGAATCCAGAATGGAGGATACTACATGTCAGATATTAATTTTTCTTGGTGATATCGGTGAAATAACGATCGAAAAAAGTATGAGTCACATAGCAGATGAGGTAGAGAGGCATATCCACGATATAAGTACTATCCTCTTAGATAAGAATCTTGAACGCCCAGCATGTTGGGCAATGCAAGCTATTAGAAGAGTTGGAATAAATGCTATTAAACAGAGGGGGATGGATCCACTATGTAAGATAGATCCACTATATGACACAATACCCTTATTCGCAATAGGGAGTCTTAGAGAAATTGGTTTAAATGCCGCAACCAAAGATATGGAGTGTTTGATGTGGAGAACATTAGATGGACTAGGATATTTTATCAAATCTACTCCTAAAAAAGAGGTAGAGTATAACTTAAACAAAGCACTACCCTCATTTGAGTTGATTAGGGCTGTAATCCCGCCTCTTGGATCAAAGAACGAACTCTTTACTACTCAAAAGGGGAGAAAAGCGATAAAATTTATGATATTCTCTATCTCAGAATTAGGAACAATCTTTATTATAAGTAACTTAGATACTGCCAGTTTACTAAAACGTTTACACAATATAGATAAAGTATTAAGGGAGCACGAATTAGATGATTTAATTGTTGAAGCTCTCAATGAATATGAAGATATAGTAGAGAAACGAGAAGTAATCACGACGCATGACACATTAGAAGCCTTCAAAAAGTTCAGAAAACTTTATGAGGGGGAAAAGTGATTCAACTCTCCGAAATCTTTTTTGCCTCCTTAACTGCGCTTATATAGATCTCCTCATTTAATCTAAAACCCTCCCGGATCAGTTGATTCAGAACCTCCATAAATTCATCAAAGTCCATAAACCCCAGTTTTAATGCTTTTAACAAAACATAGAGCGTTCCTCTGGGCTCTAAATCAAGTAATTTAGCTGCAGTTCTGGCGGAGATTTCGTCTATGAGTACATTATGCAATTTTAGTTCCATAGCCAGACTTATTACAGCTTCTTCCCCCTTATGAATCTTTATTTGAATCTCAATTGGTTTGGATTCAACAACTTTAATCCAACCATCTTTCACTGCCTTTTCAATTATGTATGCATCCTTCTCCTTCAGTCGTTTACCCGCATCTATAACCTCCTTTTTAACCTCCAGGGGGATAATTACTTCATCAAAAATACTCTTTAATAAATCCAGTCTCTCAACCTTGGTTAAATAAATCAAGGGGGAAGCATTACAAACAATCCTGTTCATTTACAGCCCTCAGGTCAGCCTTTAGGTCATCTATTGTATAAGGAACATGTGTTCCTCCTACTCTTGCTTCCCTTATCATCTCCCACAGAGAAATTCCAAGTGTATCGGCAGCCTGCCAGAGAGTTATTTCGCCCCGTTCATATCTTTCTAAAACCTTTTCTAACTCCCACTCCTTTGTACCCCGTACCAAGAGTTGTCTTATTATAGTTGACCTATCTATGGAGCGTTCCCTTGCTATCCTATCGATCTCTTTTACAAGGGAATCCTCAACCCGGGTAGTTATAGTAACTGGCATTTTATGTATTAAATTTATTCAATTTAATATATGGTCTCTTGGTTTAAAAACCGGATAAGGTTTACACCTTAAATTCCATCAGCGTCTTAGTCAACAACTTGATTGAATTACCTAAATCCTTCATGCTGAAGACTCCTGTGGGAGCATGGATGTATCGGGTTGGAATCGATACGACGCCGGTTGGAATACCCTCCCTCGTCAAATAGATTATCGCACCATCCGTCATCCCGCCTTCAAGAACATCCATCTGATACGGGATTTTATGTTTCATGGCTGTTTTTATTAAAAGCCCCCTTAATTTAGGGTGGGTTACCACCCCCCTGCCACTTGCCTCGGCAATGGTGATGGCAGGACCCCCACCAACCCTCAGGCTGGACTCGATTTTTTTTACCTGAGGCGTATCCCCTGCGATAGTGGTGTCGATAGCAAAGGCGTAATCAGGGTTTAATTTAAATGCCGATACGCGAGCACCCTTCAGACCAACCTCCTCCTGCGCGGTTCCCACCGCATATACGCTGGCATTAATCTTCTTAGGAATCTTCTCCATAATCTTAAGTAGGGCATAGCAACCTATACGGTCATCAACCGCCTTTCCATAAACCAGATCCTTGGTGAGTCGGCCGAAATTCGGCTCAAATATTATCGGATCCCCAACCGCAATACGTTTCAGGGCATCCCCCTCATCCTTTGCCCCGATGTCGATGAATAGTTCATCGTGTTTAATGACCTTCTCCCGATCCTCCTTCTTTTGTAGGTGAGGAGGCTTTGACCCTATCAATCCTGAAACATCACCCTTCCTGGACTGTATAATCACCTTCCTGTTAGACAGGATCCGGTCATCTATCCCGCCGATCTTCACAAAGCTTATAAAACCCTTCTCGTTTATGTGCTTAACCATTAAACCGACTTCATCCATATGTGCCGCAAGCATTATCTTTACTTCTCCACTCCCCTTCCTTCCGATAACGTTGCCGAAATTATCAACATCCACCTCAACACAAGTCTTTCTTAACTCCCTCTGCATAATCCCGGCGACATTACTTTCAAACCCTGAGATACCACCCGTAATACATAATTTCTTCAGTAAATCCATCCTGATCACATATAAACAAAAAAATTTTTTGTAGACATCACTTAATAGGTATTAAAATATATATTTCAGCAAATGTCTGGGCATGAACATTAATAGATGATTAATCCTCAGGCTTCGTCACCCTGACGTCTTTAACCAGGACATACGGCAGTAGTGAAGGAACCTCCGCGTCCCACCAGTGAATCCACTCCTGTTTATCGCCTAAAGCCGTAATGTTTTTGAGTATATGAAGCAGGTTGTCGCTCACCCTCAGGTTACTCAGTGGCTGACTTAACTCCCCGTTCTCTATCAGAAACAACCCATCACGGGGTATGGTTGAGAAGTCGCCCGTCCTATAGTTCTGGAACCGGGTATACCACACATTCGTGATATATAACCCCTTATTAACCCCCGAAAACAAGTCATCTCTCCCGTAGTCTCCGGGTTCAATAACTGCGTTCCAGGGGTGAGGCGAAATCAACCCTGCATTCCCTGTTGACTCGGCCCCGTATTTCTTGGCTGTTGAGGTGTTATGTAGATACGTCTTCAGGACGCCTTTTTCAACCACAACGTTTCTTTGGGTTGGAACACCCTCGGCATCAAATTTAGATGAATTAAATCCGCCGGCAAGGGAGCCGTCGTCAACCAGGGTTACGATTTCGTTTCCGATTACTTTATCGATTCTATCCGCCAGAAAAGACTCTCCGATGTCTACAGAAAAAGCGGATGCAAACCCCAGTATATGCCCCAAAAGATTAGCGAATGCGAGGGGGTCAAATATGATATCATATACCCCCCCTCTTCCTTCCCCCGGGTTTAATGCCTGCTTCGCTATCTCGCCTGCTTTCTTTCCAGCCGCTCCGGGATTAAAATCCCTTAAAGTAG
>JAYEKX010000009.1:0-5865 GCA_034716875.1 Candidatus Altarchaeota archaeon | reverse complement strand
AAATCCGGCAAAACCCCCCGAGGATTTTTGCTTGATTACTCCGGCAAAAGCAGATCCACGATGAGAATAATTTATTTCACTCTAAAGTTCTTTCACGAAAAAGCCTTGCATACGAAATTTGATGAAAATCTACCGTTAGCTAAAAAAACCCCAAAATTACCTGTTGTTTTAAGCAGGGAGGAGATAAATAAAATGATTAGGGCAACAAACAATATGAAGCATAAACTTATATTGATGTTTCTCTACTATGCCGGCCTGAGGCTCAATGAAATCAGAAATCTGGGGTGGCATGATATGGATTTTGACAGAGAACTTATTCATGTTAAAATTGCTAAAGGGGAAAAAGAAAGAATGATTTTTTTTGCATCTGACATTGCGGGAGATGCTGGGGCTTTACGGTGGTGAAAAAGGTCGCGGATTAATTCTAGAATCAAGTCGAGGCAAGAAATACAGTGAGAAAACCATACAAGAGATAGTGAAAAAGGCCGCAAGGAAAGCAGGTATAACCAAAAAAGTCACGCCCCACACTCTAAGACACAGTTTCGCCACCCACCTGCTTGAGGCAGGAGCGGATATAAGATACATACAGCAGTTACTAGGTCATAAAAGCCTGCAGACAACCCCAGCTTATACACACGTAGCAAGTAAAGACATCCGGAGACTGGCAGATTTATTGTAATCAAAAAAACCCAAATCTAGGGGGCTGATCCCGGGTATGTAGTGCCTAACTCCTGGGTTTATCCTCCCCCAATCAACCAACCCCCAGGAAATACAGTATTGTTGGCAGCAAAAGAACCCCCATACAATGCGTTCTCGACACCCCGCCAAGTATCGGCAGCAACCCTATGACGGTTGCGAGAAACGCTATGAGGATCCCGAAAAAACCAGTTATCACGTAAACAAGGATTAAAACCAGAAGGAGGGATGCTATCGACAGAAGCCTGTAATTAATCTTTCCTACAAACTTCATAGCCAGCCGCCCAATCTTTATATGAAGGAATGTGGCGAACAACGCAGTGAAAGCCATCGTACCGATCATGAAGAGAAGCGTATTGAAATCCATCTCAAGAATCTTCCCGACTATCGTTGCAACCCCGCTCCTTGGATTATTTATCGTGTAAAGAGCGATGAAGGAGTAAATCGCATCCGAGGTATTAATTGCGCTGATGGATATGATAAAACTCCGTATATTCGTTCCAAATATTTCATACATCAGAACCCCCACCTGAGACGGGCTCATCGCCGGCAGAATCCCCACCAAAATACCCCCCAGAGAACCCAGGAAACCTGAAGACATTATCTTTTTATCTATCTTCACCCTCACAAATTCATCCTGCGGTATCCTCTGTGTTTCCGACTTCAAAGAATAAATAATGTTACTCAGACCAAATAAGCCCACAAACACAGGGAAAAGAACCTGTGTTGTCGACAGCAGTTTCTGCTGAAACATCATAAACCCCAGCCAGCCAGACATAAGAAAAACAATGAGGGAGAAGAACATCCTCCTCTTTTCCCTCTCCCGTATCATCAATAAAAGAACAGCAATCAACAGTATATAGACTATATACGGTCGCAGGAACTGATATGCTATGGGTATCACAAACAGTGCAGGCAGCACCAGGAGGAGGGAAAACCCCAGGCCGAGGAGGCTTCCTATGGCTGTCAGTTGTATGGCCTCAAGCGCCTTACCCTGGTGAAGCAGTTGGTGGGTTGGTAGCACTGAGAGGGCGGTTGCCTCCTCCGGAACACCCAGAAAGATGGCCGGAATAAAGTCAAGAAACGTATGTGTTATTGCCATGGAAACCATCACTACGGCGAATTCTAGGGGCGAAATAGATATTGTGGGAAACAGGGAGAAACCGATTATTGCGATGGTATTTACGTGAAGCCCGGGGGTCAGCCCGGTGATTGTTCCCAAGAGACAACCTAATAAGGCTAAAAACAGTATTTCTAACATATTAAGAATTAGTAATTTAAACAATTAATAAGAAAAAGTGTGTTTATATAAATTTTATATCATATTTGAGTAACATATTCCTTCTTTAACCCACAACAACTTCATCCCCAATCTCCGTATCCCCCATTTCTCCTTCACCAAGCTCGATAACATATCTTGCAGGGTTCTTTGGTTTATACCCCCGCCAGGTTCTTCTATCAAAAACATTGAACGGCAAAATTTTCTTTTTAATATCAACAACCCTCATTCCAGAATCAAGCCATAGGACATCAATAGGGAATCTCATAAAACACATATGAATGGTGGAACAGATAACGCCCTCTCTGGGGGATACTAAAACCAGATCCCGGGGTTTAGAGAACATAAGGCCAAGAAACCGGGGGAATAAGGATTCTGCAATACTGATTTTATTACTAATCACAAAGTCTTTATCCTTATTCACAACTTTCAATTCCCTCCCTGCCCCTGCTATATGCCAAGAAAGGATTTAACTCTGTCCCAGGTACTAACCTTTGCTTCCGCTTCTTTCCCAGTCAGATGCTGAGAGATTCTCTTTATCTCCTTACTTATCTTATGCTTGGGGTTCTCAAGAACAATAGGATTCTTCAGTTCAATAGACCTTCTTACTTGAGAATCCTCCGGTATAGTACCTAATACAGGAAGCTCAAAGAAGGAGGAAACGTAATCCTTCTTCAACTCATCCCTTTTATTAACCCTATTCAAAACCACACCAACAAGTTTTTTTTCATACTTCTTGGCAATGCTCTTGGTTCTTAATGCATCGGAAATAGTGGGCAGCTCCGGATGCGTCACCAGGATTAATTCATCACACATATCGATAGTGTTAAGTGTCTCCCTGTCTAAACCAGTGGCGGCATCTACAAAAACAAAGTCTTTCTCACCTAAGGCCCCTTGGATCTCATGACGTATATTCACCGGCGAGGTATCTAAAACATCCTCAAACGATAAAGAAGCAGGAATGATGTCTACCCCGGAGGGGTGTTTATATACTGCATCTGTTAGGGCAGCATTCTTTTTCATAACATCATGGACTGATATGGGATATGAAATCAAACCAAAATGCAGACCTAGGTTGGCGCCAGTCAGATTACTATCTATAACCGCAACATCGTAGCCGTCTTTGGCTAAAGAAGCACTAAGGTTTGAAACCACCGTAGTCTTTCCAACACCACCTTTCCCTGAAACAACACCGATTATTCTTGCCATGTTATATAATCGTAAGTTATATATAAATATCTGTGTTTTTTTTAAGAATGATATGTGCTTCTATTACCGAATCCTTAATTGATGAAATGGTAGAGACCGCGAATTCTACCGACGCCGATATAATTGAGGTTAGGTTGGATTATCTGAAGGGGTTTGAGGGGCTAGGTGAATTAAGAAAGATTAAGAATCCTTTAATAGCGACGTGTATGCCGCAGTGGGAGGGAGGCAGATTCAGGGGGGGTGAAGCTGAGAGGATTTCTATTCTACAGGAGGCCATTACTTTTTCCGATTACGTCAGCATAGAGTTAAGAACCGAGGAGGGGTTGAGGAACAGGATTATTAATGAAGCTAAAGAGTGTGGTGTGAAGGTAATAGTCTCCTATCACGACTTTAAGAAAACACCCAAAAGAGAGGAGATACTAACGATTATAGGAGAGGAAAAGGCCGCGGGAGGGGGTATAGCTAAAATAGCTTTTATGCCAAAGGATTATCTTGATGTCCTCCGGACCATGGAGGTTCTGTTAAGGGATGATCTGGGGATACCCGTCATAGCCGTATCTATGGGGGAGCTGGGAAAGATTTCCCGCATCCTCGGCCCTTTATTCGGTTCTTACCTGACTTTCGCCTCTCCTGATAAAGGAAAAGAATCTGCTCCAGGACAGTTAACCGTGGAGGAATTAAGAAAGATTCTTGATTCCATATCTTAAAGCCCCAGACGGTAAAACCGCCTCAGGGCTCTAGAATAGCCTCAATAGTATGCCCCCAACAAGCATCATCGCCGCCCTTATGACATCAGACTCCTTGGAGAAAAAAGCGGCAGTGAAGAAACCCAAGGAGGCTATAAGATATGCCATTCCACGGATAGCATCATCTAGTCCATACCCCTCATACCCTACATAGGATAGAATTAAGCTGGTGGGAAAACCCAGCAGGTAAATACCGATCCCTACAATCAAACTCCAGTATGCAATCTTAGAATCCATTTTTTTACTGTAATATCTTTTGTATTATTCCCCTAAAAAATGAATATCCTGAATCCTGATTTGGAAAGAGAAAAGCGTTGCGGCATTCCTGAGGTTGTCTTCGCTGCGGGGAAAACCCTGGAGGACTTGGAGGAGATAACCGATAGGTTCCTCAGGGACTGTGGAAGGGTTATTATAACTAAGGTGGATGATGAAAAGGCGGGGGGTTTGATTGACGGGGTTAGTGGAAAAAAATTCAGGATTATTCATAACAAAAAAGGCAGGGTGTTGGTGTTTAAGAAAAAAAATATGAAGGTTAACGTAGTTGGGGGGGTTGGCCTTTTGACGGCGGGAACCTCCGACATACCTGTGGCGGAGGAGGCTAGAGCGGTCGCTGAGGAGCTTGGTTGCAATGTGGCTTATGAATATGACGTGGGTATAGCGGGGATTCATAGGGTTTATCCGGCACTGGAGACGTTGAAGAAATCACAGGTGTTTATAGTAATCGCGGGGATGGAGGGGGCTTTACCTTCAATAGTCGCCGGGTTGGTTTTGGCCCCGGTTATTGCCGTACCAACATCAGTGGGCTATGGAACCGCTGAACATGGGAAGACGGCATTATTCACCATGCTTAACTCCTGCACCCCCCTGGCGGTGATGAACGTAGACAACGGTTATGGGGCCGCGGTTCTGGCATATAAAATTTTAATTTCCGGTTCATCTAAAGGGAAATAACATGGAAAAAATCTCTGAAAAAATTTCAGGTCTAATCAAAGAAGGAAAATTAGACGACGCTCTGGAGTTTGCTGTAAATGAAGCTGAAAAAAAGCCAGAGGTATTAAGTATCCTGAATGATATTGGCATATCTTTGGTAGAACAACAGAGATTTGAAGAAGCAGAAAAAATTTTCAACACGATAGTGGAGATAAACCCCAAAGAGGTGGAGACATGGTACAACAAAGGTAATGCACTCTTTAACTTGATGAGATACGAGGAAGCGATTCAAGCCTATGAGACGGTAATAGCGATAAACCCAAAAGATGCAGATGCATGGTACAACAAAGGTAATGTACTCTTTAACTTGAAGAGATACGAGGAAGCGATTCAAGCCTATGGGCGGGCAATAGCGATAAATCCAGAAGATGCAGGTGCGTGGAGCAACAAAGGTGCTGCACGTTATTACCTGAAGAGATACGAGGAAGCGATTCAAGCCTATGGGCGGGCAATAGAGATAAACCCAAAACATGCAGGTGCGTGGAGCAACAAAGGTGCTGCACTCTTTAACTTGAAGAGATACGAGGAAGCGATTCAAGCCTATGAGAGGGCAATAGCGATAAACCCCGAACATGCAGATGCATGGTACAACAAAGGTATTGCACTCTTTGATCTGAAGAGATACGAGGAAGCGATTCAAGCCTATGAGAGGGCAATAGCGATAAACCCAGAATATACGGGTGCATGGAACAACAAAGGTATTGCACTCTTTGATCTGAAGAGATACGAGGAAGCGATTCAAGCCTATGAGACGGTAATAGCGATAAACCCAGAAGATGCAGATGCATGGAGTAACAAAGGTAATGTACTCTCTAACCTGAAGAGATACGAGGAAGCGATTCAAGCCTATGAGAGGGCAATAGCGATAAACCCCGAACATGCAGATGCATGGTACAACAAAGGTATTGCACTCTTTGATCTGAAGAGATACGAGGAAGCGATTCA
>JAYEKX010000008.1:0-5929 GCA_034716875.1 Candidatus Altarchaeota archaeon | reverse complement strand
GTTTAATGCGTAAACTTGGACATACCCTGAAATACCTGAATCTCCCTAACTGGATTGAGTGGAGGATAAGAGCAGTATATGTGAGATTATTCTCAGCAGAATACATGAATAACCCACCCAGTTACTCAGACAAGTCCTCCAAATACTATGACGACTTCAATAAAATACGTCACCATGTGTTATTGTATCCTGAATTATACAAATTAAATTGATCACCAACCAATCATTTCACCCTGTTAATTATTTCTTTTATATCCTGAATCGTCAGGGTTTTTGACAGAAACAGTATGGAAACATAGAGAATCCCGCCAGTAATTAATGTAACCGCCAGCTTAATCCAGATGTCTAGGAACTCCACCATCGCGATGAGATAGGCTACTCCAGTAATTAAAACCCCACTTAAGCCTATAACACAAAAATCCCTCCAGGGAATGATAAACGGTACATATCTCCCTATCTTCCAAGTGGACAATACAAAAATCAGGATAAATGCAATCAGGGTTGAGAAGGCAGCACCCTCCATCCCATAAGAGGGGATTAAAATCAGGTTAAGAACCAGGTTCACGCCCGCACCAGAAAACATTATCCTGCTCACCTCCCCCGGTTTGCCTATCCCTGAAAGAGCTGAATTATTCACTCCCGTAAAAGTGTTCAAAAAATATCCTAACGCAAGAATCCTTAAAACACCCCCTGCCTGCTTAAACTCCCCGCCAAAAAGAATCCCCAGAATTATATCCGGGAAAAGAAACATGGACAGGACTATAGGGAAAACCATGATGACAGCATATTTATAAATCATACCCAATCCCAGGACTATCTGCTTCTTCTTATTCCTCGTCCATAATTCAGAGGACATAGGGAATACAACCGAAAGCATGGCACCCCCCATAACAGTTATAAGCTTCATCGTAGGTAACGCAGCATTGTATAGACCCACCTCATTTAATGTTGTGAAATAGGTTAAAATCAATGTATCAGTATAACCAAAAACTATGCCTGCTAAACCAGTTAAGGTTACGGGAACCCCGAATCTAAACAATTTCTTAACCAGAGGCCGGCTTAAATCAGCCTTCACCTTAAGAAACTCCGGGAAAACCCTCTTTATCAATAAAGGAAAATAAATCAAAGGAGTGAGTATAAATGAGGTTGCAAAGCCAAGAATAGGTGCCATCACCCCGAACCCAAGATACAATAATGGGAAAGTGATGAATAGAACAATGAGGGATTTAACAATATCTGTTGAGGAACAGTATTTCATCGACTGAAACCCCAAAAAAGATGATTCTAAAGTAGCGATTATGGCTGAAAAAATAATGCCTACGCCATAAATCTTTATGAGTATCGAAGCCTCAGATGTCTTGAAATAACCTATAGCAATCTGATCAGAGAACAAAATCAATACCCCGCAGATAATGCCTGAAAGCAGGAGCTTTAACAACAAAACAATGATTATTGAACCCTTTATCTCCCCTAATTTATTTTCAACCCTAAATTCAGCTATATACTTGATGAGGGCAGACCTAAGACCCAGCTCCATGAAAATAGAGAAAACCCCGAATAACGCCAGGATAGCATAAACCAGGCCGTAATAATACGTTCCAAACTCGTTTGCTATAAATAACCGGAGAACATAACCCAAGAAATAAGATAAAACAGACATGCTAAAAAGTATACCCGCCCCCCTCACTGCCTTTTTTGTGTAACCAGACATTTTCAGCGTCTATGCCTTAAATTACATGCAATCACTGCATAAAAACCCAGTAAAATCAAAACCAGTAGTAAATAACCATACACCGGATCAATAAGTCCGATTGTAGGTAAAGCCAGAAAATCAATACACACCGTTACAGAAAGGAACACCCAGAAAAGAATATCCACTAAACCCAACCTAGTCCATACAAGGAACAAGGGAACCAAAAAAATAAGGTGGTCTACAGAAAATCGGGGATACGTGCTGAAAAAAATCAGGCTCCCCAGGAGGTAACCTGTTTTCACATCCAGCTTCTTTAAGTAACAGTAGATATAAAATAAAACAAAAGCAGTACCGATGAACACCGTATAATACGCTCTTGGAAGCAGAGCCCAGATGCCAAACCCCAAACCGGGTGTGATCGTGTAATGAAATATCCTGAATTCATAAAACATATACCAGTCAGGGAAATAGAATATATGCCAGAATACAGTAACTAACGTGAATATCCCAGTATGCTTCAGCAGACCCCTGTAGTTTACCTCAGGCAGGATACCCTGCCTCCTTTTTCTGACAACATTCATCGCCATCAACAGCACCGGAAACAAAACAATCGGAAAAAACTTGTGGTTAAATGATAACGCCAACATCACAGTAGACAACAGATACCGTTCCTTAGTCAAAAAATAGATGCTCGCCAACAAAAAGGTTACGAAAACCTCATCCTCCACAAACAACAGCCCCCTGAACAAAGAAGGAGCAAGAAGATACAATACACTGGACGTATTCTTGTATCTGGCCAGCCTATAAATCAGGAACAGATTAAGGAAATCAAAAAGAAAAAACATTAAACGCATCGCCCATATACTTTTCCAGAAGAAAGCAAACACGGAAGTTAAAATGAAAAAAAACGGCGGCCAACAAGACTGACTAGGGATATCCGTGCCATAACCACCCAACTCTTTCCAAACCAGATAAGGGTTAAGGCCATCCACAACGGATTCCACATTATGCCAGCGAGTCTTACAGTCAGCATTGTAACACAACATACTCTCGCCATTCCACTCGGTATGAAGCACACCAACGATACAGAGCCTCGTTATTAGGAATAATAAGAGTATTACCTTCCAGTTTATACGCTTCTCTATAACCTCTATAAAGTCTTTAACAGACGCCATCTAATCACCTACCAAATTAGGATTTAAACAATCTCTGGATCATATGAATCCGGATTATTTCAGAAGCCCCTTCGCCCTCAACTCCTCAGTCGCCTTCTCTACCATATCCTCTGCTTCGACTCCACCTGACCATTCAATAAGCTCCTTTAAGCCCTGGTCGAATTCCACCTTAGGTTCAAAGCCTAGTTTACCCCGGATCTTTGATATGTCAGAAAAGCAATGTCGTACATCCCCCTTCCTGAACTCACCGACTATTTCAGGTTTTACGTCAGAATCCTGCAGCCTAGCCAGAATCCTAGCAATATCCAGAATAGTTATCTGCCTTCCACCCCCAACATTGAAGTATTCATAGTCGGCTGCACTGGACTCCATCGCAAGAAGGTTTGCGTCAACTATGTCATGAACCGAGATGAAATCCCTGCTCTGCAACCCATCCTCGAAAACCAAGGGGGGATTACCGTTCTTTATCCTGCTCAAAAATATCGCAACCACCCCTGTGTAGGGATTGCTGAGGCTCTGCCTGGGGCCGAAGACATTGAAGTACCTTAAAGCAACTGTGGGGATTCCATAGCTCTTACCTATGTTCAGGCTCATCTCCTCCTGATCCTTCTTTGTTATTGCATAGATGGAGTTGCTCTGTAATTCCTTCTCTTCAGTGGTTGGAACCGGCTTCAAGGGTTTACCGCAACTAGGGCAGTACACCTCCCAATCCCCCTTACTCATCTGCTCACTATCCCTAACCTCTGGATTAACTACTCCACAGACCTCACACTCATAGGCCCCCTCACCATAGATGCTCATAGATGAAGCTACAATAAGCTTTTTGACATCGTGTTCGGAATTAACGAGAATATCCAGCAGGTTAGCAGTTCCCCCGGTGTTAACGTCCACATACCTCTTGGGCTGGTACTGGGACTGTCCAACACCAACCATCGCCGCCTGATGCGAGATTATCCCCACATCCTCGATTGCTTTTTTCAGTTCATCATAGTTGCAGACATCCCCCCTGATGAATTCAGCCTTTTCATTAAGGTAATCCGGAATCCCCCCCTCATGCACCTGAGGCTCAAGGTTGTCAAGGATCCGGACATCATGCCCTTCCTCAACCAATTTATCAACAAGAAATGAACCTATAAAACCCGCACCACCCGTCACAAGAATCGTTTCAGTCATTTTGAATTAAGTATGGGATTTGATTAAGAAAAACTCATCACAGTTTGAAGGTTTACTATAAACCCCCTCTTTATTATCCTTAATCAGATAATATTAAACACAAATAATAAAAAAAATGTCTGTTTTAGTGACCGGTGGGGCCGGATTCATCGGCTCCCATGTAGTTGATAGATTAATGGAAGCTGGGGAGGATGTTGTTTGCATAGACAACCTGGATCCATTCTATGACCCTGAGATTAAAAAAAGAAACATTGAGCATAACCTGGAGAAAGAGAATTTCAAATTCATTGAAACCGATATCCGGGATAAAGAAAAAATGCAGGATATCTTCAGGGGGAATGATATAAGCAAGGTTATTCATCTGGCGGCAAGGGCGGGTGTGAGACCCTCCATCAAAGATCCCGTTGGTTATGTAGACGTAAACATTAGAGGAACGATTAATCTCTTGGAGTTAAGCAGGGAATACGGGGTTGAGAACTTCATCTTTGGTTCATCCTCCTCCGTTTATGGAGTAAACAAGAAAGTCCCCTTTAGTGAAGAAGACAGGTTAGAGAAACAGATTTCGCCCTACGCCACCTCAAAAAGAAGTGCTGAGTTATTCTGCAACACCTACAATCACCTTTATAACATCCCCATAACCTGTCTGCGATTCTTCACAGTCTACGGCCCCAGACAAAGGCCTGAGATGGCGACACATAAGTTCACCCGATTGATTAATCAGGGTAAAGAGATCCAGATGTTTGGGGATGGATCATCAAAGAGGGATTATACATACATCGGCGATGCCGTTGAGGGTATTATCAATGCATTAAACAGGAAATTCGATTTCGAAATCTTTAATATAGGCGAATCCAAAACCGTTGAGTTGAGGTACCTGATTTCGGTGATAGAGAGGTGCCTTGGAAGAAAAGCAGTAATAAAAAAACTCCCGGATCAACCGGGTGATGTCCCCATAACCTCCGCAGACATATCTAAGGCCCAAAGGCTCCTAGGCTACAATCCGCAGGTGCCTATTGAAGAAGGCGTTAAAAGATTTGTTTCATGGTATAAAGGGAATAAGAATGAGATATTGATCTCAGATATAGACAAGCGGGAAAGAAGAGATTAAGTGTTGGTTCCAACTAAAATACGGATTTTATACTCTGAATCTCTATAGATATACAAGGTGATACAATGACATACAAACAAATCTCCTTAAAACTTCCTGAAGAAATACTGGATAGAGTGGATATGGTTGCAAAAAGCAGATATAAGAAGAGGTCTGAGGTTATACGGGAGGCTGTTTTGGCATATATCAGTTTATATAAACAGAAATCAATCGAAAAAGAGGGGGATGCATTACTCCGAAAGTGGATGAATAAGGTGGTGGATATAGGTCCAACTAATGCAGCCAGAGAGCATGACCTGATATTCTGAAAATGCGGACTGTGATCGATTCATGTATCTGGATTGCATATAAATCAAAGAGAGATAAAGACCATGAAAAAGCGGTCCAAATTATTGAGCGATTTCTAAATGATAAATTGACGAGGGTATGCGTAACAGACTATGTTATCGTAGAGGTTACAAATTTCCTACTACGAAAGGTAAATCCAGAGATGGCATTGGACACACTGGACTTGTTCAGAAAACATGAGCGGATTGAGATAGTTATTGTGGATGAGATCCTACTTGAAAGAAGTTACAAGCTTGCTAAAAAACTCAGAATTTCACTTACTGACGCATCTCTAATAGCTATGATGGAAAATCTTGAAATCAACAGTATCTATTCATTTGATTCCGGGTTTGATAGAGTTAAGTGGATAGGGAGAGTGGAGAATGCCTAACGTAGACTACGACTTCGAAATCAAGCGGATTCTGGATGAGACAAAAAAAAAATCAGGGGCAA
>JAYEKX010000007.1:0-5942 GCA_034716875.1 Candidatus Altarchaeota archaeon | reverse complement strand
ACCAGCACCCTGCGAACTACAAGGACTCCGGAACCACCAAAAACCCTGCACAGACTACACAAGCAAAGAAACATACGACTGCATCACAAACACAATAAACAAAATAAAAAACACAGAAGGAGGCATATACATCAAAGGCCACCTACACCTACCCCCCACCAAAAAATGCTTCCAAGACCCCGAATGCAACAAATACACCACCCTGAACCTAAAAAAAATGAAACCCCATAACCCCCCGACAAACCAACAAACCCTGGTAAACATCCTGCTCCTAACCCTCGAAGGCTACCTACTCACCAGCCTGATAATCTACATAGGAAATAAACTCCGGAAAAAAATACCAGATCCAACCTAAACAACAGATAAAACCTCTTTAAGACCAGGATAACAACCACTTCCGAAACCCCGGGTACTCAACGCCGCAGCCGCATTAGCAAACCGGCCGATCTTCCCCAGACCCCAACCCCTCAGATGACCGAACACAAAAGACGCACCAAAAACATCCCCAGCCCCGGTAGAATCCACCACACCCACCCTGAAAGGAGGAACATAAACACCCTCACCCCCCGAATAAATGAAACAACCCTCAGAACCCAACTTCAAGGCAATCAACTCAGGCCCAAACCCAACCAACGCCTCACAAACATCCTCCCTAACACTACAACCCGATATAGCCTTAGCCTCAACCCAATTAGGGAAAAAAAAGTCCACACCACCAAGCATCCTCCGGACTAAAGACAAATCCCTCCCCGACCAACCCCCGGGATCAAAACCAGTATCAAAACACGTGACCATACCCCGCCCATGAGCATAATCAAGAATCTTTTTAGTACCCCCCCTAAGACCCTGAAGAAAAAAACTAGCTACATGCAGATACCTCCCCTGGATAAGACTGAAGTCTATATCATCAAGGGTTAACTCAGAATTACAGCCCGGGTAAGTTAAAAAAGACCGCGTATGATCCCTGAAAGTCACCGCCACAGTCGCCCCAGTCCGGCCCCCGCAAGAGATTCTGAGGTCCAGATCCTTCATACATAAATCCCTCATCACAAAATCCCCGAAGACATCATCACCAAGCCGCCCGATAAGCCTCGTCCCCACACCCAACCCAGCCGAAGCCTTAGCGAAATTAGCCGCACAACCCCCTGAACTGAAATGCATGTCAACAATCTCCTGAGCATCCCTCACAGGGAAATCCTCAATGCTTGAGGTGACGATATCCAGGTTCACATCCCCGATAGAAGTTACATCCATAGTAAAATTATACGTTATGAAAGAGAAAAAAACCCCCGGATATACCCTGCCTTCTCCATACCACCCTCACCTGTAGGCTTTACCCCGGGGTAATACCGTCGTAAACTTGATTTCATCCTTTAGGATATCAAAAAAAGCCCTATATTTACCTATCCTCAGTCTCCAAGTGCGTTTCTCTGTAACAAATTTGGTGTTGCTGTGAAAACGAGGATCAATGCCCTAATCATTCACATGAACCTGAAACTCCTGCAATTTTATCAGAATCCTCTTCCGAAGAGCAGGATCCAGTTCATTCAGTCTCTCATCAAACCTCCGCGTGCGAGTGAATTTAAAACAATTCATTTAGAGGTCTGCCCTCCTGCCTCCTACCCTCATCTATATCTCTTTTCACTTCTTCAGATAATCTCCTAGATTCAAGTCTCCTCAGAAGTGCGCGCAGGAGCTCACCCCTCGAAGTGAAATCCTCAGCCTTCACTATAGCATCCATATCCCTTACCTGCTTCTCAGTAGCCTTGAAACTTACGACTTGGGTCATGGTATACTATAAAAAACTAAAGTATAAAAATCAAAGCCGGATATAAAAAGGAGGGTTTTGTTAGACCCCGCAACCCCCCGATGAGGAGGCAGCGGAGGCTTCATCGAAACCGAAGCCCGGAGCCGGCACAGCAGAAGACAACACCTCACTGCACTCAGCAGGCTTATCCTTAAAGCCTAAACAGACTGCTTCAAGCAGACTCGCAGAATCCCTGCCCGCCCTCTCAGCCACAGCACCGTTTATCACAAGACCCGGAGACCCCTGAATACCATACTTCTCATTCAAAGCCTCATCTACCGCAAACACCGGAAACCGCCCACTCAACCAGGTAGACTCATCCTCAAAACCCTCGGTTATACCAAACGCCTCATCAGTCTCCTTAACACAAGCACTTAAACCCACCAGATCAACGCCAGCCTCCTTCAAACAAACCCCAGACTCACCATCCTTAAGGAAACAAGCCAAGTAATCAAGATACTTACCCCCCTCATCCCTCTGCAGGCAATACTGGATAGTCTCTTCATCAAGCTCCAGCTTACCATGCATCGCATAAGTGCAAAACCTCACTGTGAGATCAATCTTATCCCCAAGAAGCTCTGCAACAGGCAACATACCCTTCTCAATCTGAGTCCCATAGGGACAATGAGACATAACAAACAAATCCACCTCAGGCTTATCCAGCTTAGGCATGCATGTAAACTCCTTCGCACACGAGGGATCGAGACAATCAACTAAACCATCACCATTATCATCCACCCCATTATCACAAATCTCTGCAGTAGGATCAAAGGAAGCCCCAATCTTTAAGGAGAGATACTCGCCAACAGGATCCATAAACCTCTCCACATTCACATAACCCTCCCTCTCCTTCACAGACTCGTCAAAGAGAATCGCCGGAAGATTCTTTAAATCAAGCTCATCAAACAACCGCCTACCCTCATCCGAACCATAATCCAACACAGTATACGTTAAACCAGGGAACAAACCCTGAAGCTGCCCCATAACAGACGTAACTTTCATATCGCAGTCAACACAACGCTCATCATTAACCACCACAACACTCAAATCCTCCGGCTCCTCAATACTTCGGACAATAACCCTGAAAACCAGGGTCTTACCAGCTAAAGGACCCACAGAATAAGCCTCCTCCGGAGGGATGGTGACAGTCTTCTCCTCACCAACCTTCATGCCCAAAACAGCATTCTCAAACCCCGGGATCACCTGACCTGAACCAACCACAAAAGCAAGGGGCTCATAAGGCCTTAACTCATTATAAACCTCGGCATCCTTAGCCGCATCCTCAAGGGAGGTGTCAAAAACAGTTCCATTCAAAAAACTGCCTACATAATCCACCTTAACTAAATCACCCTCCACAGCAACCCTGCCGCCGGAATCAACCACCGAGCTGCCGGAATCAATCACCTTACCGACCACAGGCGCTACCGCAGTCGCGCCTAAATCAATAGGAACATTATTGTTTAAATTAGCCATCTGATTAATGAAATACGCATTAGCTAAAAGAGATACTAAAAGAGCTATAGCTAAACCGTTCTGTAAAGTAATCCTTGGTCCCTCGTCCTTACCGGATGTATTCGTTTCCTCAGTCATTTTAATCAATATTCATAATAATTTAAACTATGTTAGATTAAATAAATATATATGGAATCCACACTACAACCCTGTGTTCTATCCACCCACATGCCTTACACCCAGCAGGGGTAAGTCGAATTTCTCCTAAACAACCCCAAGACCAAAAGTTAAGACGATTAGCATTGAAATTAGGATAAACACTATGAGATACAACACACGGGATATGTTATGGTATTTCTTACCCAACACATCAAAATTATTATCTGTTCTTTCAAACCCGTCATCAACTCTCTTATTAGTATCTCCCAAAAACTTAACGGCAGAGGCAAAACCTTCCCGTATCTCGTAGTTAGCTTCCCCGACTCTAACGACAAAGGATGAATGTTCACTCTCTGACAGGTCTATGAGCTCATCCAAATCTTCTACAGATACAACACGACCGAAACAGCCTTTAAGTTCCTCTTTACCGATGTCTGACCTTATATCAGCGATAAAAGAATCTACCTTGATGCCCTCCCCATGACAACCAATCTCTACTGTCCCGTCTGGCAGATTTTCAACATAACCCATGATGTTGTGCTGTGATGCCTTAGCCTTAACGTAATCCCTGTAAGTTACTCCTTGCACCTCCCCTCTAACAACGAGTACCTTATCCACTGGCATAGTAATATTATTATTAATCATCTTATAAATAACCTTTATATGAAAGACCACACCAGGGAATCAATTAGCAGGTCACTGGATAGAACACACTACAACCCTACGCCAGTAATCCTCTTATACGCCTCCAAATACCTCTCCGAAGTCTTCTCTACAATCTCATCCGGAAGCCGGGGAGCCGGCGGCTCCTTACTCCACCCGATCCCCTCCAGATAATCCCTGACAAACTGCTTATCAAAACTCCTCTGCGCCCCCCCGGGGGAATAATCCCCAAGTGACCAGAAACGGGAGGAATCCGGGGTCAAAACCTCATCAATCAAGATAACCTCCTCATCAAGGATACCGAACTCAAACTTGGAATCAGCAATAATAATCCCCGCCTCCTTCGCCCGGATAAAAGCCTTCCCATAGATCAAAAGAGAAATCCTCTTTAACTCCTGAGTCAAGTTGGCCCCAACCAAGTCCGCCATCTTTTCCTCGCTTATGTTGACGTCATGCCCTGATTCGGCCTTAATAGCCGGAGTGAATAAGGGTTCAGAAAGCCTCTGACTCTCTATAAGACCCTCAGGTAAAGTAATCCCGCAGACACACCCAGTCTCCAAGTATTCCTTCCACGCCGAACCTGAAATAAAACCCCTGACCACACACTCAATATCAACCCTCGCAGTCTTTCTCACCAACATAGACCTCCCGCAAAGAACATCCGAATACCCACGTAATTCATCAGGGAACTCACGTACATCAGCACTCAACAGATGATTCCTGACACCAAGGTAATTAAACCAGAACACCGACAACCCGGTAAGCACCCTGCCTTTATAGGGTATCCCGTTAGGTAAAACAGAGTCAAACGCCGAAATCCGGTCAGTAGTCACCATCAACAGCCTATCACCCAAATCATAGATATCCCTCACCTTACCCCGTATAAAGGGCTTGAGGGGTAAATCAGTCTCAAGAACAATATCACCCATGTTATTTAAGATTTAAACCTGGAAGTAAAAAAAATAACCCAAGGATGAAAATATTTTACAGGGATCTGAAACAAGGCCGGGTTAAATTAATGACCGAAAACCTCGACGACCTCTGGTACCTAAGTAACGTCGTAAACACCGGAGATCTTGTGAAAGCCAAAACCGAGAGACGGATTAAGGGTAAAGAAGACATAACCCGAACCGGGAAGAGTGAGAGGAAAACAGTAACCATAGCCGTCAGGGTAGAGAAAACCGTTTTTCAGCTGGACAGGGATACATACAGAATCACAGGCATCATAGAAGAAGGCCCTGAGGACCTGATCTCTATCGGAAGCCACCACACAATCAACGTAGAGAAAAACACAACTTTGACAATAATAAAAGACAGGTGGTCCGGATTCGACCTCGAGAGGCTGAAGGACGCCGAAAAATCCACCCTAAGACCTAAACTACTCATAGCAGTGATCGATGAAGGCGAAGCCAACCTCGGCCTGATAAGGGAATCGAAGATAGAGCACTACGACCTAACTAAACTAATCGGCGGCAAATACGACACCAGAGACAGGCAAAAAAGGAAGCAGGAGTTCTATAAAGACACCGCAGAATTCATATCCACCCTCCTTGCTAAAGAAAAAATATCCACCCTGATACTGGCCGGGGCAGGATTTGAAAAAGAAAACCTCCACAGATTCCTGAACGAGAAATACCCAAAAATCGCGGAAAAAACAGTCCTGGAAAACATCGGCTCACACGGCAGATCCGGGATAAACGAAGTCATGAAAAGAGCGAAAGTCAAAAAAATCGGGGAGGAAATCAACGCCGCAAGAGAAATACGTATGATACATAAACTCCTGAAAGAGATCGGCAGGGAATCCGGATTAGGTGTCTACGGCACCGCCGACGTAATAAACGCAGTGAATACCGGGGCCGTT
>JAYEKX010000006.1:0-5948 GCA_034716875.1 Candidatus Altarchaeota archaeon | reverse complement strand
CGATATTGATTGTGGAGGATCCTGCTCTCCCTGTGAAGATGATGAAAATTGTGTATTGGCTTCAGATTGTTTAAGTGGTGTCTGTCACAAAGGCGTGTGTACAGCCGCTTCCTGCCGTGATAAGGTGTTGAATCAGGATGAAACCGATATCGATTGTGGCGGATCCTGTAGGCAGTGTGGTGAAGGCATGGGATGTGTGAGTGATTCAGACTGTTTAAGTGATTACTGTCATGAGAATACCTGCAGGATGCCAACATGCCGTGACGGGGTATTGAATCAGGATGAAACCGATATCGATTGTGGCGGATCCTGTAGGCAGTGTGGTGAAGGCATGGGATGTGTGAGTGATTCAGACTGTTTAAGTGATTACTGTCATGAGAATACCTGCATGATACCGACCTGCAGTGATGGGATACAGAATCAGGGTGAGGAGGATATTGACTGTGGGGGTCCCTGTAAATCCTGTACCCCTGTGGGTATAGTTGGTTACATAATCGCATTTTCCGGAAGCCTGGGAGGATTATTAACGCTATTCATAATACTCCTCTCCTCAGCATTCCTGTTTTTCTATACGCGCAGGGGGAAGAAGTATGTGGCGGCGGCAGACTACCTGAAGGAAATCAAAAGCGATGAATTGGAGGATTTCATAAATAAGAGGAATCCTCATATAGTAGCCGGCACCAGCAGGAAACTAAGGAGACTGAAGAACTTTATTGATGAGGGGCTGGTTAATATTGTCTGGATTCAGGACTGGGATTTTGTCAATGAACTGGTTTCGAAGGGCCTGGATGACAATACTGCAGAGTCTATTGCTTTAGCTAAGCAATTGAAAGCCGAACTCTTTGTAAAGGATCCGGAGGCTAAGAGGATCGCTGAAGAGGTTAGTGTTAAGGTTTATGACGAGGTGTGAACTTACCCACCCCATAACCTATCGAAATAGTCTTCAAAGTATTGGGCGAATTCCTCTGAAATGATTACTGCGTTTACTTCATTGTTTTTCTCTAAACCGTAGTAGGAGAAATTAGTTGAACCGAGAATAACTATTTTGCCATCGATTATCACCAGCTTGGTGTGGGTTGTCACATCCTCGGGATCATATTTTATTGTGATGTTGTTTACTCTCAGATACTCGTAGGCATTATTTTTTTTGGAGTACTGGTCCACTATTATCCTGACGTCAACGCCCCTATCATGAGCCTTAATCAAGTCATCTATGAGTATATTCTGATTACTCCCCTTATATTTAGGGTAATATTTCAGCTCGAATGTAACTATGTGGATGGACTGTTGGGCTTTTTGGAATGCATCATGCACTGCCGGAAAGTAGCCTCTGTCAGAGACTGCTATGACTTCTGAGCCGGTCAGGCAGATATTTTCCGGACAGCTTCGCAGGTTTGCGAAATGGATTACCTCCACCGTTAATATGATTCCTATAACGACCCCCACAAGGATCCAAAAGACTGGTTTATCCCTTATTTTCATCCCTTAACATTCCCTCTTACGTCTTATACAGAATGAATTTAAATAAAATAAAAGATATTATATCTGGAGGTGGTTATGATGAGAAGGAGACGTGATGTATTTGATGAGATGAGGCGTATGGTTGAGGAGGCTATGGCGGAGCCTTTCTTTAGGTCCGGGCGTTTTTTACCTGCTGTTAGGGAGGGGTTTCCAGTTGTTTTTGAGCCTTATACAGATATGACTGAGACAGATAAGGAGGTGATTTTTACTGCAGAGCTTCCCGGGGTTAAGAAAGAGGATATAAAGATTAATGTCACTGAAAACCGAATCGAAGTCAGTTTAGAGACGGAGGAGGAGAAAGAGGAGGAGGGGGAAGAGAAGGGGGGATATTATTATGAGAGCAGGTATCAGGGCTTCAGGAGTTCCTACAGCACCCCCACAACCATAAACCCGGAGGAGGTGAAGGCTAGTTACAAGAATGGTGTATTGGAGGTTAGGGCTGAGAAGGCCGGGATTAAAGAGATGAAAAAGATTGAGGTGGATTAGGTTCTACAGTCTTTCCACATGAAATCTTTTTTTATATCTCTCGAATATTTTGATGGTTTTGAGACCAAAAATCCAAAGAAATATCACATTTCCTAATGCATGGAATGTGTCAAACCAGAAACTATTTATTTGAATTGCCAGGAGTGTTCTGAAGTTTAATGGATAGATAAAGGCAGACCAAAACCAGATATTCGTAATCAACCCGAAAAGGTATCCATGGATAAATCCGTAGAGACAGAGTTTCCATGTTTTATTGAGTTTTATGAAACCTGCAGCGAATCCTGCCAAGCCCCATGCAAATATCTGATATAATGTCCACGGGCCCATGCCCAGGAATAGATTAGAGATTAATGCTGTAATTGCTCCAACCATAAATCCGGCTATTGGTCCGAATACATATCCTGTGCAGATGATGAGGTAGGTACACGGTTGTACACTGGGTATTACTGCGAAGGGAACCCTTGAAACTGCAGATACTGCCCCAAGGATTGCAATAAACCCTATCTCCTTAGAACTCATAGTAATTCTCTCAAATTCCAATAGGAATGCCGCAATACTGAATAACATGACTGCGGACACAAACAGCCCCCAGGTGAACATGCCTTTATTCGGATTAAGAGATGAATCCGGCAGGAATATTGGTATGAGAAATGAGGCTAAACCCAAGATAGACATTACACCAAGGATAATATGACTTTTCTTCATCTTTACCCTTGCTGTATTACCTGTTCAGCCTCTTCAGTGGTTAGTATGTTATCGGGAACGTTATACTGCCTGTAACCCTGAATCAGTCTGTTAATCTGGGGGGAGAATAGAAGCGCTTTAGACAACACCTTTCTCTTGGAATCATCCACGATTATTTTTCCCTCACTCAATAGAACAACCCTGTCAACATGTCTAGCAACCGTTTCGATATCATGGCTGACCAATACAACCACCTTACCATTACGCCTATAACCATCGAGGAAGTTCATCAAATATTTCTTAGATTTATAATCCATCCCTCTTGTTGGTTCGTCCAGGATAAGTATATCCGGTTCGGCAACGATAACAGAGGCTAATGCCACACGCTGTTTCTCCCCGCCACTGAGTGACCTTGGATACTCATCTCTTTTATCTACAAGGTCAAACCTCTTCAGAATAGAATCGGTTTTTGGATTAATTTCATCCCCCCTCATTTTCAGATTTTTCAGGATGTATTGAATCTCTTCTTCAACCGTGTCGGCAAAAAGATGGGCGTTGGGGTTTTGAGAGACGTAACCGACTGTTTTGGCCATCTGTGCTACCGTAGCATTCTTCGTATTTATTGTGGAGACTAAAACACTGCCCTTTTTTGGCTTTAACAAACTGTTTATGTGTTTCACGAGGGTGGTTTTCCCGGACGCATTACGCCCCATTATTGCGATAAATTCCCCTGTGTGGAACTTAAGGGAAATATTCTTCAGGGCATCGATATCGTTTTGGTATGTATATGAAACATTCCTGAATTCAACCTTAACCCCTCCTGTGGATTTATCATCCGTTAACTCTACTTTCCTTGGGTTTTTGAAGAAATTCAGGAACATCCTGCGACCTTCTTTAACGGTTAAAGGGATGCTTTCAAGATTAAATCCCCTCTCCCGTATGGCGTGTGCGAGTGAAGCAATCGGTGGAAGGCCAATTCCCAGGGACCTGAATTTCTGGTTTGCAAGAATTTCCCCCGGAGGGCCGTCCAGCACTACCTGACCCTCACTTAGGGCAATAAGTCTGTCCACGTGATGAACTACCCGGTCAAGCCTGTGCTCAATTAAGATTATCGTCAAACCAAGCTCGTCATTAAGCCTCTCCAGGACATTTATCACGTCCTCTGCACTCTTTGGATCCAGCTCAGATGTTGGCTCATCCAGAACAAGAATTTGTGGGTGCAGTGCCAGATTTGATGCTATCGCAACCTTCTGTTTTTCACCCCCCGACAGGTTATTGGGGTGTCTGTGCCGTATATTGCTTATTCCGACCGAATCGAGGGCTTCTTCAACCCTCCTGCTTATTATATCCCTTGGATAGCACAGATTCTCCAGGCCGAATGCGATCTCCCGCTCAACCTCCGTCATAAGCATCTGATTCTCAGGGTCCTGAAACACCATGCCCACATACTCTGCCATTTTCTTTGTCGGTGTCTCGATGACGTTTTTTCCACAAACGTTTACATAACCCCTGATTTTCCCACCATAAAAGTGAGGTATCAGTCCGTTAAGACACCTACAAAGACTGGACTTCCCACTACCTGAAGCACCCGCGACCAAAACAAATTCACCTGAATCTATTCTCAGGTCAATGTCTGTTAAGGCAGGTTTCGTTGAATCCGAGTAATAAAATGTTAAATCATTTATCTCTATCATCCTAATCTTGAATTTATTTTTGTTAAGGGGATAATTGAGAGGATCAGGCCAAGAGATCCCCCCATCAGGAGCATCTCATTGTATGTAAGTAGTATGGGGTTTAAGGTGGGGTAATAACTGTAGTCTCCAAAACCCATAGATTTGATGTAAGCAACCATTAAAACACTTGATATCGTTAGGGTGATTATAATAAACTCTACTTTACTTAATATTGAATCTTTGTAGAATGTCCTCTTTTTTGAGCAACCAAATGCCCTGGATTCCATTGCCTCAGAGACCTGTATCGCCCGGTCAAGTGAATTGGATAACAGGGGGATTACTATCGGAATCCTGTTCCTGATTTTTTTTATTAAATTTCCTGAATCAATATCAAGCCCTCTGGTTTTCTGTATCTCAGTTATCATGTTACTGTCCTGGACCAGTGTCGGCATAAAACGAGCTGCAAGCGAGGTAACATACACAGAGCGGTAAAATGGCCTGATCCTGGTTAATGAGTTAAGCATATCATCCGGGTTTACCGTATACGTTAAAGTCGCGAATGCCGATATTATCGTGAGCAGTCGCAGTGCCATACCCCCCCCATAAGCCAGAGCCTCCAATGTAATCCTGAGGCTGCCCATCACCGGAATTTTAAATGGGAATTCATAGATTATATGTGTTCCATGATATGAAAAAAGAGGATTTATCAACATTATCAATATACCAAACCAGATACCGTATTTCATGTATGAAATCCATTCCCTAAATACTCTGGCATATACTGCGATTACAGCTGTTGCCAGAAACAATAGTGTCAGATAAACCGGATTATTGAAGACCAGTGCCGCTATCACTACCGCCATGGACCAGACTATTTTACATAACGGGTTGAGTTTATGATATAATGAGTCCTTAGAGATAAATGTATAGTTCATCATGTGCACGGAACCGATATAACCTCTTCATTATGTATAAATACCCCGAAATAGTTTCGTAGAAGCTCGTGCTCTCCGGATAATATAGCTGCAGCATATTCAATCTCTTCTTCATCCGTGCCCGTGATTATCCAGACGACATTCTCAAAGGCGCCGGTGCCCTCTGGGTTCCAGGGATTCTGGGTGGCAAGTATTACCGCGCCCCCGGATTTTTTCACTCCCTCACCCCTGGGGTTTAAAACAACAATTTTTTTGTCTTCAAAATATATGAAAAACCCCAACTTTTTATGATTATCCATCAACTCCTTTATAAGTTTATTTGTTGGGTGACCGATGAGGATGATGTTGAAACCTTCCCTCTCCACATCACTTAACTCACTTGAGAATTTAATACTGGTTTCTTTCACACCAAGTTTATTCAAAGAATTTTTGATCTCATGCGCATCATCCCTGAATTCATCAGCATCGTATGTGATGATGGTGGGCAATATTTCCCCCCCAACCCCATGAAGAAACGGCTCTTGATAGTCTCCTATTATGGCTGGAATAAACATTTGATGACCCCAGTCATGATAATCCCACCGCTCTACATCACCTTCATGTAGGATATAATCCAGCCCCCCCCTATCTGCAGAAATTCCATTGATGT
>JAYEKX010000005.1:0-5978 GCA_034716875.1 Candidatus Altarchaeota archaeon | reverse complement strand
TGTGAAGTACGTGAATCCCCCACTGATTAAAGCTAACTTAAAACCCATTTCCTTCAGGGTTCTGATTAATTCTTCAGAACCGGGCGTTAATTTCATGTTACCCCGGATTTCATCCAGTGCCTCCACACCAAGCCCCTTCAATAACTTCACCCTCTCTTGTAGAGACTCTTTAAACTCTACTTCACCCCGCATTCCCTTCGCCGTCAACTCCGCAACCGCCTCTCCAGCCCCCGCCACCCTCGCCAATTCATCGATGATTTCTGCATCCACAAGGGTGCTATCCATATCAAAAACAATCAGGCGTTTTCTCCATCTAGCAACACTCTCTGGTTGAACTACAATATCCACACCCAACACTTCCCCGATCTCCCTCAAATCAGTTCTTACTTTTCTTACATCCCCTTTTCCTACATCCACCAACATTTCCATGGCAAGTAGTTCGCCTCGGGCGATCATCTTTATACACCCTATATTTATCCCCTGATTAGCTAGGGTTCTGGATATTCCAGCAATAATACCGGGCTTATCTACGCCTAAAATGGTAAGGGTTTGTATGTCCCGTTTCTCAGGCGCAATCTCCTTCTTGCATTCAGAGAAAGGGGTTGTGGATATATTCACATCTAGATTATTAGAACATTCCTTTAGTATTTCATTAACCCCGTTATAATCAACAGCAGATTTTTCTAAATCAATTAACATAAACATTGAGAATAAGCCACGTATTACGCTCTGCTCTACATCAACTATATTAATATTAACGTCTGCTAATCTTTCTGTGATACCTGCAACTAACCCTTGTTTATCCTCTCCTAATATATTCACTACAAACAATTCCCCCATTATTCCATCTCTACTTCTCAGCAACGGTTAGCTTACCTAATTTACCTGTACTTACTTGAAGTTCTCCTCTGAAGTCTTTCACCCATCCATTTTCTATGGTTACTTTATCTCCTGACTTCACCATATCCACTTGTTCATTCCATAGGGTGAGTTTTATCTCGCCGCTTTCATCTTTTGCTCTGGCGTTTGCCACCCTTCCCGTCCCTCTGAAGTTTGTAAACTCCCGGGGTTCCTCCACCTCAATCACATCCAACTCCAAAATATCTACCGACGTATTTGGTTGCAGATCTTTTACTTCCATTTTAACATAGCACCTATATTGTAGGTTAAATATGTAAGCATTCAAGTATAAAAGATGAGGGGGTAATGTAGTGCCTAACTTAGGTGGCACCAGAAACATAGCCGACCTATTTATATTTATAAAGTTAAGTACACTGTGAGGGCACACGCTAAAAATGATTCCGCAAGAAGAAGAAACAGGAAATAGTATATATAAACTTATTTTCACCTCGATAGCACTCTATCTTCTATCCGGTTTATCTTACGCTACGGAAGACGTAAATGAACTGCAGGATTCGCAGGTAAAAGCAGCCCTAACCTGCCTGATCTGCAGGATACTCAACCTAATGTACCTCTTCTGTGGAGCCATAATCCTCCCCCCATTTGCCGTATTTATAATCATCGCAATCATCTTGATAATCCTATACCACGCATCCCCCAAAGAAAACAAGAGAAAACAGCACTATATGGTTGGTCTCATATTTAGTGTCATAATCCTCACCCTGCTGTTGCTCTTAAGTACCCTCTTAAGCCTTCTCCCGCAGCTACTATCTCTTATAGTAGATATAAATCTACCTAACATACTTGAGATTCTGGAGGGTTGTGAGAGCGTATGTGAATTAAGACCCAGGATCGTCGGTTAAGCTCCCCCCACCCCAGTTGTCCATGAGGTGGGCGTCTGTTTACGCGTGGATCTTGTGATTGGCTGCTGTATCCTAACCTTATGGTTTCGAGTATTCGCTGTATTCCATTATAGGTGAGGGTGGGTTGGTCGCTGGTGTTTTCGGCGAAGATGGTGCTCCCGCCGAGTTGAGTGTGGCGAACCAGTATATCCTCTGGTGTGTGTTCTCGTATGAGGGTGTTTTTTCATCTGTTCGAACCGGAGATTCGAAGGACAAGAAAATTCCTCAGGACTTTTGGGTTCTAGAAACGTCGATAATACAGGAAATGGCCCCCGTCCCCCACATTCACCTATACCCGGCATCACACGCACAATCTATGTCACTGTCACTATCCTTACCAACCCCCTTCCAGAGGGAGCCATAACGCTCTTTTATCTGATGCTCTATAGGTTTCGCCTCAGCAAGGCTTTTTTTAATGTGGGGTTTCTCTATAAACGCGGAGTCCTCCAGCATAGCCAAATCCCCCGCAAGCCGGATTAAACCACCCAGCCCCCGAAGCCGCAAGGTTAAGGCCCCCTTCATGTTATCTATTGATAACGCCCTTCTCCTAGCCTCATTAATAATCACCTCTATACCCCCCTTGCTGACCTGGGGTATCCTGCCGTCAGCCTCCACCTCCTGAGCTATAAATTGAGCGATTTCAATCCTACCCCTTTCATTATCTTGCATTACCGTCTCCAGCAGGAGTTCATAGCCGAAGCCGAGAATCCTCGATCTTAAGGGCGACAGAATTTTATCCACATCCCCTAGGTTGCTTGCCCCGACGAAAATGAAGTCACAGGGGACATCATTTACTTTAACAGAGGCACCCGCGGAATGCGGGTTTCTTCCCACAATAGGGAACCTCCTTTCCTGCATGGCGGTCAAGATAAACCGCTGCATATGCTGCATACTAGGTAACTCATCAACAAATAAAACCCCCTCATGGGCTTCATGTATTGCTCCGGGGAGCACCCTTAAATAGGCGGGGCACCCAATCTCGGGATGGCTTCCATAGGGGTCATGGCGGACATCACCAAGCAACTCTGTTTCGGAGGCGCCGGTGGCTTGAATAAATGGGATCCTGTTTATGGGAACCAAAACCTTCATCTTTCTCTTCGCCTTTTTTGGGGTGTTGAAGGAATCCTGGTCAATGATCTGAATCTTTTCACCATCAAGTTTTCTATAAATCAAAACCGTTTCCTTGCCCCCACTACCCCGCCTAATCGTCTGCACTTCTCGCTCCGGCCTACCTGACCCAACCTCAAATACCTCAGTTATTATGTCTCCAAAGGGGGAGAATTCTCTATTAACCCCTGGATTATATTTGTTGCTGCCGCAGTTAGGGCATATCGCGTCCTTCTCGCTGCTAATGACTCCGCAGGCAGAGCATCTGAAGCCTAGTTGCTCCGCTATAAAAAAAGGGACTTCCCTAGGACCAACAATCACTCCCGTAGGGCGCCTATCCTCTTTCTCATTTTCTAGCGCATCCCTAGTTACAACTTCAAGTATTGGTCGTTCAGGATTCTTTTCATTATGTACTGCGCGGATTTCTTCATTAGGTTTAGATAGATGCAGTGCCAACGCCTGAGCTAGCATGCTTTTCCCAATTCCGGGGGGTCCAACAAGGAGTAGGTGTCTTCTCTGTTTTATAGCAAGCTTTATCTTCCCCACCACCCTTGATTGCCCAATCACCCTATCAATAGGGTCTTTAGGAATATCAATATCTTTAGTGCTTTCTATCTCGTCAAGATACATTTCACCCAACCAAGTATAATGTAGATATAGAAATATAAAATACATCCGTTAAAGAACAACAAAATTCCCCTAGGGAACAGGAAAATAGGAAAAACTCCCCCGGAGTTTTTGCTTGCAAAAATTCTCTTCAGGAGAATTTTTCCAATTCCTGTGAGGAACAGGAAAATTCCTGGGGGGAACAGGAAAATTCCTGGGGGGGAATTTTGATGCCCAATCTGCCTCTGGGGCAGAGTCGGGTTTTGATACCCAATCTGCCTCTGGGGCAGAGTCTGGTTTTGACGCCAAATCTGCCTCTGAGCAGATTCGGGTTTTGTGCCGTAGGATGAGCAAAACCCGATGCCTCTCAGAGAGGCATGGGTCAATACCCGACACTTCTCAGAGAAGTGTGGGTCAATAGATTGCCCGAGCAATCTCTTGATATTGCTCAGAGCAATTGGAAAGATTGCTCTGCAATCTTTGCAAGCAAAACTCGCCATGCGATTTTTCCTATCTTTGCAAGCAAAAATTCCTTTGGAATTGTGAAAAATAATAAAGAAAAATAAGGAAGAGATTATCGCTCAGTCAGAATTCTTACGTTTTTTGTGTTCGAAACCTCTGATTTACTTACGCCGATAATACAATTCACTTTGCTTTCCGCTGCAGCATCCACCAGACGTTGAGTAACTATGCCGTCGAAGACCACCCCGTAGGGTTGCACATCCTTTAAACTATTCACAAGATCCTTAATCTCGATTTCTGTTATCTGCTTCAGGTTCTTGTCAAATAATCTGGCAGTTAATTTACCCTTCACATTCTTGAGTAGATTCAGTAATTCCCCGCCGTTACTACTGGATTGAGTGGCCTTTGGTGTTCCTCTACTTGGTGCCTGCCCTTTTATCTGACTTAACGGGACCTTCCTTCTCAGGGCCATCACCACCTCTTTCTTTCCCAAATCTTCCACTTCCTTCCCCCTGGGTGTTCTGGCAACAAAGTCGATGTCAGCCACTTGAGATAATTCCTTTAATATAATGTCTCCTCCCCGGTCACCATCTAAAAAGGCGATTGAAGTTTTCTTCTTACTTAAGTCAATAACGGGTTTTGGTATGTTTGTACCGCCGACGGAGACCACATTCTTTATGCCGCATTTCAACATATTAAGGACATCCGCCCGTCCTTCCACCAAGATTACGGAGTCGGCACCGCCTACTGCCGGACCTGCAGGAAGCCCTTCATACGCGCTTATTTCAGATAACTGAACTGCCTTCTTCACTTCATCTGTAAGTGCTCCACTCTCCGGGATTTCGTCATCCATTAACTTTTTCAAGAGATCCTGTGCCCGAGCCACAACACATTTCCTCTTTGACGCCCTAGCATCAACAATCTCTTTCACATTTATCTTTGCATTACATGGTCCCACCCGATCTACGGTTTCTATTGCCGCCGCAATTATGGATGTCTCAACCATATCCAGGCTTGAGGGAACAATTACTGTTCCCGTGGATTTCCCCACCTTAGTCTGTATATCCACTTCAATTCTTCCAATTCTTCCTGTTTTCTGCAGATCCCGTAGTTCCAATTCCTCGCCCAATAAACCCTCGGATTGACCGAATATTGCGCCAACAACATCCGGTTTCTCAACAACACCGTCGATGGTAATATCCGCGTAGACATTATACTTTATAGTATCTGCAGGAGCTTTTGCCATTCTTAATCACCTCTATATCAAATTTATATAAAATTTCAAAAACAGATTACATCAAAAACCAGGCCAAGAAATAGTGACAACCTTATCTACTTAACTCCGTACCTACTATACATAACGATATATTTAACAGTTAAGCGTGATTTATGTAAGTTTCTTGACTTGACAAATGAATTTGATATAATCTTTAATACATTGGTATTTCCTTAATAAATATCATCCAGATAATTTATCCTCCAAAACCCGTGAGATACGTCCTATATCCTCTTCTTTGACAAAAACGGTTTTTTTCCTTGATAATCTCCCTGAGATAATCGTGCAATTCCCGAATAAACCAGAGAAAATTTTTGTGATTTGCTTATTGGCTTGTCCATCAACTGCGGGTGAAGAAATCCTTAATTTAAGCCGTTTCCCGAATTCATCATACCCCCAGCACCTCTTCATTGTCTTTGAGTTGGGGGTTACATGGATGTCAATCAACACGCCTCCATCCCCCGTCCGGACACATCCCAACATTCTAGGTGCTGTTGTCTTTTATAACCCCATTCAATATATCTAGAAATCTTTTACTCTCCTCCTCGGTTAAATCAACAGAGCCGCCGTCTTCTATCCTTAGATCATCACCTTCTGCTGCCACTATCAAGGCCTCTGAAACGGGCCTTCCAAATATCTCCTGCAGTTCCTGGTCATCATTCAAGTCCGCAATAATCTTAACCAACACGTCACACCTAATCCGAACCCCTCCTGTTTCATCAGCC
>JAYEKX010000004.1:0-5990 GCA_034716875.1 Candidatus Altarchaeota archaeon | reverse complement strand
ATGTTTCAGCGAAGGATACGGGAACCGGAAAAGAGCAGAAGATAACTATTACCGCGTCCACAAAGCTTTCCAAGGATAATATCGACAAAATGATGAAGGAGGCGGATGAGCATGCTGAGGAAGATAAAAAGAGGAAGGAGGAGATAGAAATCAGGAATAACGCCGATTCATTAGTCTATATGACAGAGAAAACCATTTCAGAACTTGGAGACAAGATCACTAAGGAACAGAAAGATAAAGTGGACCCTGCTATGAAGGCTTTAAAGGATGCGTTAGCTGGAAAGGATACTGAGGAAATTAAGAAAAAGACAGATGAACTCAGCAAAGTGATTCAGGAGGTTGGGGCAAGTGTTTACCAGCAGGCTCAGGCGGCGCAACAGACGGCTCAGCAGGCGGCTGGGGAAGAGATGAAGGAGGAAAAACCCGGGGAAGAAAAAGTTGTGGATGCAGAATATACTGTAGATGATGGGGGGAAGAAGGAGTGAAGTCGACCTATAAGATGATTTAGCATGATTGTTTCAAAGAAGTCTGGTGAAGAGATATTGGATGAATTTATTAATGAATTCAAAAGGAGGGACATGCCAAAGAAAATAGACTGGGATGAACTTTATTCACTGAATTAAAGGATTTGAAAAACCAATATGGCTAAACGAGACTACTATGAGGTTCTTGGTGTCGGAAGGGATGCCTCGGGGCAGGAGGTCAAGCGGGCGTACAGGAGGCTGGCTAAGAAATATCACCCTGATGTTTGCAAGGAACCTGATGCGGAGGATAAATTCAAGGAGATTTCCGAGGCCTATGAAGTCTTAATAGATTCCAATAAAAAAGCTAATTACGACCGGTTCGGGCATGCCGGAGCAGAAAGCATGTTCGGGAGAGGCGGCTTTAGTTGGTCGGACTTCAGCCACTTCGGGGATATAAATGATTTATTTAACAGAGACTTCTTCGGAAGAGACATATTCGATGTATTCTTCGGAGGAGCGAGGAGAGCGGGCAGGAGAGGGCCAGTGAAAGGTAATGACTTAAGATACGACCTATACCTGAGCCTGGAGGAAGCATCATCCGGATTAAAAACAGTGATTAATGTTTCGAGAACAGAGAGATGCGGTGAATGCAACGGCACGGGAGCTAAGGCAGGCTCGTCACCAAAGAACTGCCCGGTATGCAATGGAACCGGGCAGGAGAAAAAGGCGAGGAGAACCCCATTCGGCCAGTTCGTAAGTATCACCACCTGCGGCAGATGCCATGGCGAAGGCAGGATTATTGAGCAACCCTGCCCCACCTGCAACGGCACAGGGAGGATAAGGCATACACGTGAGATATCCGTTAACATTCCTGCCGGCGTGGATACAGGCTCCCACCTCAGACTCTCCGGTGAAGGCGATTCAGGAAGCAGGGGAGGCCCCTCAGGAGACCTCTATGTTGTTATACACATCAACCCCCATGAATTCTTCATGAGGGACGGGGATGATTTATTCTGTGAAGTACCCCTAACCTTCACTCAGGCGGCATTAGGTGATGAAATCGAGGTCCCCACGCTCAGGGGTAAAGCAAGACTAAAGATACCCCCGGCAACCCAGACCGGGACAGTCTTCAGGCTGAGGGGGGAAGGGATCTCCCACCTCAGGGGGAAAGGCAGGGGTGATCAAAACGTCAGAGTCAAGGTGGTTACACCCAAGAAGCTTAGTAAAAAAGGGAAGGAATTATTCAGGGAACTGGCTGAAATAGAGGGTAAAGGTCCAAGGCTTAAAGGCTTTATTGGTAAAGTAATGGATGATGTTAGAGGAAACCCTAAGTAAAAACATTTTATTTAACCAGAAACTTTAAATTAATAATACTATAAAAAAAGATGATATCTAAGAATTTAAAATCAGGGATAATCCTGCTTTCTATTCTAGCTGTTATCCTGGTCTTCATCCTGTGGTGGTTCTTTGGCTGGTATTACGCTTTGGAACCAGCTGGCGGGACCTCGATGGAAGCGATAGTGTAGCCGTTGGAATCAACCCCGAAAGAGTTTAAAGCTCTAAACAAAATAATTATCATGGAAGAAAGGCTCAGAAACAGGATTGTTATTAATCCAAAAATTATGGCTGGGAAACCAGTGATAAAAGGAACAAGGATTCCTGTAGATGCAGTCATCCAGAGAATTGCAGATGGAATGAGCATCGATGAAGTACTTAAGGATTATCCCAATCTGGAGAAGGATGATGTAAGGGCCGCCCTGAATTATAGTGTTGATCTCATACGAGGAGAATACACGATACCTGTAACTGTTTAGAGGTTCTAAGATGCTTAGATTACTTGTAGATGAGAGTTCTGGTAGAAGACTCTTTAATCTACTGAAATCTTCTTATGATGTGGTGTTTATAGGGGATGTTATGCAAGGATGTCCTGATGTTGAGGTTCTTAGATTTGCAGAAAAGGAGAATATGGTTTTGATTACTGATGATAAGGATTTTGGAGAATTCATCTTCAGATTAGGGAAACCCAGTAAGGGAGTAATACTCCTGAGGATGCGGACTACTGACCTTGAAAAAAGATTTATGTTATTGAAAAATATTTTGGGTAGATTCGACAGCTTTGATAGAAAGTTTATAGTCCTTACAGAGAAATCTGCGAGAATCCGAAGTACTGAAGGTATATGAGTTAGGCACTACAAGGTATTTATCTAAATTCAATACAAAAAAATAAAGATGATTAAATCTAGATTCGACACCGAACGGGTGAGCGTAAAGATTGGTTTAGTATTCTCCAGATTCGGGATCTCCCCCAACACCTGGACGGTCATGAGTTTAATCCCTGCTGTCCTGGGATTCATAACCCTGGTTGTTTTTAATAATCTATCCGCAGGTCTTTTCTTTTTCATCCTCTCCGGGGGCATAGATGCCATAGACGGGGCGGTGGCAAGGGTAACCCGAAGCATTTCTGCGCTGGGTGCATTCCTCGACGGAGTGATAGACCGGTATGTGGAGATCCTGCTCTACACCGGGCTTTTATTCTACCTATTCCACAAAGATGTTTCAGGAATACCCAACCCCTTCCTGATATGCCTCCTCATCTTCGGGGCATTAATGCCCACCTACATCAGGGCATACGCTCATCACAGAGGTGTTGTTACCAATCCAACGGATCAGCGAAGAATGGGCGGCATCCTTGAGAGGCCGGAGAGGTTAACATTAATTTACCTAGGAATGTTTCTGGGTTCGGTTTCAGGGGATATCTGGCTTATCTATGTAATAGCATTAACGGCTGTTTTAGCTAATATCACTGCTCTCCAAAGGTTGTGGTTCGTAGTTAGCTATGCAGAAGGCGATATTTAATAACTGATTCCCTATTTATGTGATATGGCTTCTAAAAAAGTCACCCCGGAGGAGCTTTCAAATTCATTAATAGAAAAGCATCAAAAATTTATAACAGAATACCGGAAGGAATTCAATATCCTGGATAGAATCTTTGTTCTGAAGGAGAAGCAGGATCAGCTGGAATATTGGCTCCATGATTCCAAAGACGATCCAGAGAGGAATCAGAAATATCTACGGGCTATGAAGCTTGCAGATAAAGAACTTCTGAAACTGAATGAGGAATTAACGACCATATATAGTTCTAATGGAAGCACTGCATCTGAGACCAACCCTAACAGCAGGCATAAACTGCTGAAGGATAAAATAAGTATGCATAAAGAAGCAATAGATTGCTGGAATGAGAAACTTCAAGAGCTTTCAAAGGATAAAAAAGAAAAAGAGATCAAGAAGAAGGGTAAGGTCAAAAAGGTTGAAGTGTTGAAGAAGAAAAAAACAAAAAAGGTTAAGGGGGCTAAAAAGCTCAGAAAATCCAGAAGCTCCAAGAAAAAAAAGTAGATGCTATGTTGCCATTTATTATGCTAAAAATATAAAAATTTAAGTTGACTTGACCTAATTTAGGGACTATGACTGAACTATGACCGAGAAAGAATTGAAGAATGATATAAATGCCTTAAGGCATGAGATTGATCAGAAGAATAAATTAATCAGGGAAGTATACAGAGAGGTAAATTTCCACAAGAGAGATGCTGATCAATTCAGAATCAAGAGGGATGAGCTTACCAAAAGAGCTAATAAACTGGGTGAAGAAGCAAGAACACTTATAGTCAATAGAGATAAACTCAATGAGACGATTTCTAAGTTGAAGGAAAGACGTAATTCATTAATTACAGAAATAAAGAGTCTTTCCCAGGGGATAAAGAAAGATAAGGATATCCGGGACGAGTTGAATAAAGATGCTAGAGGAACAGATGAATCACTCAACACTATGCGTCAAAGGAATCTGGAGATTCTTCTGAATGATGAAATACCCCTGCAGGATGAGATTAAACTGTTTAACAGGGTTTTTGAGATTAAGGAGAGAGTGAAGATTGCTAAAAAGGCCGATTCAGTGCATAAAGAGATGTTAGGTATGTATGATCATGTTCAGAGGCGTAAGACTGAATTGGATCAGATACATGAGGAGATACAGGCTATTGCTGAGGAGTCGCAGGAGCATCATGAGAAGGCTATGGAGGTCTATACTGAAGCGCGCGTCTTGAGGAAGGAATCCAATAATTATCATGGGAAATTGCTTGAGAAATATGATGAAATGAATCCTCTTCGTGACCGGGTGAATGAGATTAAAGAGGAGATTAAGGTTATACGGGATAAATTATCTCCCTACCTGGAGGAGATGAATAAGATAAGGCATGAGCGGGAGGAGCGCAGGAGGGATAATGACCTTATTGAGGCTAAAGAGAAGTTACAGACAAAGAAGAGGCTGAGCATTGATGACTTCAGAATCCTTATGGAGAAGGGAGAGATTAATTTAGATGAAGCAAATGGAGGCTCATGATAACACCTAACCCCTCTCTGTGCTAAGTTAAATATTCAATCTCCTCTTTATCCAGCTTGAATCTATCCTCCATCTCCTTTACATCGATCTTATTTTCCTTGATCAATATCTTTAGCAATGGAATGTATTCATTAGCAACCGTCTTTGAGGAACAGTGTAACTCAGGCGATAATTTCAAACCAATGTTTTTCTTCAGATTCCGCTCCTTCTTGGTTCGACCCATCCGGATGATATAAAACGGAAACTGATACATAACAAAACCTATCTTATCCCCTTTAGAGACATTCACCCCCGCCGTCATCAAGGAATTCGCATACCTCAGAAAACCCCAATACTGCCTGCCTGCAATCCTGCCCAGAAAGATATCTGCTCTTGATAAGTATCTGTACGCCTGATTCAGTTCACCCCTGTCTTTCACAACCTTCGGAAGATTCTCATCAATCCAAAGTATAATGTTTCGCGGCTGCTCATCCAAGTCGTAGGTGGATCTCATTGCCTCCCTCATATCCTTTTTCATCAATATGGCAGTTAATGCCTTATAGATATCTGAAGTTCTATCCCTCCCTCCAATCAACTCCACATCCCCCTCACTTATCCTGTTTCTACCCTTCGCTAAAGTCTCCAGATCAGTTATAGCCGCTCTCAAATCCCCGGAGGCGTTTTTTGCAATTTTCTTCAAGACATCATCTCCCACCTCAACTCCCTCTCTCATACAGATACCTTGAAGCGATTTCACAACAGAGGAGGTAGTAAGTCTCTTAATCTGGACCTTCTGACATCGTTTCTTCACAGTAGCCAGCCTCTTTGACTTAAAGTCGGATGTTATCAAAACAACAGGATTCCTACTCACCTTCAGAATTTCAGTCACCGCCCGCATATCCTTTATTTTATCTACATTATCAATGAGAATTAATTTCCTATTCCCAAAGAGACTACTGCTTTCTACGGTATTTCTTGAATTCCCCATATTATCGTTGTTTATCTCCACAAGATCGAAATTAAGTTCATTAGCTAACGCCTCCATTAACACAGTTTTTCCCACACCAGTGGGGCCATGGATTAAAAGAGGTTTCCCCCAGTTATAGCCTCTGAGATCCTCAATGACTTTTTTATTCCCTAACATCCAGGCAAGA
>JAYEKX010000003.1:0-6204 GCA_034716875.1 Candidatus Altarchaeota archaeon | reverse complement strand
GTGTTCGTAGATTCAGTCTTATGTGGGGTTAGTTGTGTTGGGGTGAAGCAGAAACCAGGAAATAATAAGTTGTTTATTACTCAACCTATCAGAGATAAGTTATTTATCCCTGTTACTATCATATCAATTCCTATAGCTCCAATAAAGAATCCGTTAAGTCTTAATAAAATCTCCATATTTTTATCAAAGGCTGTTTTAATCTTTCTTTTTTCTATTGAATCTCTAACACTCTTTAATAGAAACAGGATAATAAAATTTAGGATGAATATTATGAGTAGTGCTAGTGTACCTAGTATATATGATACTTCATGAGATAATAATATGCTTAAAGAGATTGTGCCTGCACCCACCATAAAGGGTAAGGCAATTTCTGAAGCCAGATCATCAAGATTCTCTTTCATCATGATTAACGCTTTTTGTCCTTTCACAATAAAATGATAGGCGAAAGAGAATATGATAATACCTCCAAAAATACGGAAGGATTCAAAATTTATTTGAAAAATTTTTTGGAATATCGTATTTCCTGCATAAAAAAACAACAGGCATATTATAAATGATTGTACAGTGGCTTTGAATATAACTTTTAAGAAGGATTTATGATCTAAATCTTTTCTAACCGGCTCTAAGTAAAGAAACAATGCAAAGGGATTTAACATAACCAAAAAAGCAATAATTGTTGACATCATCTTTATGTTATTTTTAAAGCGTTCTTCTCAATTCCTATCATTCATTGTTGTTTTTTTTTTAAACCATACATTCATGCTTTCGATTTTTCCGGAGATGTTTGTATTATTCTTAAGTGTTCCTGAGTAACTATATCCTGCCTTGCTGAATGTTATGTTCATACCATAGGATAATGCTCTTGCTATGGTGTAATATGTTTGGATGTCGTGTTCACTCATTTCCTGTTCCATTAACAGAAGCAGGCGGGAAGCAAGGGTGTTGCCTCTATATCTGGGGTTGGTTGCGAAATCCGTCATTTCAACACTGCCGGAGTTTATATCCATTTCTGCTGCAGAAGCAGCTACCAGCGCATTTTCATAAAAAGCACCGAAATATTTAACGTTTCCCTCCAGTGTTTCTGATAGATACTCCGGAGAAAATATTGGAAACGGGTAACTGGTAAATACCCTCCCATAAAGTTTTGCTAGATCATTGATATGGCTTTTATTTAAGATTTTGAGGATAAATTCCTGAGTATGGATCGGTTTCTGAGAAATGTTTTTTTCTTTGGCAGTGCGTAAAACCTGATTAATTTTTTCCTGATCTTTTCTGGTTATGATTTTTCTTTCTTCATCTAAATATTTGGCTATGAATAGACAGTCTTCAACTCCATTGTAGAACAAGGGAATCTCAGCTTCAACAGAGTAACCCCCCTCCTGTTGAAAGTAATGAAATAATTTCGAAGGAGTTTTAGCAAAAATTTTGGTGTATCCATTCTTCTGTACTAGATAGTTTATCTCCTTCAGAATAAATTCAGCATCAGATTCATGCAATTTCATTAAATAAATCCGGTTATTGTATTTACCGTGCTGAATTATTGAGTGCCCTATCCTTCTTACTTCATCATACATGTTATTCAATCGTCTCTTCTTGTAATCCTTGGATTATCTGCCGGAATTAATGAAATCTCTTTCTCTTCATTGTTTAAAAGTTTTTCAATGCCTACACTGGGGCTTTCATCGCTTTCTTCTAGATCCAGCTGTAGTTTACAGTCATCACAGTTTCTATCACAGAATATGGGTTCATATGAATCAGGTTCCTTATATGAGGTAATCACGCCCTCATAATTTCTTAATACGACCTTATTTGTAGACCAGGAGATTAGGTAGTTAGGCATTACAGGAATTTTTCCACCTCCGCCTGGTGCGTCAATAACATAAGTAGGTACTGTGAATCCGGTTGTATGGCCTATCATACTTTCAATAATCTCTATTCCTTTTCCAACCGGTGTGCGGAAATGAGAAAGTCCTTTCGATAAATCACATTGATATAAATAATAGGGGAAAACCCGGTTTTGAACAAGTTTATGGCATAATTTTTTTATGATTTGGGGGCAGTCATTTATGCCTGCAAGCAATACTGACTGGTTGCCTAAAGGTATTCCCGCATCAGCCAGCATATCAAGCGCTTTTTTTGCGGATGCTGTCATTTCCCGCGGATGATTGAATTGGGTGTTAACGTAAAGTGGTTTAAATTTTTTAAGCATATTAACTAGGTTATCTGTTATCCTGTAAGGTAAAACAACCGGCACTCTGGTTCCAATCCTGATTATCTCAACATGAGGTATTGAACTTACTTCGGTTAAAATCCATTCTAGGTACTCATCAGATAACATTAATGGATCCCCCCCGGATAATAAGACATCCCTGACTTGCGGAGTATCTCTTATATATTGTATTGCAGCTGACAACTCCTTTTTGCTTGGAATGGAGTCAATATCCCCGACTTTTCGTTTTCTGGTGCAATGCCTGCAATACATCGAACAGGTATTACTTACCAGAAACAATACCCTATCGGGATATCGATGAGTTAAGCCCGGTACGGGACTGTCTTTATCTTCAGCTAAAGGATCAGTTATATCATATCTGCTAACAATAAGCTCCTTTGGATCAGGAAAAGATTGTTTATAAATTGGATCATTCTCGTAATCATCAACCTTGATTAAGGATAAATAATAAGGGGTGATAGATAAAGGGAATTCCCCAATGGTTTCCTCGATCTTTTTTCGTTTCTCATCACTAAACTTAATCCCGGTTAACTTTTCAAAAGTATCAACATCCTTTATGGAATGCTTCATCTGCCATTTCCAGTCTTTCCATTGTGATCTCTCCGTTACATTATCAATTTCCTTTGCAATATCCTGTTGAGTTTGGTTAAAAATCATAAGCAATCCCTCTTTCTCATCTTCCTCTTAATTTTATAACACCTATATTTTTCTATAGGGTTTAGGTCTTACCCCCCATCTATTTAATATTTTTGTTTGAATCACTATATACCCTAATCCGATAGAAGTGTGCTCCATATATCTCTAATTCACAGATTTCAAGGAGCGGGGAGCTTGCGTCTTTCATCCGGAATAAACTGAAGGAGTTTTCTCTGGAGGGTGGTGCAAGAACCTATAGGAGGGCGGATTATGAAATAATTAAGTTAAACCGGATTACATGCTCTTCGGATAGTGTTATAATCGGGAAGGTGGATAGGGCGGTTGATGTGGGTGGGGAGGTTCTCTCTTCTGAATTCCCTTAGTTACCTGTGATTAAGGGTTAACTGTGATAGTTACGGTTTATGAGCCCGATCCAAGAAAATGGCTTAACTATAAACAAAGGAAACGTCATTTAAAATGAAATGCGTAATCTGCGGCGGGGAGGTAATCAGGAAAAAGGTTGAAGAAAAAATTGTGGTTGGTAATGATGTATTCCTTTTCGACATAGTGACTGATACCTGTATGAGTTGTGGGGAAAGATATTATTCAGACGCTTTAATGGATAAACTAGCCAGACTTAAAAAGAAATTAACTAGGCCTATAAAGGGTGCTATCTCTGTTGGTCATGTGTATAATGTTCCACAGCCAATTTAATTGTGTTTTATCACCCCTCGGATACCGTAGAATCTCACAATCTCTGATAGGTGCTCTGGGGTCAGGTATCCGATAACCTGTTTTGAGTCTACAACCAGAATGAACTCTTTGGTTAGGAGGGTGATCAGTGTTTTCTCAACCTTAAGGTTTGCATCAACTACGTTCAGTCTTCTCTTGGCTAGATTACTTACCGGTATTTTATCGAAATCTGTTTGATTAATCTCCCGTAAGTCATTTATGTTCAGAACCCCGATCACTCTTTTGTTGTAGTCAGTAACCGGGTAATACTCTTGTTGGGGGCTGGCGGTTGAATTCAGGAATTCCTTCACGGTAGTGGATTCATCCACATACACTACGTTGGAAATGACTATATCTCTCAGGGTCATGCCATGCAGTATATGCCTCATCCTAACTATCCTCAGTTCATTGGATCCTGTAATCAGGATGAATAAGGAGATCAGGATCAGGATAGGTCCATACAGCAGTCCTGTGATGAACATTAAAACTGCGATTATCTGACCGATCTGGACCGATATTTTGGTCGCCTCCACGTAATCAACTCCGAGGGCGAGTAGGGAGCGAAGGATTCTGCCGCCGTCCATAGGAAACGCCGGAATCAGATTGAATGTACCTAACAGGAAATTCATGACGGCTGTTATAGCAAAGATGTTTGGAATCAACAGGATATCCCTGAAGATATTATTCAGGTAGAAGTAAGTTACCTCGCTGTTACCCATGTCAAAGTAATTGATAAACTCAGCGGTTAACAGGAAATCCGGCCAGAATATGAATAGAATGATTAGTGATAGGAGCAGGAGTATGAAGTTACTCAATGGGCCTGCGATCGAGAGCTTAAACTCGAGTTTAGGGTCTTCCGGCACGTCTATGTTGGCTGCGCCCCCGATAGGGGTTAAGGTTATCTTTGGAACCCGTATATTGTTTCTTAATGCTACAAGGGAGTGTGAGAATTCATGTATCAGGACGGTGCCAAACAACAGGAGGAAGATGGCGAATACCCTTACACCGTTTAAGGCTCCCTGAGTTAAGCTGATAGATTCCTGATATACCTCCAGTTGTTCATCTTCTTTATTGATGATGTAGTTGGATTCCTCATTGAGTATCATCCACTTACCTTCGGTTAGTTTCTCAACTCTCGCATGCTTGGATAATGGGTAACCCGTTTGATTAAATAGGTCTATTAACTCGTTTGATACTTCCGTGTTATTTAATTCATTTACAAATTCTGCATCGATGCTAAATAAATGCGGCCCCTGATGATCCATAAGCCCGTAAAAGGTTGCGCCGAAGAGAAACAGAAGGAATATTATGATGAAGGTGATGTGTAACTCAACTGAAACCCCGAATAACCGAAAGATCCTGTAAGATGATTGCATTTTAACTTGATTATTTACCCTCTAGGTATAAAAAAAAGACTTAACAGTTATTGTGCGGTGGATTATGGTCGGTATCTAACCCCTCTGCATGGCGGTGGTTCCTGTTCTTGATACCTCCCTTATCCCTATGTCCTTCACTAAGTCAATGAATGCGTTTATTTTCTCTGAATCCCCTGTAATCTCTACTGTAATAGACTCCGGGCTTACATCCACCACCCTGCCCCTGAATACATCCGCATACTGCATAACCTGAGATTTCTGTTTCTCCTGGGGCGTGTGTAGTTTAACCAGGCATAATTCCCTGCAGGTTGATTCACTCCGACTTAAGTCAGTGACCTTTATCACACTAACCAGTTTATTCATCTGCTTCTCTATCTGCTCAAGTGTTTTATCATCCCCCCTCGTTAAGATGGTCATCCTGGCTATGTCGGGTTTTTCTGTCGGACCAACAGTTATACTCTCTATATTGAATCTCCTCCGGGTGAACATGGAAGCCACCCTCTGTAAAACCCCTGGTTTATGTTCCACTAATGCAGTAAATATATGGGTTCTCATTTTCATAGGTTTATTTAGTTTCACATGTAAATACTAAAATTATTAACTTACGCCTATATAAAATGAGTGAGTCTGTAGATAAGCTGAGGGATCAGTATCCTGAGTCGGGGGAGTTTATTCTGGGAACGGTTCAGAGTATATTCCGGCAGGGGGCGTTCATCACCCTGGATGAATATGAAGGCAAGAGAGGCATGCTCCACCTATCTGAAATCTCTTTGAAATGGGTTCGTAATATCCGCGATTATGTGAGAGAGGGGCAGAAGGTTGTTTTACTGGTTCTTAACGTAAACCCTGCGCGGGGGCATATAGACCTATCTCTGAGGAGGGTGGGTGACGCCCAGAGAAAAAGGAAGCTGCAGGATGTGAAACAACGGCAGAGGGCAGAGAAATTATTGAAGATTTTAGCGGATGAGTTAAATGTTTCATCAGATGAGGTGAACAGCAGGATTGGGGATAAATTGTTGAAGGACTTCAGTAGTTTATACGCTGGGTTGGAGGCTATTGTTGTTGATAATTCTGTTGTGGATAAACTCTCTCTGGATGATGAATGGAAATCCACACTCATTGATGTGGTGGAGAAGAATATAAAACCCCCTTTCGTATATATCATCGGTTATGTGGAATTGAGGAGTTATGAACCTGAGGGGGTGAACATAATTAAAGAATCCCTGAAGA
>JAYEKX010000002.1:0-6230 GCA_034716875.1 Candidatus Altarchaeota archaeon | reverse complement strand
GTCGTCACGGAACTACTTATCCATACAGTATAATCCTCCACCTCACCATAGCTAAATAATCCACACGGAAGGGGGGCTGAACTCCATTTAGCAGACACCCTCATCCTTGTGTTACCATAAATTGCTCCTGCAGGCACAGTGAAATCCTTGGAGAACGTGTATGTTCCATCAACACCATAGGAGCCGAGATTGATTTCCTCCCCCGTATCGCTGAAATCAAAATCATGATTAAAGTCTATCCACGCCTTAACATACTCAGTATACAGGTATGTTGTTGAGACATCAACGTAGAGGGTATATGAGTGTCCGGTTACCAAGGTTGTTAAAACAGGCGAGGTATGATCAGAGTAGCAACTGCCGGATGATGAACTAACGCCTGTGTTAAGCTCCACCCTCTCGATGTATTCAGAGCTATAGTAACTACTCTGTGATAAGCAGTAGGGTGTACAGGTGATACCAGTGATGTTGAATCCAGCATACCCGGAGGAGCCGTCAAGGGAATGATCACTGCTAAATAATATATCCACGGTATCATTAAATGAATCGGAGCCGGACCAGCTTCCGGTGTGGCTTGTCGCATCCAGATACAGGAAGTCGTAGGAGTATTCGAGATCACCAGTTGAATTAACCACCATATGCATATTATTCGGGCATTCACAGGTAATGGAGCAGTTCATGTTACATCCATACTGCTCCGGGGTTAATCCAACATCAACGCTATTTAATCCCTCAACTAAACCGTCACACGACCATGTGGGACACGGGAGGGTTGGGGTGTCATTTATGTTATCAACCGTAACATAGATGAGATCCTGACTCGACACCCCATTTGAATCAGTCACCGTTAATCGAATAGTGTGTTTACCATTACTAACAGCTGATGTATTCCAGACCGCCAGTAGGCTCTCATTTATATTTAAGTTGCCTTCATCGGTTAAAACAACCCCTAATGTCGTCCAGCTCGTGGGATCCATACCCTGCCCGACCTCTATGACATAACCCTCCATACCAGAACTCAGGGCTGAACCGGTTATGTTAACCGTCCCATTCACAAAAACATCTTCATGGGTAACGCAACCTGTGAGGGCTATGAGGATCATCCCAAGGAGGATTAACGTTAACTTATTTTTATTTACCATACCTAGCACCCGATAAATCAGATATAAACGCAATTGGGGGGGAGTTACTTAATTGAACAGCAGATAATACATCAATCCCCCCAGCACCCTGTGTATTAGGGCCTACACCGTAATCATAAGCAGTATTTTCAAACGCCGCCTTCACCTCAAGTGGCGACCAATCAGGGTTCTTTTGCAGCAATAAAGCAGCGGCTCCGGCAACATGGGGTGTGGCCATTGATGTCCCGGATAAAGAGACGTGAGTATCATCTATACACGTGTCCCCGGGAAACGCCAAACCCCATCTAGCAGAACAAATATCCACACCCGGAGCAACTACATCCGGCTTATTAAGGATATATGAAGGCCCTCTTGAACTGAAGTCAGCTATAACGTTGGGGTCCGAAGTTACGGACATGTTCACAGTCACAGAACCGTTTTCAATCAGAGAAAGCAGGTATTGCCCGTCTGACTCTGAAACTGAGACTGCAGGTATATCCGATAGATTAATTAAATCCCCCTTGAAATTACCGTAGTAGTTGTTATAGATAATAGCCCCAGAAGCACCTGCATTGTAGGCGTTTTTAACCTTATCGGAGAATAATATATCCCCTCGCTTAATCAAAGCAATCTTTCCGGTGAAGTCTTTTCCAATGAAATTCTCAGGAAGCCCGAGGCTTGCAGACTCCAGGTCCGAGACAAGACCCCCTTTTGGAGTCAATGCTGAATGAGCAAGTGCTAGGGAATCTATCTCCTTGTTTGATTCCGTTACTACACACAGACGGGATAAGCTATTTCCGCTTGAATCACCTTCTTTATAGATTGCCCCCACAGTCAAGGCCTTCCTAGCGCAACCAGGCGATTTTATGGTTTGATTACCGGGACCGCTATTTCCGGCCGCAACCACCGCCAGAACGCCTGAATCAACGGCATTATCAATGGCTAGAGAGAGGGCATCATCCGGATCCCCAGAACCCCCCAGACTCAGGCTTATCACATCAGCCCCGTCAACCACCGCCTTATCAATCGCCGCTATTATATCATCCTCATATCCACCCCCTGAGTAATCCAAAACCTTATACGCCAGTAGTCTGGCACCGGGTGCAACCCCCAATAGAGAACCATTACCGGCTGCTATACCGGCACAATGCGTTCCATGACCTTGATCATCCATCGGATCCGGATCATTGGAAACAAAATCGTAGCCCCCAACAACCTTGGAGCAGTTGGGCATCTCATTATCAACAGTACTATTAATAACTCCATCAACAGAAAACCCCCATTTCGTGACGATGCTATCGCTTACCAAATTTATTTTTATCGTATCACCCGATACAGAGGGACTCCATACATCCTCAAAGTAACCACTGTATGTTTTCACTATATCGTTGGATGAATTAAGTATATAAAGGTAATCCCACCCGGATTCCACATCTATCTTGCTGAAATGAACCGCTATATTAGTGAACCCCGGCTGGGTTATTACCCAGGTAAGGTTTTCATAGTTGCTATACGGGTGATCCGAATCCAGGGAGTAGGGTATGCCATCCTCTAATTCAGCAGCCGTGCAATTCCCAAGGTCAGCATGCGTGTAATCTATGCCTGTATCGATAATAGCAATAGTTACATTCACCCCGGTTATGTCTCTCCCCCAGGGATCCTTGATCCCCCAGACATCTGTTGCCCCTATCATGGGAACACTATCCGAGAGCAACATATGGTACTCCTTTATAGGGTATATCTTTTCCACATAGTCTAAGCTGCTGAGTTTCAGGATATCTTCCTGAGAGATGTTTCGTATGGAAACGCCATTGAATATGTTGAAGAATTCCTCCTTAATCCTTGGTTTCCCGGCAGGGTTTGAATGGAGTGAATGAAGTTTCTGCAGGATATCTGTGTGAGATACCCTCATATCTCTTTCGTAATCGGCGGGTGATTTCATTCCTTTAGACGGCATCCCTTCCTCAATATCTTTTTTGTATAGATGCAGTGGCTTCCCCTTAAACTGTAGGATATATCCGGACTGTTTTAGGTTACTGAGGAGTATTTCATCCCTTGAATCAAGTGGGAGGGTGACTAACCCACCTGGATATTTCTTTTGGATGTATGCAGACATCTCTGGGGGTATATGGAATTTACTGAGGTCTAAAACATCCCCGGGTATTACCCCCTCCCTGACACGTAGTTCATCCCCCCTATCATGTTTATTAATTAAACCCCCACTTCCCATGAGACCTGGGAGTAATAAGGTTAACAGGAAGAATAGGGGGAGGATAAATCTCTTCATTTAGATCACTGTTAAGTTTATGTTTTTATATTAGGTTAAATACATTTAAAAACATGAGGGTTTTTTCTGGGAGGGGGGTTTTAGGATTGATTGAGGGATGATGTTAATAACATCTATGCTTGATGAAGGTAAGAGAGTGGTTTATAACATCATCTGGAACGGATAGAGAATTTTGAAAACACAACCCTGGAACTGGAGATTGTGGGTTAGGTCTTGCTCCCGCCGGGATTCGAACCCGAGTCACCGGATCGAAAGTCCGGAATGATTGGCCGTGCTACACTACGGGAGCCTTGATTGGATTGATACTGTAATGAGATTAGGATTATATGAATTTTAATCTGTTTTGGGGGATGCAACACCTTTCTAAAAGGGGTTGCATGATAGGCCGTGCTACACTACGGGAGCTGGTTGAATAAAATTTTTGTTAGAATAAGTTATTAGGATTTGGGGTTTTAATATATTTTATACCCCAAGCATTTCTGCATCAGAATCATCTCGTTAACTCAATCTCTATATGAACCCCGTCAGGAACCTGGACGCGCATAATCTGACGCAAAGAACGCTCGTTAGCATCCACATCAATCACCCTCTTATGAATACGCATCTCCCACCGCTCCCAAGTCCCAGTCCCCTCACCATCAGGAGACTTTCGGGTAGTGATCCTCAGCTTCTTGGTGGGTAAGGGTATGGGTCCGGAATAATTCGCACCAGTCTTCTCAGTGATGCTGACAATCTGATTAGCCACATCCTCCACTTCCATGACATCCTTCCCAATCAAAATGATTCGCGCTTTATCCATTATACTTTCTAATTCAAAGATAAAAAAAATAATGAAGAAAAAAAAGGTTTCCCCTAAATCTTCTTGGGTGTTACACTAAGCACCATTCCTGCTGCCACAGTCGTACCCATATCTCTCACAGCAAACCTGCCTAGTTGAGGGAAATCCTTCGCCGCCTCAAGACATAGTAGTTTTGTGGGCTTCAGTTTCACCACAGCCACATCCCCTGCCTTCAGGAACTGAGGATTCTCCTCAAGGGTATCCCCTGTCTTTGGATCCAGCTTCTTCACCAGCTCCAAAAAGGTGCATGCCACCTGAGTGGTATGTATGTGAAATACCGGGGTATAACCCACTGTTATTGCCGAAGGATGCTGCAGGACAACTATCTGGGCAGTGAAATCCTCCGCCACTGTCGGTGGATTATCCACCGGACCAAGCACATCCCCGCGTTTAATATCCTTTTTACCTACCCCCCTGACGTTAAACCCTATGTTATCTCCAGGCAACGCCTGAGACAGCTGTTCATGATGCATCTCAATAGTCTTCACCTCACCACTCACGCCGGAAGGCATAAAGACCACCTTCATCCCCGGCTTCATAACACCTGTTTCCACCCTGCCTACAGGAACAGTCCCAACACCAGTGATGGTGTAAGCATCCTGAACCGGCAGACGCAGTGCTTTATCAACAGGCTTCTCCGGGGGTTTGAAATCATCCAGGGAAGCCAGAAGCGTCTTCCCCTTATACCAGGGGGTCTTATCGCTCTTCTCCTTAAGATTATCCCCGTTATAGGCTGAGATGGGTATAATAGTCACCTCATCCAGTTTATAACCTATTCCGGAGAGTAATTTAGACATATCATCCTTAACCTCGTTGAATCTAGCTTCATTATAGTCCACTGTATCCATCTTGTTTATTCCCACCAGAAGCTGTTTAATCCCCAGGGTCCTTGACAGGAAAGCATGTTCCTTAGTCTGAGGCTGAATACCCTCCTTTGCAGAGACCACCAGAACGGCAGCGTCTGCCTGACTTGCCCCGGTAATCATATTTTTGACAAAGTCTCTATGTCCGGGAGCATCAATAATAGTGAAATACGTCTTTTGGGTCTGGAACTTCTTATGGGCTATGTCAATAGTCAAACCCCGCTCACGCTCCTCCTTCAGGGAATCCATTACCCAGGCAAACTCAAATGTTCCCTTCCCGAGCTTGCTAGCCTCATCCTTATACTTCTTCATCGTCTGCTCAGTCACCTCACCAAGCTCATACAACAGACGACCTACCAACGTAGATTTACCGTGGTCTACGTGCCCTATAAACACCAAATTCATGTGTGGTTTGTCAGCCATTTTTATTCCTTTACCAATTATTCTAAAGATATATTAATAATGTAATTAATAATGTAATTAGAAATTTAAAAAGCTTATACCATGAATTCCTCAGCTTTCGGTATTTCCTTCTTTAAACCCTTCCTCTCCCGGATCTGGGAGATTATCTTCTGCTGTAATTCCATAGGCAATTTATCAAAGCCTGCATTTTCAGTAGACCACAAAGCATGCCCTTCACTGGCACTCCTTAAATCCCCGGCGAAACCAAATGATTCCCCTATAGGCATCTTCCCCTCAATCGTCATAAGCTCCTCCTTCTGATTCATCTCCCCTATGACACCCCTCCTCCTCTGCAGCTCCCGGGTGATAGAACCCATATAGTCCTGGGGAACATCAACCCAGACATTCTGCACAGGCTCTAACAGGAGGGGATTCGCCTTAAGCATATCAGCCCGGATGGGTCTTCTTATTGCAGGATAAATCTGTGCAGGACCCCTATGGATAGCATCCTCATGGAGGGTGGCGTCCATCAACTTCACCTTAACCCGGATCACCGGCTCCTTAGCCAGGGGACCAGTATCCATCACATCCTCAAAGGCATCCAGCATCAGCTCCATTATCTCATCCAGATGCTGTATCCCGCGGGTCATATCCACCATCATATTGCCCCTATACACGTCTATAACCCTCCTGGCTTCCTCACGATCCATCCCAAGGTCCAC
>JAYEKX010000001.1:17580-21300 GCA_034716875.1 Candidatus Altarchaeota archaeon | reverse complement strand
CAATCCTCCAGGGTTACCAGGCCCAGTTCATTAAGTTTAGTCTCACAGGTCCCTCCTTCATCAGCGGCATTACATGCTGTTACCTGAATTTCAGATAAAGGCGTTTCCTTCAAAGTCGAGGTTACCGATTTTACCGGTTGATCTATCTTTTCTTCCTGATCTAGACATAGGCTAAAAAAACCGTAGATATCAAAAACAAACAAATCAATATTCTCTTATCCATTTTAAATCACAATTATATATCATCATAACCTCTATAAATACTTATTGAATCTGTCGGTGTTCCAACAGCAATCCTTATGGAGAAACACATGCACCTGAAGGAGGTGTACAACAGCAATCCCATTCAGTACAGCAGTCTTCTTCATAACCTGCCTCGAACCAGGGAGGATTTAAAATAGCACATAACCCATTATCCTCTGCATTATAACATATGCCATGATCTGTTGTAGGTCCTGGGATTGTTGAGGTAGTTGTTGAACTGGTTGTGGTTGATGAAGTTGTTGTCGTAGTTGTGGATATGCTTAAGGTGGTAGTAGCACCTGAAATTGTGGTTGTAGTACTACCTCCGGGGATGGTGGTGGTAGTGCTCCCCGAAACGGTGGTGGTAGTTACGTCGGGAGAAGTTCCGATAAGACATGGGCAGGAATCTTCAAAGGGGGTTATGTCGGTGTTCACAATCAAGTAATTTATTAGTGGGCATGCAATTATGATCAGGATTAAGCCGGTAATGGCGTATACCACTATATTCTTAGCCTTATTTGTTTCTCTAGGATCATCAGAACCCATATATCTCATACCCCCCAAGATTATTATGAGGGCAGTAATTGCGGCTGCAATATACCAGATAATCATGAGTAGGCTGCAAACCACATCATTTACTCTCTTTATAACTATCTTAGCCGGCTCTAAGATTGTTGTCGTTGTTACGGTGGTTGTAGTGGTGGTAGGTATTATTATATCCACTTCAGCATCACCTGTAATGGGGTAAGAACCGGTTTCGGTATCAACTGTGCCCTGGAATGTTGCAGTTCCCAGAGCGCCAGCGGGAACAGTGATTGTATAAGTGAGATCCTGATCCACTATCTTACATACGTCAAGACTGCTACAATTCCACACTATTTTATCCCCTAGGTCAACACCCCCCGTCGAGATATGTGATACAGGCCAGCTGGTGGGATATTCTTCCGTCACGTTTACGGATGTTGGTGGATCAGTATCATTAACATCCATAGCCAGGTTTACTGTAAAGGCTGAGCCTGGTGCCGCATTCGAAGGCAGATCCCTGGTAACTGTGGCCGGGTCTGCTGCAAAAACACTTAATGTCAAAATCAGAAGTAATCCAATCAAGAAACCAGATTTTTTACATCCGTATTTAACCATCTTTAAAGTGATTGAATCCTCTCTCCTAATATGGTTGTGGCGGAGGAATTTCTCTTGGAGGGCAGTAGTCATACTTCCTATCACCGTTGCTGTCTTCATAAGTATATGGGTTAATCGTTTACGCTATTTTGTCCGAAGGGTAGGCTGGTGAAGGAGGTATCAGACCCCTATGTTGGTCCTGGATTAGCCTGGCAGGGAAATGCAACAGACTTTTGTACCGCCGCAGTCTACACCCACAAGCACATCCTCGTTATCATCGCACTTATCTTTACATTCTGCAGGGGGGGCACACCCGGGGCCAGGAGGCACTGGTCCAGGCGGAGTTGGTCCCGGAGGCACTGGTGGCATTGGGGGTAACGAAACACAGCAAACATCGTTCGCATTACTGCATGCGGCAGGCATTTGGACTTCTGTGCTGTCGCATGATGCCTTACAGGTCTCTGGGCATGATGGTAGTGGAAGGCAGCAGGTTTCTGTTGCATCACAGTTCAGTTTACCTACATTAAACTCTGTTTTATCATCACATGCATTCTTGCATACTGCAGGAGAGGTACATGTTGGTGTGGGTCCAGGACCCGGGCCGGGTGGTATCGGACCTGGAGGCACGGGCGGCATTGGGCCAGGTGGTATTGGAGGTAATGATAAACAGCAAACCTCAGTGTCGTCACCGCATATAGCCCCTACCTGAACCTCTGTAGCATCGCATGACGCCTTACAATCCTCTGGACAGGTGGGCAGGGGGATGCAACAGACTTTTGTACCGCCGCAGTCTACACCCACAATCACATCTTCTGTTTTATCATCGCACTTATCTTTACATTCTGCAGGGGGGAAACATCCAGGACCTGGTCCCGGAGGCATAGGCGGTATCGGCCCTGGTCCAGGTAATGATAAACAGCAAACCTCAGTATCATCATCACATATAGCCTCTATTGGAATCTCTGTGTTATCGCATGATGCTTTACAGGTTTCTGGGCATGAGGGCAGTGGAACGCAGCATGTCTCTGTTGCATCACAACTCAGTCTTCCCACATTCGCCTCTGTTTTATCATCACATGCATTCTTGCATTCAGCAGGTGAGCTACATGTTGGCGTGGGTCCAGGACCCGGATCGGGTGGCATTGGACCCGGAGGTTCAGGTCTTAAAAAGCAGAGTTCATACAGGGTATCACTATTTATATCACTGCATTTACACTTCAAGCCCACTACATTCTTTTCGCCACATTTTGTTCCATCCCAACACTCAGTGCAATGGTTTATTGCACTAATCACAGGATCTAAATGACAGATCTCGTATCTGCCATCACCATTCATATCCATGCACTCACATTCCTGATCCTTGGAATTTTTTCCACCACAAGGTGTGCTATCTGCACAACTCGCACAGTGTACTACTATCGATCTCTTTGAAGGCGCCGGTATCACATTATCCGGGAAGTTGACATTGACTCTATCGATAACGTCGCTAATAACGGAGCAGTCTGCGGTTGCAGTATCGGGTGTTCCAAAATAGAATCCGATTAAATCATTTACGTCACCACGTGTTACTGCAGCATTAGATGGGTCTCTGAGATAGCCTGAGATAGCCTTCTTTAATACAAACTTGAAGTCGTCATCATAGGGGCAAGTGTTTGAAGTATATGCTAATGCTGCATTACTTAATAAAGAAAAAACAATTGCCGTAACCAAAAAATTTATTCCTGATTTCATAGTACTTTTCATTATCCACACCCTGAAACATCAAATTTTTTTTTCCTTGAAAATTTTAACTGTTTTATAATTAAAATTACAGAACATGAACTAACAACATTTACCCAGATACTTACAGCATTCCTCTTTAGTTACTAAGTTAACCTGGGTTAGTTTAGTGTCACAGGTACCTCCTTCATCCGCAGCGTTACATGCAGTTATCTGAAAATCAGAGAGCTCTTCAGTAATCAATGTGGTGGTTGTCGTTACCTCAACCACTTCGTTGGGTCTGGGCATAAAAAGAAATACTGCCACAACAAGAATCCCTAAGATTACGATTCCCATAATTATCTTATTTACCATCTTATCTAACCCCTATACTTATTATACTTTGTTGCTTTAGGTATAAGAACCTGTTGTTTTTTTCAACAACAGAGTCCGTGTTCATCACAACAATCATCCCTATAACCTGGCCAGATTAGGTTGAGGTCATCACAGCTGCCTTCATTTTGTGCATTTTGACATAGTACCGGATCCGTTCCCGGAATAGTTGAGGTTGTGGTTGATGAAGTTGTTGTCGTAGTTGTGGATGGGCTTGGAGTGGTAGTAGTGGTAGCCCCTGGAACTGTGGTAGTAGTAGCCCCTGGA
>JAYEKX010000001.1:0-17480 GCA_034716875.1 Candidatus Altarchaeota archaeon | reverse complement strand
ACATAGTACCGGATCCGTTCCCGGAATAGTTGAGGTTGTGGTTGATGAAGTTGTTGTCGTAGTTGTGGATGGGCTTGGAGTGGTAGTAGTGGTAGCCCCTGGAACTGTGGTAGTAGTAGCCCCTGGAGTTGTAGTGGTGGTAGTCCCTGCTATTGTTGTTGTGGTTGTAGGGGCATAGTCACATGCACTCAGGCTGAATCTCTCCACCCTTGAGCCTGTGACTAAATAATTGACTAATTGAACCGCTATTATGATGATAATCAATCCAAAGACGACCTGTATCAGCATCCTCTTTGCATCACCCCTTTCCTCCAGATTCTCGGAGGCCATGAATTTCACCCCGGCAAGAATTATTACTAAGGCGGCGATTCCTGCTGCCACGAATTGTATGAGTCTAAGGACAATGCATATTATTTGATTCCATTCCGCCTTCACCTCCTCCGGACCCTTAGCTCCTGCTGTTGCTAAAAGAATTAATAATATCAAGATAATGGTTTTTTCTTTCATTCCCTATTACCTCTTCAGTTTCCTGTATACTATGAAAACAATGACAATTATCACAATAAATAGGCTTATGTAGGTCCACGGGTTTGTTTTTTTACAGTCCACATCACTTTTGGGGTTGCAGTCGGGGTCACAGACTCCATCATCTAATCCATCGCAGTAACCATCGGATGAGCCGGAGGGGCAGTCTTTAGGGCAATAGATATAGTTTTCTCCCTCCATGTAGTCACAGACCCTGTTTCCACATGCTCCAGGGCAATCCGGGTCCACCTTAGGGGGGCAGTCGGGGTCACAGATTCCGTCTGCTATAGAGTCGCAGTAGTTATCCCTTGATCCGGATGGGCAATCCTGTGGGCAATTTTTATAGGTTTCCTCTTTTTCACAGGTGCCATCACCACAGATAACCGGTTTGGGACAATCCTGTGGGCAATTCTTGTGATCTTCCCCTTTCAGTTCCTCGCATCTACCGTCTCCACATACAGATTTTATGCAGTCTAAATCTAAGCCGGCTGGGCAGTCAGGATCACAGACTCCATCCTCTACGGGATTACAGATGGCATCCTCAAATCCGGAGGGGCAGTCTTCAGGGCAGTTGATGGAGTTTTCATTCAATCCCCCCTCACAAACCTTGTTGGCGTTACATTTAACCACTATAACTAGTGGATTAGAGCGATATACCCCTCTGGGGGTATAAGCCTTTGTCGGTCCTATCACAAACCTGCCTGGATTCAGGGGTTTTATCTTATAGGTTATGGATTTTTCTGTATCCGGTTCCAATCTGAATTTCCATTTATAATATGTGGGAAACCAGAATATTGGGCTGGATTTATTTTTCGGAATTACCGGCTCTACTTTAGCTTGAATTTCTGGCATGTCTATTGGTTCAGCCAGCCCAATAGTCTCCTGCAGATCTATGGATATTGATTCATCCAAGTTGTTTCTCACCTTTATGGTTACGGCCAGGATTTCACCAATCTTTATCTTTTCCACCGCAGTTTTTGTAATTTCTATTTCTTCCTCTGCAATTACACTATTCAATAAAAAAATTAGGGTTAATAAAATCATTACTCTCTTCATCTTTAATCACCATTCAACATCCATACACCTCCATCTGGCTGGGGCATGGGAATATACTAACATCATTTCTACAGCATCTTGGCCAGGTATCAACACAGCCGCCGCCTGGGCAGGTAGCTCCAACACAACCCGGGCAATAGTTCTGGTCATCATATAAACAATATTGGGCACCATACCCTGTGGTTGGTAACCCAAAGGGGTTATAGGGTTCGGCATAATTCCCTGTGGTATCCACTATATTCCATTTAGCTGCACCTGGGAATTTAATCAGGTTGTAGCTATGCCCGGGTCCAACCACGGAGTACACTTCATCCGGTTTATAGCCCACGATTCTAAGCATGGTTGTTAAGGCACCGGAGTAATCAACACAGGTTCCAGTATGCAGGCCACCCTCATCCTCATCAAGTATGCTTACATGGGCTGGGAGGTCTGAAGCTTTACAGGTGTTCTTGTTCATAGCCACATCACTTCGCCATCCCAAGGAACTATGAGATACATAACCTGTGCAGGGAAGCGCCAGCACATTCTTATTGTATCTATGCCAGCTACACCTGCATGTTCCGAGATCTTCAGTACAACAGGTTGAGAGAGATTCCTCGTCTTCGTCACAGGCGCGTTCTGGCCAGAAATAGTCCTCCATAAACTCGGCTGCGGGACCGAATCCATATACCAGGTAGAGGCCGGCGCATTTCTTTAATCCATCCTGGGTTGATCCCAACACAGCTCCTGAATTATAAGCATCTTTACAGTACTCGTGACAACCTCCGGAACAATTATTCTTGCAACAGTAGACTGCCTTTCTAGCCTTCTCCCAAAGCCGTGGGTGACATACTTCATATATGTCACAGGCATAGCCTTCTTCATTGCCGATACATACTTTTTTACCTTTATGTGCTGGCCAATACCATTTACAGGTAGCGTTAATGGCACAACACCATGCTATATTAATATCATTTATTTCATCAAAGGCAGTTAATCCCAGGGAATCCTTAACATACAATGTTAGGTTATGAACACCGCTGGATAATGGCAACAGCAGTGGAGGTGTCGTTACTGTGCTGTACACCTCACCACTCTCCTCTCTTAAATATTCATCGATCATACCGTCTTTATGGGATTTCCATTTAACCCTGTAGGGGGGTAAGCCACCCGAGACATTACTTGTGAGATTTATCAGACAATCAAAGCTTGTTCCATTTACCGGGTAAAGTATTTCCGCCTTCAGCGGATGAACTACCACCAGCTCTATGTAGTCTGTAGCTTTTGCCCCCATACAATCCTCTACTGTGAGGGTGATGTTATGATGGATGGGAAGTGACTCGCCCCATGGCGTTATCCTAGGGTCTGTAGCATTAATAGTGAATCTCTTAGTGTTTCCAATAATTCCTGTATTATTGGATTCCCATTTATACAGATAGTGTGGTTCTCCATAACAGGGGGTTCCGTATCTGGCATGACCGATGAAGGTCAGGGTTTCCCCGGGTTTATATACTATATAGTTTCTACCCTCCGATGTTATTATCGTATCCCCTCCCTCCGTAATGTTTGTCAGACTAAATACAATGAATAACATAATTATCTTCTTCATCATTCTTGTCCCCCCACATGTACTTCAATAGGTGGGTTAACTATAACTATAACCGTGCTTGGGACTGAAATCACCCCCTCATTATCCTCCACATTTAAGATAACGTAATAGGTTCCCTCCAGAGCATAAGTATGTTCCGGGGTTTCCCCGGTTAATATGGTTCCATCCCCAAAATCCCATTTATATCCTACTATGCTACCATCCGGGTCATAGGATCCTGAGCCGTCGAAATATGCCGTATTACCTATTGTGATGTGGGCAAATTTATATGTTATGTGGCTTGATTTGTAGCTAACCCTGGCATCTGCTACCGGGTCTTTATTCCTTATCGGGGCATTGCCTAAGCACTCACTCATATCAATTTCTGGAGAAATTACGGTGCTTAAGCTGATTAATCCCACAATGATGATGAAGCCGATTATGGCGTTGACAATTATCTTTTTACCCTGATTCTTTTTCACTGGACCGCCGAGCATATAAAAGAAACCACCGATAACAATCAATAACGTTAATATAATTGGTGCAATCCATAACAGCATGCACGTTAGATTACCTATAAACACAGGTAAAGCGTAGGCTGTTTTGGTATTCCCTCCACCGGCAATTACTGTCTGGGTGAGTATCGCCCCGGCGAGAAGAATTAAAATATTGTTTTTAATATTCTTGGGGGTCATCTTGTTATTTTTATTTTAAACCGATAAAGATATAACTAAAATTCTTTGGTTGTAAGATTAAAAGATGAAAGTGATAATGAGGGTCATATTAATAAGTATAGTGTTTTTATCTATTATTACTCTTTTTTATCCCCATGTTTTTGCCCAATCCGACAATCCTCCAGTGATCACGGATTTCTATGCCAGTGAGACCATAGTTCTGATAGGTGATATAGTAACGCTTACTGCCGAAGCAGGCGATGATTTGGGGGTGAGTGAAATATATTTCTCCACCCCCACTACACCCTCCATACCTAAAAACTGTGTCGGTAATCCCTTAACATGCACTAAAAGCATAGACTATCAAAGTGCTGTTGGAGGAACCTTTGAATTCTGCTCCTGGGCCAGGGATACTGCCGGACAATCATCCCCCCAGGAATGTATTGACATAACATTTGTTTCGGATAAACCCCCTAAGATAGCTGTTTTTGAGGCGGATCCTAATCCGGCATACAAGGGCGCTAAGGTGAATTTTACCATAGAAGCGGGTGATGATCTTGGGGTTAAGATGATTTATCTGGAGGAGTTATCTACTGGAGTAATAACCGAATGTCAATGTCTGGGTATAGGGAACTGTTCTTCAGACTCCTGTGTCTGCCTGACAGAACCCTGCTTCATAAAGGAGTTTCCCATAACCGGGAAGTATAAATTCTGCTCCTGGGCTATTGATTCCATCGATCAGATGTCGGAGAAGAACTGTCTGAATGTTTCAGTTATTATAATGTCTAAGTGTGAGCCGATTATCATGGATGACACCGAAAGGAATGTGACCATAGCCACCCGGATAGAGACAAAGAAGATATATGAAGAGGAGATGGGGTTTACTGGTTATCCTGTGGAGTGTTGCCCCTACTGCGTGGATCTAACGATAAATATCTCTAACTGCGAGAGAATAGAGGGCAGCGTTATGGGTGGAAACTACTCCACAAAATTATTTAATCCTGGGGATGAAATCACCTTTGAAGACCTTAACTTCATTCATCCATACATCCTCTGTGAAAACGTCATCAATAACGGCGTAGTTGTGGGCTTAGTGGATGGCCATACCTTTCAGATGGTGGATTTCATCTATAACCAGGAGGTTAGAAAGTATTGGTTTATCGAGACAACGCAAACCCCAAGACCCATGTCTTACATATATATAGCGAATTCTGCTATGGATTCTGTAGCCAAACTGGATACCCTGGATGGCTCCATCTTATGTGAGTTTAACTTCCCGGGAATCGGGGATAATCCATCCAGAACGGCCGTATCCCCTAATGGAGACGCTTGGGTGGGAAATCGACACTCTAATGATGTGAGCTGGATGGACGGTAAGCGATGTGAGGTTAAAGCAAGGATTCCTGTGGGAGAAGGTCCGAGAGCGATTGTGGTGGACTTCGACGGGAATCTGTGGGTTGGAAATTACGGAGATGATAATGTGTGGAAGATAGACGGTAAAACAGGTAGCTGCCTCATCGGTGACCACTCAAAGAATCCCACATGCCCCCCTGATAAGCCACCGATTAAGGTTGGGGACGGTCCATACGGTGGAGTGGTAGACTGTAAGGGGCATTTGTGGATAATATGCAATCGTTATGACGGGGATGACCGATTATACAAGATAAGAATGTCCGATGGTGTTGATGTATCCCCTCCGGGGGGTTATCGTATAGGTGGTGATGGATATGGCATAGGTATAAATAGTAAGGGGGATGTCTGGTTAGGTGGTGCGTGGTCTGGTAATGTCTATAAAATAAATGGGGAGACCGGTGCTGTTATGTGTAAACAGGATGTGGGAAGTTGTACAAGGGGCATAGCGGTTGATGAAGACGATAACGCATGGACTGCCGATTCTGATCTGAATAAGGTGCACAAGGTTGACACAGACTGTAACCTGATAGCTTCATATTCTGTTGGAACTCACCCCATAGGTGTGGCATCAGACTTCAACAGGAATATGTGGGTTATCTGCAGGGAATCCCATAATGCCTATAAACTGAAGATAGATGATGGTACAGTCCTTGACATATACCCAACCAGCGGGTTCGCTAACCCCCATCCCTACTGTTATAGTGATATGACTGGCTACGGTTTATACCACGCCTGCTTTAACAAGACCTCCCATGTTGTGAGATATGAAGACAAGTATTTCCTTGCTGAGGAACTGGTGAGAACCAAAGATGAAACTAAGAGCATCGTTATAGTGGACTCCCTGAATTATTCAAATGCCGTCTACAACCTACTCTATAAAGAATGCTTCCATAAGGTTCCGGAATCTATCGAATGCAGGCAGCTCTGTGACGAAGAAGGGTATTGTACAATAGATCCGTTTCTACCATGCCCCGGTAGATGTTTCTCCATCTACAACTATACTGAATGCATATATAAAAAATATGAATCCATGTACGAAAGACCTTATGCAGATTACCTGCAGTGCCATAAAACACCACTCAGGGATACTGCCTGGTGCCACCAGAAATCCATTCTTCCTACATCCAATATAGCCTACCCCTGGTATTCATTCACTACAAAATCCCTTGATGATATGACCCTCAGGGGTCTGGATAAAATAGATGAAAACTACGTGGATGCTATCTATAACTGGAACTTGAATGTGGATGTGACTGAGATGCCGGATCTGGCATTGATGCCGGATGTTACGCATACTCCGGAGGCGTACTGTTCATACAGCCACGACAATAAGCTCTTCAGAACAGTATGGGCCAAGATCTTTACCGTTACCCCTTACCTGAACGATAATAGAAACAAGGTTGGCTGGTCCCGGACCGGCCCTGGCACATTATTTGCCGGGGGAGGATTTAAAAGAGAGCCTGCATGCTACTGGGAGGATTGCGCACTCTGCGGACCCGGTGACGGAGTCTTTAACTCCGATGTAATCAACACCCTGAAGATAACCATCCCTGATTCTGTGATAGGGGTTGTACATCCCCTGTATTCCAGGACCAGCTACTACTACACCCGCGATTTTTTGAGCAATGGCCCCTTAACAATAATCAGCACGGGAAACATACCTTTTGTGGTGAGCAGTGCATCATTCATCAAGAATGAGGCGTTGGGGGAATACACCATCCGATTGGCATATAGGCCTATAGATAATACACGGCCATTTAATATAGTCCAGGATATCATGTTGGACTATAATCTCACCGAAGATGCCGATGACTTATCAGTCGAAATAGATGAGACATTCACCACATCCCTTAGCTCCTTAACTACCACCCTGTCCGTGGATGATTTTTTAGGTAAGACTATTGATATAGTTCAAGACAAGATCGTTGCACTTAAAGAGGCAACCACCGGGTTTATCAATATCTCTATTAACCAAGGGAATGAAGTGGGGCTGGTAGCCTTTAGCGGCGACCAGGGTTCTACCTTAAACCCACCTCAATGCATCAGTGGATGTATCATCTCCTGGATGCAGTTGACAGATAATGCTGATGCATTATATGATCAGATAAACAAGACCTATAAACCCAGCATGTGGACCTGCATTGCCTGTGGCATAGACAGGGGCAGAGAGCTCCTCGGGGCGCAGACACCCGCAAATAAGACAATGATTTTGATGTCTGACGGGGAGGAGACTACTAAATCCCATATTACAGGCTTACTTGCGAAAGAGGCAGCAGGTCTTGCTGCCGGTGATGGAATTACTATCCATACCGTAGCCCTTGGAGATGAAGCAGATGAGGAAACCCTCCAGGATATAGCTCAAATAACCGGCGGAAAATTCTATAAGATGTCATGTGATATGCTCCTGGTGGATATCTATGCAGAACTCGCAAATAAGGTTAATAACGTGGTTCTTGTTAGTGATGTCTCCAAGAGTATGGGGGAATCACTCTCCCTTTCCTGTGCTGCAGATACAACCCCTGTAATCCATGAAGATATCCTGAAGGATGTGGAAATCAATATTACCGGAAAGTTATGGAATACTAAAGAGGGGTTGATAAGAAGCAGGGGTTTGATAAACCTCACCATTAAGCCCGATATATTAAATAGATTTACTTTAAACATAGGCAACTCCTCAATAGACTACTTCTCATTGATTTATCCTGTAAAACATGAGTTATACCGGAAGGAAACCTCTTTGGGATCCAAGAAAAAAACATACACCTTTGAGGATAGTTACGGCTATGAAAATCCTGAATTCAATTACCCTGAGCAGTGCAGGAAGATATGTCCCTTAGACTGCACCTGCCCGGGGGATGATATAACCGATGTGACCTGCCCGGAAGGTAAGAGGGATGACTGCGTGTGTATGCCCCCTGAGGGCCACAGCTATAAAACGCCCTGTGTATCAGACAGGACATTCCATGAGGAAGAACATGATTACTATGATTTCGTTGACTTAATCACTATGGAGACAGATGACGTACGGGCCTTAAAGCATGCGGGTCCCAACCTCCTCTTTACCGGGGATCTGGCGGGTAATGTTATTCACTTCACCAGCCAGAAGATATCATCTGAAGCGATCTTCAGGATACTGATTTATACCACAGGGGATGAACCTGTGGAACTGAAAAACCGTCTTGAAAATGAGGAGGGCTATTTGGTGGATATTATTGGGAGGGATGAGTGTGCTATAACCCCTGAGCTGCTATTGAACTACAGTCAGCTCTGGTTTATGGATGTTGATGGGAATACTAAACTAAATGAGTCGGAGATTAATGCCGTAGTCAATCACCATAATAGCGGGCGGGGTGTCCTGCTCTCTGGAAGAAATACCATCGCAGACAGATTCAATGTAAACATGGGAAATACGTTATCTACTGGTGTTGCTGGTTGTATCACTCCTGATGTTTTTATCACACACCCTGTCTTGGATTATGTAGTTGATTTATCCAGCAGGGATGACGTGAATCTCACAACCTCTAACCCCTGGATTGATATCATAGCCACAGTTAGTGTGTCCGGGGTGGAGTATCCTTATATAATGGTTATGGATTCTACCGGCGATGCCGGCAGAATAGTCTTTGATAGTTCCGTGTATCGATTTATCGATTCAGTGGATTGTGACAACTACCTGTATGCATTAAATATAGCTGAATGGTTGTTTAGCGAAGAAGAGGCATCTGAGGAGATACAGAGCGTATACATGCTTAACTTCACTGCAATGTCCTTCCCCTACCCCCTGGATGTAAGAGATATGGAAAACGCTAATATAACCGTGTTTGTACACTTCAGGGACGATACCGGTAATCAGACCTTTTCTTTGCTACCGGAAAGGAAGGAGGGGAATCTCTATGTTAATGTCACTATGATGAATCCTGTGGAGATCCTGTATACCGTGGATCCAAGGAGGCATGATCTGTCGGAGGGAACTACCGTTGGGATAAATATAACTTTGATGGATGCTTTTACCAGTCAGGGTATACCCGATGAGGAAATAACTGTGGAGGCTGTGGGATATGATATATCTGAAGTGTTAACCACCGATGGTGAGGGTAATGCAAGGTTTGAATTCCAGATTGGACCGAGAGACACCAATATCAGACTGATGTATGAAAGCGAGTATGCGCAGGCTGAGGAAGTATTTTATCTGAGTGTCTCTAATCTGAGCATGTTATGGTGGTTTTTATCCCCAGACGTTCTCTTAATGGTAATAATCCTAGTGCTCCTGGCGTTTTCATATAAATGGTTTAGGGAGGGCAGGTTGGATCCATATAGCATGTGGAATGAACTTAGGGGGAGGAAATGAAGTCATTACATGGTTTTTTTCTTTTCGTCAACGTTTCACATAAAATTTTTTCAAAAAAAATTTGGTGTGTGTCTGACCGGAGGTCAGCCACATCTTTTTTTTTGGAAAAAAAGAAAAGGTTGTGTTGGGATGAACTTGGGGGGAGGAAATGAAGTCAATGAAGGTGTTGGTATTGGTGTTTGTATGTTTGGTTGCGTATGTGGTGGATGCTCGGGTATGTCCTGTATGTCCGGGATCAAATATTTTGGGGTTGGGTTTATACCCTAAGGGGTCGGGGGTTTTCACAGCAGTGATTAATTCTCCTCGTGATGGGGGGAGGTTTATGGAGGGGGAGGGCATACATTTTGAGGGTGTGAGTGATGAAAGCATATCTACTGGTGAATGGTGGACTTATAGCTATTCCTGGGTTTCAAGCAGGGATGGGGTTTTAAGTAATACCCGGTTTTTTGCAAGTAATAGCCTATCTCACGGGAGGCATAGGATTGCTTTTAGTGTTACGAAAGTTGATTATGAGGGGACAACCAGCTATACATCTGTCGATAATATATCCCTGATTGTTGAACCCCATCCCTTAAGGGTTAGGATTAAATCACCCCCTCCGGAAGAGACCTACCTGAATAGTAATGTTACTTTCCAGGCCTTAGTGACTGGGGGTATAGGGCCTTACTCTTGTGGATGGGTTTCAAGCATGGACGGTTTTATAGGTGGTGGTATGAATTTTTCAACCAAGCTTTCTGTTGGAACCCATGAAATCACCTTCACGGCTGTGGATCGTATGGGTAGGACTGCGAGAGACGAAACATTTATTGCTGTAGCCCGTTCTGCAGAAATCCCTCTCAGGATATCTATAGTATCGCCTGGGGGTGATGAGACCTACCGGGAGGGTGATTCAGTTAATCTGATCACATCTATGTCGGGGGTAAAAAACCTTACGTCTATGTATGGAGATTAGATGGGGTGGTGATTGATAAGATAGATGCCATACCCTCTGGGATTCACACTATTGACTTAGAGGTTACCGATGCTGATAGTATTACAGTGAATGATTCAGTGGAGATAACGGTGTTTGAGGTCTGTATCAGGAACGGGCTCTGTGAACTCAGGGAGGATTATCTAAACTGCCCTGGTGACTGCCCCTCAGGGGGTATGGATAAGTATTGTGATAAAGTAAAAGACGGAGTCTGTGATCCTGATTGTTCCCGTAAGGAAGACGTGGATTGTGTATGTAATAAAGACACCATCTGCGAGCTGGGTATAGAAAATTACTTAAACTGCCCTAAGGATTGTCCCTCGGGTTCTTCCGATGGTTACTGCGATAAAATAGGGGATGGAGTCTGTGACCCCGACTGCCCAAGAGAGAGGGACCCGGATTGTGCTACACGTTACATGGATTACCTAATCCTCTTGATCATAGTATTATTTATCCTAATATTTTACATGAAATTCATTAGAGAATGAAAAAGAAATTAATTTTTGCAGGGATTGCATTATTCCTCTCCATCCAGACAGCATTAGCATTTATTGGGGAGGAGGGATTCATTTCAGAACTCATGGATCTGATGTCTAGAAGGGTTTTCACCGAGTATGTAACCGGGATAGCGGAGTCTATGAGATATGTATACTATGAACATTTCACAGATATTCTGTTGATGAATCCCGACCCCCTAAACCCTGAAATTCTAGGTATTATAAACCATTTTATCTACATCCTGGGTTCACTGTATGTCTTGGCGATGATTGTTTCTGGAATCTATTTGATATTCTTCTCAGGGTCTCCTACAGGCAGAGCCGCTGTAAAATCCATGTTTCCATTGATTATTGCTGGCATAGTTCTCGTGGTGTTATCCCCCCACATTATCAATCCCTTACTATATGTTTCGGGTGTCCTCACCTCCACTATACTCTCTTTATGGCCTGGAAATCCTATGGATGTGTTGAATCCTGTGAATGTGGGGTTAAACCCCGTGAATTATTTCATCTCAAGGTTTCACAGCTTCTCATGGTCTTCTCTTGAGGCTTCAGCACCTCTCTTATTTCTTTCCCTGTTTATCACCGCTGGATCATTAATCCTTATAACTATCCGATACCTTGCAGTCACCCTCTTTGTGGTGATATTCCCCTTAACTATATTCCTTTATGTATTCCTCCCTACCCGGGGGATTGGCAGAAGTATGCTGGAGCAAACCCTGCTATGGACCTCCATTCAGGTTACTGAGGCTATAGCGTTAATCTCTATAGTCTCCATAATCTCTCTGATCCCTGTGAGCGAAATCAGGGTCATAGTGATGATTTCGGGAGCCTTAATGTTAATCGTAGTCCCCATAGCTACAGTAAGTATTTTCAGAAACTTTTTACCATGAAAAACAAGAGACAAAAGATAATAATTTTAATGGGAATACTGCTTCTTTCCCCAATAGCCTCAGGTGTGATGGGGGAAAGGGTTTATCAGCAGGAGAGCATGGAGCTGGAATGGAGGAGTATCTTTATTAATGTTATGAACCTGGTTATTTCCGACTTAAAAGACCTCTATACTGACCTGCCTGATTTCATACTATTGAATCCCCCGTTGGGTCATGAACTCATTTACGGCATGATCAACTCCTTAATCCAAATTCTTCAACCATTTTATACCCTGGTTATACTTGTTACCGGCATTTATTTAATCTTCCTCTCGGGATCCCCCAAGGGCAGAGCCAGGGTAAGGTCTCTATTCCCCCGGTTGATTGCCAGCATGGTGCTTGTTTCTCTTTCCTCACCTATACTACAGTTGATTTATAATTCATCTCATGATCTTACACAGGAAATCTTGAAAAGGATTCCTGTAGACCCTGCTAAAATATTTTTGGATACTATTGACGGTCTCATGCTAATATTTAGTAGTGGGACACTGGTCAGCCTTGAGGGCGGTCACATATTTCTTTTACTCGCGTTCATATCCGTCCTAGGGATATTTATGGTTTTAGCCCTTCGTTATGTGATACTCCTATTATTTACCTTGATATTCCCTGCCTCAATCTTTTTATATACCTTCGGTTTCACCAGAAATATGGGGAGAACGATGATAGAGCAGACCCTGGTATGGACATTCATGCAGGTGATAGTAGCGATAGTGCTACTAACCGCTAATGTTGGCATATCCCTTATGAGTCTGGAAGGGGATTTAGTTATTATCGCAGGTTTTATGGCATTTATCCTGATAACAACTTCACCATTAATACTCTTATCCTTCGCTAGGAGGTTTTTACCATGAGACGGAAAATTTATGGGATTTTATTATTAATCCTGGTCCTGACACCAATGGCGTCGGCCTTTGTAGACGCATTAACTGAGGAAGCCATAGAGGCATCAAGACGTTATGCTGTTGCTAAGAACTATGAGAGATTGATAGAGGATAGGATAGACGTCTTTAGAGATGTGGATGGATTAATACTAGAAAATCCTTCACTTCAGTTTTCAGCCGCCAGAGGGGTGATGAATCTATTTATCAGGATTCTGGAGCCGCTGTATGTAACGGCAATAATCCTTTTGGGGATATACCTTCTTTTCTTCTCCGGGTCTCCAAGAAAGAGGGCTAAGGCTAAATCCTCCCTTATGTTATCGATTCTAAGCATGGCTATCGTCTCTGTTTCTCCATATGTACTCCTGCTGTTTTTCTCATTATCCCACTCGGTTACACAGAACATATTAGCTCATGCTCCAGTCGAGGCTGAAAAACCCTTCATACATGCTGCAGAGTACCTGCTTGATTTGGCATGGGATATCATTGGTGGAAGAGACTTATCCGCAAGACCCTTGGGTGGTGTGGAAAGACCTGGACTTACGTTCCTCCTACTCTCCTATTTCCTATTGGAGGCTTCATTACTGATTTTAAACCTCAGGTATTTCATGCTGGCGGTATTAGCGGCTGTTTTCCCACTCACCCTACTATTGTATTCATTTCTTCCAACCAGAACAATAGGTAGATTATTGATGGAGCAGACAGTCCTCTGGACGCTGGCGCAGGCGGCTATGGCGTTGATACTTATTACTGTAGCCATAGGGATAAATATTACGGATTCCATTGCCACCGTCAGTATCCCTGAGGCTTTCATCTTCATAATGGAAATCACCGGGTTAATCATGTTAATGCTAACGCCCCTTGTGGTGGTGGGATTATTCAGGGGGTTTTTACGTTGACATCAACCTTCAGAAAGGTTGATCCAAAAAATTTGTAAAGCAAATTTTTGGACACAAGAAAATCCGTTTGACGGATTTTGTGTGCACAAATTTTCGGGAAATTTGTTGCACAAAAATCGTCTTTGAGACGATTTTTCTTGTCTACAACCCCCCAGACCACATTACAACAGCATCTATACTTTATAATACAATAAAAAATGAAAAACAACATTAAACCAGTCATAATACTTATAGTAGCCGTCTTACTGGGCATCACCTCAGTCCATGCTCAATTACCCCCTGAATATACAGATGATGTAATGAATATAACCGGGGAGATGAAGGCAGAACACCCTAAGATGTGGATGGAACTTAGTAGGAGGATGTCTTTTTATCATCAGGTCTCGGATAAGATCGATGCCTTAATGGACTTCTTCTGTAAACAAATCATAGGCTTAATACTTATGGATCCCCCCCTCCAGGATGCGGCAGTTATCAATCTATTGAATTACTTTATATATCTACTACAACCAGTATATGGGACTGCTGTCCTGATCAGCGGGATATACTTCATCTTTCTCTCAACATCCCCTGAAGGACGGGCTAGGGCGAAATCCACCCTCCTAGGTCTGATAATCGGTCTGGGCGTTATTACCTTGACACTGCCTCTAATGCAGTTTATCCTCCAGATACCCCACGCCATAGCATCTCTCATCCTATCCTTTACCCCTGGTTTGGATACAAATATCTTCAGGATCCCTATAGTATTCTTTACCAACTACTTCTTTACCTTAACCTTCTTTGAGTCTGTGGTTGGGGCACCATTCTTAGTGCTCCCCTTAATACTCCCTGTCGGGGCATTGATAATCCTGGCAGCAAGGTATTTTATGATCATACTACTTACGGCGTTTTTCCCATTCACTATCCTGTTATATTCATTATACCCCACAAGGGGCGTGGGATCAATACTGCTGAAGCAGACTATCATCTGGGCATTTGTACCGGTTATTGATGCCTTGGTGCTGATTGTGACCTGGATAGGATACTCCACCGTGTTGGTGTCTCCGGTTCCGGATATGAATGTATTCATCGTATTGGCTGGATTCCTACTGCTTATGTTGGCTCCCCTCATAACATTAGGCATAACGAACTGGATGGCTGGTTCGGGTATTGTCGCCGCAATTATCGTTCATCCGATGGCACTGGCAACATCATACTTCGGGAGGATGGGGGGGATGGATGAGGAGGAGTATACGAAACTAAAGGGGGGTGTTCAAAGATAAAAATGAAAACAAGAAAATTTTTGTTTCAGAAACAAAAATTTTGTGTCATAAAATTTTACAAGAAAAATTTTGTTTCTAAAACAAAATTTTTGTGCCCAATCAGCGATTTTATCGCTGATTCGGGTCCTAGACATAAAATTTTGATGAAACTCTTATTAACCGGGGTAATACTCCTTTCATTAACAACAGTGGTAGTGGCAGAACTGGGGGGAACAGAAATACGGTTTGATGAATTCCTGAAGTCTATAGCAGACACTATTGGAAAATCCCTCACAGAATTTGTAAGAAGGGTGATTTATACCTTCATGGTCACCAATAGAATAAATGAGCTAAGAGATATCACTCAGGATAATATTGCCGGATTTTTGGTTGACGACCCTCCTATAGATGCCGCCCCCATCCGGGGTTTTATAAATTTCTTTATTATCATTCTGGAGCCGGTGTATATCATGGCCTTAATCACAACCGGCCTCTACCTGATCTTTTTCTCGGGATCGGCAAGGGGGAGGGCAAGTGCCAAGTCCATGTTTCTGAGTCTGGTAATTGGTGTGGTTCTCATTTCTCTGTCGGTGGAAATAGTTAAGTTACTGCTTCAGGTTTCTAATGCATTAACGTCAGAGATACTGGCCCAATACTCCGGAGACCTCACCGCTATGCATAAAGCCACTATAGATTACTTCAAGACGCATATGATGAGACTAATGATACTTGATATAGCTGCCAGCATCCCCTTTATGTTGCTGGCGATTACAACAGCTGTTGGTATATTTGGTGTTCTCGTGATAAGGTATCTCATGGTAATTCTGTTGGCGATGGTATTCCCTGTTGCGGTATTTCTCTCTATTTTTTATCCCACCCGAAGAATGGGCAGGATGCTTCTGACACAGTTATTCTTCTGGGTTTTCCTACCTGTTGGTTATGCCATAGCCCTTGTGGTCACTGCAGTGGGTGGGGATGCTATTCTTGTAAATATACCTGAGATTGCTGATATAGTAAACATATCAGGAACCCTGTTTTTGATAGCCTCACCTTTAATCATATTTGGATTAATGAATTGGTTCAGTGCATTCTACTTATCAATGGTTTTAATTCAGCCATTAGCGTCTCTTGCAGGGTTACTTGGGGTGGTGGAGATAAAAAGCGGGGGGGAAGAAGGGATTGAGGAAGAGGAGGAGGAAGAAGAGCGTGTGGAGGAACCAACGGCGGCGGTTGGCTTGCATGGTTATGCGGCTGTACCTGAGGAAGGACATCTGCCTGAAGAGGAAATTAAACCCACCTTACAGGATATGGCGGATATGCGGGGTGAGATACTCCTGGAGGAAATCCAAAAAAATAAAAGGCTTTATAATTCACTTATTCATGGTGCAGAAAAGAGAGGGATGTCTCTGGAGGAATTTGTCAGGGAGAGATACGGGTTCAGGGTTGTTTCAGGGAAGGCGGGCGCAGGTTATATCAAACCAAGAATATCCGGGACGGCAGACAAAGGGAAGGTAAGGCCCTCAATGAGGAGCAAGATACCCTCTCGCCTATCAAGGGCAGTTCCTGGGAAGAGGGCCATGCTCACCGTAACACTTCCTTCTGGAGGAGAATCACCCCTTCTTGTTGTAAATGTTCTCCCGGGTGAGACTGGCAGGGTGGAGATTGCTGTAAGAAACGAAGGAAACTCCATCCTCTCCAAAGTCGTGATATTTGATGAAGACCTGCTGTCGAAAGGGATAATGATAACCTACGGCAAGAATAGGTTCAGGTTGGGGAGAGGTGAGGAAAAAATAATCCCCCTAGTAATCAATCCCAAGAGGGATATGGGTAAGAAATTGTGTGTGGGAAGCATTATAATTAAAGCAGAGGAGGGTCCCCAGAATATGGTTGATGTTTATGTAGATACCAGGAAAAAGAAGAGAGAGGAATTCGGAGAGAAGTATGTTAAAAGATTCTCCCCCAAGACGACTGGATAGTCTATTCTATGTAAGGGAAATCCACACATACTCTATGAATTTTACTGCTATTACTATTATAAGTAACGAAAGGATGACGTATATTATTGATTTTTTGGCGTTGTCTCTGGTAGTAGAGTCGTCTGAAGTAAGCAGCCTTATCCCGTTAATAGTTAGCATTAAAATGGCAATGCCTGCAGCAATACCATAAATTATTCCTTCTATATTCCCCACATTCTTCCTGAGCTTACAATCCCCCTGGCATTGAAGACACATATGCTTCAGTGTTATGCATTTATCCTTTATTTTACCTTCTATTGGTGTTTTGTTTGATAAAGCATCACATCTATCATCTATTTTTGAACATACCTTACCTACTTTTTCACAGGCTCCGGGATCACTGGGGTTATAGAATAAACCATGTTCTCTATAAGCGGTATTGCAATACTCCTGCACGGGGACTGAGAAATGTATGCATTCACCATCTGCCATGCATTTATAACCGAGTTCACACCCCTTGCTTTT